>PMAD01000156.1 GCA_003152415.1 Acidobacterium sp.
CAAGAAACCACCAGCAACCAAAACGAAGAAAGGGAAAAAATGACAGGCCGAATTACCAAGACAAAACTCAAGAGCGGGACGATTTCGTGGGGTTACGTGTTCGATGGGACTCCCTACGAGGACGGTAGACGGCGGCAGATCCTACGGAAAGGCTTCAAGACTAAACACGCAGCGGAAGATGCCTTGCACGATGCTGTAGGAAGTCTAAAGAACGAAAGCGACGTCCAGGAAGACCCACGTACGTTCGAGGCATTCTTTCGTACTTGGCTTGAGCAGCATGGTGCCGCGCACTGGGGCAAGGCAACGCGTGAAGCAAATGAGAAGCGCGCGGCTTATTGCGTCCGCATGTTTGGCAGCGTGCCTCTTCAGAAGCTAAGTTGTGAGCGTATCGAGCGGGATCTCGCCACGCTGCTCTCGAGGGGCGGAATGAAGACAAAGCGGCACCCTAAAGGCGGTCCGCTCTCGCCCAAAACTGTTCGTGCAAGCGCCGCTCTGGTTTCTCAAGCGCTAGACAAAGCGGTGAAGTGGAAGAAGATCGAGCGCAATCCAATGGACGATGTCGACCGCCCATCAGCGCACAAGAAGGAGATCGATTTTATTCAGCCGGATGACTACGAGAAGTTTCTCAACCGTGTGCAAGGCACCCGCTACTACGCTCTGAGCGTTTTCGCGGCTGACTGCGGATGTCGACGCGGTGAACAGCTCGCGCTGACCTGGCCCGACATCAATCCAAAATCTGGTGTCGTGACCATCAGCAAGTCTGTCTCGGAAACCAAGGACGGTCTCGAAATCAAAGTTCCGAAGTCGCGAAAGTCGCGCTTCGTCCGAATCTCCGAAACGACGATCAACGTCCTGGCGGAGCACAGGGCTCAACTCGAAGAAGAGAAGAGGCTCTTTGGTCCCGACTACAAAGACAATGACCTCGTGTTTCCGACTCCGGACGGCGACTACTACAAGCCGAAACAGGTCACTGGGCGCATCTGCAAATTCATGCAACAGGCNNCACTGCGCCACTTCAGCGCCTCGATGATGCTGAGCCAGCACGTACCGATCATCGTGGTCAGCAAGCGGCTCGGTCATGCGAACAGTCAGATCACCCTCGATGTCTACTCTCACGCTATGAAACATGACGAGGAGACGGCGGCAATTCTTTGGGAGACAGCAACGGGAGACATGATCGCCCGGACGCGAAAACAGCCCAAACAGGAAAGCTCTGGCAAACCTCCCGTGATCTTTCGTGATCCCAAACTGGTCAAATTTGCTGTAAATGAATGATTCTAAAGATCTTTGTATGGTCGGGGAGAGAGGATTCGNNACCAGGCTGAGCCACTCCCCGAACTTGCGGTTGGAAGTATGCTCACGAGCCGAAAGATTCCTGGCAGGTGCCTTTGCGAGCGCTCGCGAGCTATTCCAAAGTGTACCAGAAGATGCACCGCGACCGTCCTCTGGCCATGGGCAGCAAAGGAGGAAAGCGCTTGGTAGACTGCGACTTTAGCGGTTCGCAGGTTCGCCATTCGATGAAACCAGTGCAGCAACTCGACCTCAGCGGTCTGCATGTCCTCGATGGAGGCATGGCCACCGAGCTGGAGCGCCGCGGATGCGATATCTCCGGCCCCCTCTGGTCGGCGCATGTGCTCGACCAGTCGCCGGAAACCATCGCCGCCGTCCATCTCGACTACCTCCGCGCAGGCGCCGACTGCATCTCTACCGCCAGCTACCAGGTTTCCGCTCAGGGCTATCGCGAACTCACTCAGGATCCCGCCGCCGCTGCCCGCCAGGCCGAGCGCGCCCTGCGCCAGTCCGTCGAAATTGCTGAGCAGGCTTGCGCGCTCTATGCTCTCGAGGATCCCCGCCGCGTCTGGATCGCCGCCTCACTCGGTCCTTATGGCGCCGCTCTTCACAATGGAGCCGAGTATCACGGCCGGTACGCCATCGCCTTCGACGATCTGGTCGCCTTTCATGCCGAACGCCTCGCCATCCTGGCCGAAACCAATGCCGTTCTCCTCGCGTTCGAAACCATTCCGTCACTTGAAGAAGCCCAGGCCATCCTCCGTGCGCTCGAACCATTTCCCGCGCTCACTGCGTGGATCTCCTTCACCTGCCGCGACGCCGCCCTCGTCGCCCATGGCGAGCCTCTTCGTGATTGCGCTCGAGCCCTGGCCGTTTCCCCGCAGATCGCCGCCATCGGCATCAATTGCACCGCGCCCAGCCTCATCACTCCGCTGATCATCGAATCGCGGTTCGGACACAGCGACCGCAAGCCCACCATCGTCTATCCCAACTCCGGCGAAACATGGGACGCAGCCACCCGCAACTGGCGCGGCCACGCGGACTCGACGCAATTCGGCCTGCTCGCCCGTGAGTGGTTCCGCGCCGGAGCGCAGGCTGTCGGCGGTTGCTGCCGCACCGGCCCCGCCCACATCGCCGCTGTCGCGCGTGCAGCCCGTGCGTCCATTCCTGCCGCTTCATCGTAGTATCCTGAAGGAACGCGCCCGTAGCTCAGCTGNNTCTCTCCGGGCGCACCATTCCTCACTCGCCTTTTGACCCTGCCGCAGAGCCCCCGTTATCCTCGCGCGATGGCGGAAGAAACCACAGCCCATCTGCTCGCGGGCCGCGCGCGATTGCGTAAGTCAACCACGGTGCTTCTCGTCGGCAATATTGAGCTCACCATGGCCTGGTACAAGGGGCTCGGATTTGAGGCACGCTACTTCCCACCGGGGTTTTGCATTCTCCGCCGCGACGACGTGGAGATTTTTCTCCAGCACTACGATGCTACGTCCGGCCGGATGACCCCGGCGCACACGAGCGCGGCGCCTGGAATGTCTACATGGAAACCGATGATGTCCTGAGTCTCTTCAATGAAGTTTCGCGTCGGCCGGAGATTCAAGTGATCCGCGCCCCTTCTCCCCAGCCGTACGGTCAAATCGAGTTCGAGGTGATCGACCTTAACGGATATGTGCTGGTATTTGCGCAACCGATCCAGGCGACATTCTATTGAGCTTGCAGGCATGAATAACACCTGGCACTCCCGGAATAAGATGCCCTCAAAGGCGACGTTGCAACAGAGGATTGACTGGCACAGAAAACATCAAAGATATTGTGCGTGCCGAAGAGTGCCGAAGAGCCTGGCAAGGTATTTTGTAAGAAAACAGGCTTGATCAGACCAGTTGCTGAGCTACACTGATTCGTATGAGTATCAATGAACTTCTTTCCTCAGTAGATTCCGAACTAAGCCTCCTCAAACAGGTCCGCTCCCTCCTGACGGGTGACGGGCACAGCGCCTCAAAGGCGCCGCGAAAGAAACGCTTCATGAGCGCCGCCGCTCGCAAGCGCATCGGAGACGCCCAGCGGAAGCGTTGGGCCGCTCAGAGGAAGGCAGCTGCAAAGGCCGCCTAACCGGATCACAGGGCAGGCTCGCCGTGGGCGTCGTACCTGACTCCCCTGCTTGCCCTATACTGTCTCCCGGACAGGCCCATCATGATTTCCATCGGCAGACGTAGCCTTCTATCCGGTACTTGCGCTCTGCTCCTCTTCGTCGCCGCCCAGGCCTGGGCGAAAGACCCGCCGCCGACGGTCATCGTCTGGCCTGAGTCCGGCACGCCGGTCGTCCGCTTCACCTTTGGCAAGCTCAAGCCCCTCGCGTCGGTCAACGGCCAGCACGCTTATACTATCGATACCCAGGTCGAAAACCTCTGGACCAAACGCATCTCCGACGCGGCCTTCGACCTCTATCTTTTCGATAAGAACAATGTCCGCATCGGTCAGGGATGGCTTTCCGTCAGCAACGCTGCGCCGGGCGACATCATCAAGTTTCAGACGAACATCACCGCGTCCGGCCAGCCCGTCTCGATGAAAGTCGTCCCCCGCTCCGTCCCCAGCGAGTTACAAGCGAAGCTTCCTCCCAAAAAGATCTCGCTCACCGTCAACTCGGTGCCTCAGGGGGCTCACTTCACCCTGGACGGAAACGAAGGCGGGATCACGCCAAGAGCGATCGAGGTTGGGGTAGGCTCGCATCTGCTCGAGTTCGATAAGGAAGGGTTCAATCACGGTAAGTATCCCTTCGCCATCGGTCCCGACGATGTTTCCGGCGGCAGCGTGAGCTATGAGCTGGGAACCTCGGCACACGACACCGTCGAGCTGCGTGACGGCAGCATCCTCACTGGCGATCTGCTCTCTATTTCAGCCACCGAAGTCGTCGTGAAGATCGGCGGCAACCCGCAAACCCTCGACCGTAATCAGGTCAAGCGCATCACTCTGGTCCAGCGTGAGGGAGACAATCAATAAACACATGACCCATCTCGGTGTCCGTCGCCTTTCCGTCCTGGCCCTTTGCGCAGCTTCCCTTAGTTTCTTCGCCGCATACGCGCAGACCACTGCATCGTCTCTGGGCATCTTCGAAGGCCAGTCCGATGTCGGCGCTGTCACCCCGCCTGGCGCCGCAGTCTACGATCCCGCCACCAGCGCCTACACCCTCACCTCCGCCGGCGCCAACCTCTGGGGCACAACCGACGGCTTCCACTTCCTCTGGAAGAAAGCCTCCGGCGACGTCTCTCTCACCGCCGACATCGATTTCCCCGACACCACCGGCGAGCACAGTCCTCATCGCAAGGCCATTCTCATCGTTCGTCAAACCCTCGACGCTGACTCTGCCTACGCTGACGCCGCTTCGCACGGATCAGGCGAGGCTGCGCTGCAGGATCGGCGCATTGCTGGCGGAATTACCGAGGGCATCGAGCTGGACAGCGCCGCTCCCCGGCGCCTCCGCCTCGAAAAACGCGGCGATACGTTCACCCTGTATCTCGCCTCGTCCCCCAACGCTCCGCTCCACCAGGTGGGCGCCAGCACGCAACTCCATCTTGAGGAACCCTTCTACGTCGGCATCGGCCTCTGCTCTCACGACGTCAATCGAGTCGAGAAAGCCGTCTTCACCCATGTCACCCTCGAGAAACCCGCGCCTCTGCCCGCTACCCTTGCCCTCTACAGCACCCTCCAGACCATCGGCGACGATCAGGACTTCCACCGCGTGGCCATCGTCTCGTCAACCCAAGGTCACATGGAAGCGCCGAACTGGACCCACGACGGCAAGACCATCATCTTCGACGAAGCCGGCAAAATCATGACCGTGTCCGCCGATGGCGGCACTCCCCAGCCGCTCGACATCGGCGACGCCACCGGCTGCAATGGCAGCCACGGCCTCTCGCCCGACGGCCAATCGCTCGCCGTCAGTTGCACCACGCCCGGCAAGCCCGAATCCCGCGTCTACATCGTTCCGCTGACCGGCGGCGCGCCGCGCCTCGTCACCGAGCATCCGAATTCCTACTGGCACAGCTGGTCACCCGACGGCAAAACCATCATCTTCACCCGCCCCGATCACGGCTCCGGCAACATCTTCGCCATCTCCGTCGACGGCGGCGAAGAACACGCGCTCACCACCGGCACCGGCATCAGCGACGATCCTGACTGCTCGCCCGATGGCCAGTACATCTACTTCAATTCCGACCGCGCCGGCAGCATGCAGATCTGGCGCATGCATCCTGACGGCAGCGCGCCCGAACAGATCACCAACGACGACTACGTCAACTGGACGCCCCACATCTCCCCCGACGGCAAATCCATGGTCTTCATCAGCTACGAGAAGGGAACCACCGGCCATCCCGCCAACCGGCCCATCGCGCTGCGCATCATGTCACTCGAAGATCGAAAAATCCGCGTCCTTTTCAATCTCATCGGCGGCTCAGGCACCATGAACGTGCCCTCCTGGGCTCCGGACAGCCACCATTTCGCCTTCGTCAGCTACCAGATGCTGTCCGCCGAAGAATAGGCCGCACAGCCCGGAACCCACACTGAGAATCCCCCGCAAGTACCCGTGTTTTCTTCCTGCCCCTGTGCTACTATGCCCACACTCGGAGACACGTTTATGGCAGGCGGGCAAAGCTGGGCGGGTGCGGAAAGCCTTGCGCAGACCTCTTCCGGTTACGATCTCAGACCCCTTTCCACCGGCGAAATTCTCGACCGCACCTTCCAGCTCTACCGCTCCCGTTTCGCGCTCTTCGCCAGCCTGGCCGCTCTGCCCGCCGCGGTGCAGTTTTTAACCGGTACTCTTCAGGTGCTCCTCACCACCGGCGAAGCGGTCATGCGCGGTATGCATCTCACCGTAATCAGCAGGCCCATCCTCTCCGCCGTCATCGTCATCGTCGGCACCCTGGTCTATTTTGTCTTCTACGGAATCACCCAGGCCGCCACCACCTGGGCTGTCGCCGAGATTTACCTCGGCAGGCCCGCCTCTGGGAGCGCCGCGTGGAAAACCGCCACCGCCCACTGGTTTCGCTACGTGCTGGTCACCCTGCGCCAGTACTGG
The DNA here is from genome assembly GCA_003152415.1 of Acidobacterium sp. Lineage (GTDB taxonomy): Bacteria > Acidobacteriota > Terriglobia > Terriglobales > Acidobacteriaceae > Palsa-343. The sequence goes on from PMAD01000156.1 coordinate 6,359, forward strand.
AGCATCTGCTGGTGGCTCATCCTCTCCTTCGTCATGTTCTTCGCAGTCCTTGCTCTCGTTCCGCGGCTGGGAGGCGGCGCGGTTATCGCGGGAGGAATTTTCGCCTTCATCTTTGGTTTGCAGATGCTTGCCAGCTGCGTCTACGCCATCTATGCCGCGATTCGGGTCTCGCTGGGCATTCCCGCTTCCGTCATCGAATCCCTCGGCGCCAACGCTTCCGTCCGCCGCAGCATGGCGCTCCTCACCCAGCGCAAAGGGCGAATCTTTCTGCTCGGCCTTCTGGTCATCGCCATGAGCCTGATCATCGGCGTCGTTCTTTCCCCCCTTACCTTTCTCGCTTTTCGGGCGCACGGCGCGGAGCGCTACGTCCTCGAGATGATCCAGCTCGCCGGCACTTTTCTCAGCAGATTGCTCATCGGCCCCATCCTCGCCATCGCGCTTTGCCTTTTCTACTTCGACGAGCGCGTCCGCCACGAGGGCTTCGACATCGAGTTCCTCATGCTGCGCGCCGGCGGTCCACCTGCTAGCCCCGTTGCGGAGGGAACCACATCTCCGGAGCCGGCATAATTCGCACCCGCCGCCCGACTCTCGCTTTCGCCGCACTCTGCATCGTTTCGCCGGTTTCGCCTTTGCACGCCCAGACCACGCAGGTCGCCGTCTCCGAACAAATTCTGAAGCAAAGCACGCTCGCCGATTACACCGGCCACCTCCGCGCCCTCCGTTCCCTCGCCGCGGCCTGCGCGCAACAGAGCTCCGCATGCGACTCCTCCCAGGTCGGCGCCGACGAACACATCAGCCTCGCCAGCAGCGCCGCCTTCGACGCGCACTACGCCTGGATCGGCGCTGCCCTCGATTCCGCGAAGTCGCTCCCCGCCACCAACCGTGCCGCTCTGATGTCCAGCGTCGAATCCCATCTCGATGCCGACCTCGCCGACGTGCAGCCCGCATCCTCTTCGCCGGACTTCGCCACCGCCCGCCGGCGCGCCAACTCTATCCTCGCGGGCAGGGAATTCAACACCTCCAGCGAGCCCTCCCTCCGCGACCGGATCATGGCCATTCTCTACCGCTGGCTCGACCGCCTCCTCAGCCACGTCGCGGCCTTCGGCTCCCGCTCGCCGTGGATCGGCCCTGTCCTCGAATGGTTCCTCGGCAGCCTGGCCTGCGCGCTACTGCTGGTCTGGGCCTTTCGCGGCGTGCGCCGCCAGCGTGTCCGCATCCAGCTCGATGCCGCCCGCCGCATCCAGCAAACCGACGAGCGCGTCCTCAACTGGATGCACGAAGCCGAAGAGCACGCCGCGCGCGCGCGCTTCCGCGACGCGGTCCACTGCCTCTACTGGGCCAGCATCGCCACCCTCGAAGGCCGCCGCCTTTGGCAGCCCGACCGCGCCCGCACCCCGCGCGAATACCTCCGCCTCCTCGATCCCGCATCGCCGGTGTCGCCGCTCCTTCGTCGTCAGACATTTTCCTTCGAGACCATCTGGTACGGCCTGCGCCCCGCCGCCCGTCCCGATTACGATCACGCCCTCGATCTCCACCACCGCCTGAGGTCCGCATGAAAAGACTCAGCGGCGACTGGAAATTCCTTCTCACTTTTTCTGGCATCGTGGTTGCGCTCATCGTCATCACTGGCATCCTCGCGCCCAATCGCGAGGATCGCGACCCCACGCCCGGCACCTGGAACAGCGGGGCCGCCGGTGCCAAAGCCGCCTACCTTCTCCTCGGCCAGCTCGGCTACGACGAAGCCCGCTGGGAGCACCCCGAATCCGAGCTCTCCGGCATCGATGCCGCCCACTCTACCCTTGTCGTCGCCGAACCCTCGCCCTCCTTTGCTGCACTCACTGATAAAAGCCGCCAACAGCCTTTCGTCGATTTCCTCCACCGCGGCGGTCGCATCGTCGCCACCGGCGCCACAGCAACCATATTTCTGCCCGGTGCCAAGGCCGCTCCTGCTGATCGAATCTACACAGACCTCTGCTTAACCACCCCCGAAGGCCCCGGCCCCCTCGCTCGCGCCGGCGAGCTCGAAATGGCCGCTCCCGTTCGCTGGAGTGGCGACGATCCCTCCGTCCGCGTCGAGCAAACCTGCGGCGACGGAGCCGTCGTCGTCTCCTACCCCGCCGGCAACGGCGAAATCGTCTGGTGGGCCTCGGCCACTCCGCTCACCAACCTCGGCCTCCATCAGGACGGCAATCTGCGCCTGCTCCTCGCCAGCCTCGGCAGCACAGATCGCACCGTCTATTTCGATGAATACATGCACGGCAGCAACTCAAGTCCCTGGACCGCCACCCGCGGAACTCCACTCACCGGCATCATCGTCCAAACCTGCTGCGTCGCCGCATTGCTCCTCTTCAGTTTTGCCCGCGGCGCTGGTCCACATCGCGCGCTGGTCCAGCCTCCGCGCGCTTCCCCCCTCGAATTCGTCGAGTCTATGGGTGCCCTCTACGCCAAAGCGGGAGCCAGCCGCGTCGCGATCGCCGCCGCCGAGCGTCGCCTCGCCGAATTCCTCGCGCACGAGGGCGGCCTTCCCGCGGAAACCCTCCGCTCCGGCTCTGCCGCCATCGCCGCTGCCGTCAAAGCACGCTTCGGCTGCGACACCATGGCCCTCGCCGCCGACCTCGAAGCTGCGCGTCAGGCGGAATACGATAGTCCCAGTCCTGCCGTGGCCCTCGCTCAGGTCCGCCGCCTCGACCACCACATCGCAACGCTGACTGAAATGATTCGTAACCCGCCGCAAAAAGGAAATGCATGACGGAAACTGTCGAAAGCAACAGCGAAGTCCGCGCCGTCCTCTCCATCTTCGAAAAAGGGAAGGCCGAACTCGGCAAAATCGTCGCCGGCCAAACCGAGCTCATTGAGCAGGCCATCCTCACCTTCCTTTGCGGCGGTCACGCCCTCGTCGAAGGTGTTCCCGGCGTGGCCAAGACCATGACCGTCAAAACCCTGGCCCGTTTTCTCGCCCTCGACTTCCGCCGCATCCAGGGCACGCCCGATATGATGCCCGCCGACATTCTCGGCACCAGCGTCTTCTCTCTCAAGACCAGTGAGTTCACCTTCCATCGCGGCCCCGTCTTCACCCAGTTCCTCCTCGCCGACGAAATCAATCGCATGCCCCCGCGCACCCAGGCCGCGCTCCTCGAAAGCATGGAAGAACGCCAGGTCACCATCGACGGCGTCACCCACTCCCTCGACGACTTCTTCACCGTCTTCGCCACACAAAATCCCCTCGAGTTCGAAGGCACTTACCCGCTCCCTGAAGCCCAGCTCGACCGCTTCCTCATCAAGATTCGCGTTGACTACCCCAGCGCCGCCGACGAGCGCACTGTCCTCGAGCGCCACCACGCCAAAGGCGATTCGCCGCAGTTCGAATCGCTCGAAATCGCCACCGTCACCCCGCAGGAACTCACCGCCGCCCGCCGCGAGCTCCGCGCCGTCCGCGTCGAGCCAGCACTCTTCGACTACCTTCTCGCCGTCATCCGCCGCACCCGCGAGTGGCCCGCCATCACCCTCGGCGCCAGCCCCCGCGCCGCTGCCAATCTCCTCATCGTCGCCAAAGCCTATGCCGCGAAAGATGGCCGCGATTTTCTTATTCCCGACGACGTCAAGCAGGCCGCGCTACCCTGCCTTCGCCATCGCCTCATCCTCAAAGCGGAAGCCGAGCTCGAGGGCTTCGATCCCGATCGCATCCTCACCGACGTGCTCGCCGCCACGCCGCTGCCCAAATAAATGATCCAGACTCTCATCCCCGCGCCCGCGATGGCCGACGCGCGCTCTCCCGGCCGCCTGGGAGTTTTCAGCAACACGACGCTCACCGCGCGCTCCATCCTTCTGTTTCTCGCCGCTCTGCTCTGCACCATCCCGGGATTCTTCGGCCTCCACTGGCTCGCCCTCATGCTCGTTTGGGACGCTCTCGTCCTCCTGCTCGTCCTCTTCGACTTGTCCTCCCTGCCTCCGCCGCACGCGCTGCGCATCACCCGCGCCTTCATCGACTCGCCCGTCCTCGGCCGCGAGACCCGTATCGAGCTGGCCGTCGAGCACGCCACCAGCAGCGTCCTGCAAGTCCATCTCGCCGACGATCTGCATCCCGCGCTTGCTCAGCTTCCGCCCTCCGGATCGCTCACCGTCTTTCCGCGCGATCCGGCCCGCCTCCTCTTCACCGTCACTCCCAATCGCCGCGGCGATTTTCCTCTGGGCGCGGTCTGGCTCCGCTGGCCGGGTCGCATGCGCCTCGTCGAACGCCGCGCTCTCGCCCAGCCGGAGCAGAAAATCCGCGTCTACCCCGCTATGGACCGTTCCGACGACGATACGGCACTGTATCTGTTACGAATTCGCCAGATCGAGCTGCAGCGCCGTCGCCTGCGCCTCACCGGCACCGGCCGCGAGTTCGACCATCTCCGCGACTACCGCGCCGGCGACGAGATGCGCAATATCTCCTGGCCCGCCACCGCGCGTCGTGCCAAAGTCGTCACCCGCGAATTCACCACCGAGCGCAGCCAGCAGGTCTGGATCGTCCTCGATGCCGGACGCCTCTCCGGAACCGTCTTCGAACTCCGCCGCAATGCTTCAGCCACAAGCCGGTCCTCCCCCGCCCCAACTTTCCGTGATGCTGCCTCTGACGAATCCTTCCTCCTCAGCCTCACCCAGCTCGATCAGGCTTGCGGCGCAGGCCTCGCCCTCGCGCAGACCGTGATGCAGGCCGGCGACAAGGCTGGCCTCATGGTTTATGGCCGCGCAATCCAGCAGCAACTTCTGCCCGCCGCCGGCGCACCCGCGCTGCGCATGATGATCGATTCGCTTTCGATGGCCCGCGTGGAAGGCTCTGAGGCCGACCATCTCCGCGCCGCCGCCCGCCTCGGCCAGCTCCAGCGTCGCCGCAGCCTCGTCCTCTGGATCACCGAAATGGCTGACAGCGCTCGCCGCCCCGACGTTGCCGATGCGGCCGTCGATCTTGCCCGCCGCCACCTGGTTCTTCTCGTCGTCCTCAACCACCCCGAGATCCGCGCGACCGCCGCCCGCGAGCCCCGCACCGCCGTGCAGATGTTCGAGTCCGCCGCCGCCCAGGAAGTCATCGAGCGTCGCCATGAAATCCTCGCCGGCCTGCGCTCCAAAGGGGTGCTCGTCGTCGAAACCACCCCCGGCGCCCTCCGCACCGACGCCATCAATGAATATCTGGAAGTGAAAGCGCGCGGCCTTCTGTAGCCATTGTCTCCGGTGCATCCAAGCCGGAGCCCGGAGCCCAGAGCCCGGTGCCCTGTCCTGAAGTCAGCCACAATCCCAGTCCCAGCAACAACACCGCTCCCGTCAAAAACTTCACTGCCACCGGCGCCCCCGACGGCGACAGAAACCCCTCCAGCGTCCCCGCAATCACAAGCAGCGGAACCGTCCCCGCCACCAGCCGGATCGCGTCCACCGCCGCTCGCGCCAGCGAATCGCTCCGCGTGTAGATCCCCGGAAACAGCATCCCTGTCGCCAGCCGCAGCCCCGCCCCGCCCGCGATAAAAATGCTCGGCAGCTCCAACGCTCCGTGCGACGCCACAAAGCTCCACAGATCCAGCGCCATCCGCGCCTGCGCGCACGCCGTCGCCACCACACCCAGCTGCAGCCCGTTGTAGAACAACAAATACAGCGTGCCCAGGCCGGCCGCGATCCCGCCCGCGAACGTCATAAAACTCACACTGATGTTGTTCGTCATGATCCACGTCGACGCCTGCGGCTTCATCCCCACCAGGCTGTGCGTCCACATTTCGTGCCGCTCAATCGACGCGATCAGCACCGGTCCCAGCAAAATTCGCGCAAACGCTGGCCGGCTGAATGTCAGCAGCGTCCCCAGCGCCGCCCCCGCCAGAAAAATCATCACCGCCACCGCTACATACGGGAACAGCCTGCGGAAAATTCTGGGATACTCCACCGCGAAGAATCGCACCACCTGCCGCACCTCCAGCTTCCTCCCGGAGTACACGCGATTATGCGCTCGCGCCAGCAGCAGGTTCAGGTATTCTTCCTGGGTGCGAGACCCGCGATCCGCACGGACCGCGGAAAGATCCTGGGCGATTTGCCGGTAGAGCAACCCCAGCTCGCGCAGCTCGTCGCCGGAAAGCGACTTCAGCCCGGACGATTCAGCCTGGACCAGCAGCGCGTCCAGGCGCTGCCACATTCCCTGCCGTTGCTCGATCCAGCGGTTGGAAATCATGCGAGAACAGGCCCCGGAACCCTACCCACCAGCTCACCAGAATCGAGCAATGACCGAAACTCCCGACCAGCTTACCATCGACACTCCGGAGCAGGTCGCCATCCGCTTCCCCATCGCCGGCATCGGTAGCCGCTTTCTCGCCCTGCTCGCTGACACCGTCGTGCAGCTCATCGCATACGCCATCCTGTTCTTCATCTTCTTCCTTACTCTCACTTCCGCGCCGCGCCTCGCCGGCATGATCGTCGATCGAGCCGGCGAAAAATGGCTCATCGCCGCCATCTTGCTCGTCGTCTTTTTCCTCCGCTGGGGCTACTACACCGTCTTTGAAGCCTTCTGGAACGGCCAAACCCCTGGCAAAAAACTCTGCAAACTCCGCGTCATCCGCGACTCCGGCCGCCAGATCACCTTCTTCGAATCCCTCACGCGCAATCTCATCCGTGCCGTCGACAGCCTCCCCGGTTTCTACGCCATCGGCATCGTCACCATGCTCTGCAATCGCCGCAGCAAGCGCCTCGGCGATTTCGCTGCCGGTACCCTGGTGGTCCACGAACGCGCCGCCGAACCGCCGCTCTGGGGTGGCTCCGCTTCCCGCACCATCACCCCCGGAGCCTTCGCTGCCACACCCGCGCCCGCCCCCACCGTCGATCCCAATGCCGTCGACCTTCCCGCCGATGCCGTCGCCCGCCTCACCGCCGACGACCTCAACGTCATCGACCACTTCTTCGCCCGCGCCATCGACATCGACATCGCCCGCCGCCACGCTCTCGCCCAGCGACTCGCCCAGCAGATGACCGCGAAGATGGGCATCGCCATGCCCCCAGGCGTCACCCCTGAGCGCGTTCTCGAGTCCATAGCCCGCATCCTCCGCGGCATTCGCAGATAGCCCGCTTCCACAATCGCTGTACCCCGGATTTGCGGCTCTCAATGCAGCCGATCCATCGAAGATCGGCTGTTCAGCGTCGAACCCTTCGAGGCCAGAGTCATTGTGGAAGCGGTCTAAAGCTTGCAGAATCTTTGCCCGCGCCCCAAACCTGCGCCCCCGCACCCTCAAATGCATCTAAAGAACAGGGTGATTTCTGCCTGTCCTGCGGTACACTCAAAGGGCAGGGGTTTCCCCAGGAGATTTCCATTCATGGCTACCAGCACAGTTACAACCACCACCACCACGCCCACTCCCGAGGCGGTTCCCGCGCCGAAGGCCACCCCCGTCCGGCTGACCGATAGCGCTGTCAGCAAGGTCCGCGAAATCATGGCCACCCAGGATCCGCTCCCCGCCGGTCTGCGCATCGGCGTCGTCGGTGGCGGCTGCTCCGGCTTCCAGTACTCTATGTCCTTCGAGAACCAGTCCGGCATGANNGACTACGTCGAGACCATCGAAGCCGCCGGCTTCAAGTTCGAGAATCCCACCGTGAAGAGCACCTGCGGCTGCGGCTCGTCCTTCAACGTCTAAGTTTTCGGTCCTGAGAATAGAGAAGGCCCGCCATCGCGCGGGCCTTTTTCATTGCGGAGCCGTAGGATCCGTCGGCCCAGGCGGTGTCGGCGTCGGACTCGGATTGGTAGGTATCTGCCCCGGTCCATTCTGCCCGGGCGTATTTCCAGGTGACCCCGGCGTCCCAGTCGGATTCGTCCCCGTCGGCGTCCCACCCGACAACCCGGCCAGTGCCTGCGCCTGCTCCTCGGTCGGGTCGTAATTGAATTCCCACTTGTTATAGCGCGTCTGCAGCTTGTAATCGACCAGCGAGGGCTTGTTCACCGGCAGCGTGAAGCCCACAATCGGCCCGCCTCCGCCAAATGTCGTCGCCGACGTCCCCGTCCCACTCGTTCCATTCGGCGAACCCGTCGACGAACCCATACCCGGAGTCGTCGATGTCTGCCCGAACATCGATGAAATCCCGTTTTGCGAACCCTGACTCGGACTCGTCGATCCCACTCCTGTCCCCGTTCCTGCGGAGCCGCCTCCCGATGTGTCGGTTCCCGATTGATCGCCGCTCGCAATCGGAACCCCATTCGCATCCGTGGTCGTCGTCGGAGCCGCCGCGTACATCGATCCCGCCCCGGCCACCGCGCCCGCCGCCATCAGTGGCTGCCCAAAGAATCCCAGCGGCCGCACGTGCGCCTGCCCAAACAGCACCGGTTTCCAGTCGTCCTTGCCGGTCAGCGGATCGGTGTACTTCTTCCGCAAAAACCGCATCTGATTCGTCTGCACCAGCTGATCGATCGACGTCGGATAGGATCCGAATTTCTGGTAGTACAGCTTGATCGCGCGCTTGTATTGCTCCCCGCGATGGATCGTCTCCAGCTCTTTGTCCCGCTGAATCGACCTCGCCATTTTCGGCGCCGCAATCGCCAGACTGATCAGCAGGATCACCGTCAGGAAGATCACCGCCAGCAGCACGTATCCTGCTTCGTTCTCGAATTCCTTTTGGCGACCCTTCATATCCATAACCATCGCATCCGTATCCCCTGGAGTTCTCCGTGCCCTCTGTGGTGAAAGTCTCAGCTCTGCGTCAGCGCCAGTGTCTGCGTGTTGTTGTACAGCAGGTCCGTCACCTGGATCGAAAGCGGCGTGATCTTCACCACCTTATAGTGGTGATCCACCACATCCCCCTCCACCGCGATGAACACATCGTCCCCGTGCAGCAGAAACGCCTTCCTCGCTCCACCCGCCGCCTCATACCCGAAAAACTTCAGGTCGATCGGCGGCGGCGGCGGTGGCCCCTGCGCGATCTGCGGCTGCGCAATCGGCTGCGGCCGAATCGGACCCTGCACCTGCTCGATCTTCGGCGGCTCCGACACCAGAGAGAAAATATTTCGCCCCACCCCGCTGTATTCCAGTGCCTCTGCCCCCGCCATCACCTCCGGATGCAGCGTCGGGTCCAGCTTCTCAAGCGGCGGAAGTTTCTCGGCATCCCGCCCGCCCTCATTGCGCGAACCCGCCTGCCGTGCCGCTGCCGGCTCGGTGCGCGCTGTCTGCTGTGTCGGAGCTGGCGCGGGACTACTCCCGCCAAACATCGACTTCGCAAAATACACCAGCGCGCCCACCATCACCACCCCGAGCACCGCCAGGACGATCACGTTCCGCTTGTTGTCGAGGCCGCTCCTCATTGCGGCCCTCCGTTCGGAGCAGACCCTGGCTCAGCATTCGGCACAGCCTGCAGATCCGTCTCCGTAATCGCCGGCGGCAGGTCCGTCGCCCCCCCCTGAATGTACGTTCTCAGCTGCATCCGCAGATTCACGAGACCCCCCTGCTGCCCCGTGAGCGCCACCCGGTCGATGATGAAGAAAACGTGGTCCTGGTCACGCTCGATTCCGTTGATGAACCGCATCAGCTCGGAGTACTGCCCGCTCAGCCCCGCGTCAATATGCAGTTCCGTCAACCCGCCTGCGGCCGCCGGATTCTCCGCATACGCTGCCCGCGACAGCCGCACCTGATTCTTCGTCGCCACCGCGCCCAGCTGCCCCAGAATCGTCGACCAGTTCGGCGAAACCCGCGCGTCGTAAAACTTCTGCGCGTCCTCGTCAGCCGCGCCCACTTTCTTCGGCAGGTTGTTCAGGTGCCGCATCTGTGACTCCAGCTGCCCCAGCCGCGCCTCCTCCTGCACAAAGGCGCTCGTCTGGTTCGAACGCACCGCGCGCCACGCGAGGGCGAAGCGCACCCCGATGAAAATATCCGCCGCTACCACCACGGCCAGCACGAACAGATGCAGATTCAGCTTTGTGAAAACCCCGTTGCGTTTCATGGAGTCGATTGCCCCTCCACGGCTGCGGAGGTCTTGTCCGCCTTGACCTTCTTGTCTTGACCGCTTGTGTCCGTGGGCAGCGGCCGGAAATCGGCGAGGATGTCGAAATTCACCAGGTTATTCGTGCTCACGCTTTGCACGTTCGCCTGGCTTCCCGGCGCGGTCGCCAGCGTCTCCGACGCCAGCCGCGGCGACACAAAGTGTCTCGACTTTTCGAGATTTCGCACCAGCTCCAGCGCCCGCTCGCGCTCACCCGTCACCCGCAGCCGAATCGTCACGTGCCCATCCGCCGTCACGATCGGATCGAGGCTCAGCACCTGCACTCCCGACGGCAGCACCGTCTCCAGATCGGTCATCGTTGCCGTCCACGAGAACGCCTTTTGCTGGAACAGCCCGTTCAGAAACTCCGACTGCTGCAGGATTCCCGCTTCCTTCGGCTGCCGCATCAGCGCCTGATAATCCCGCTGCTGCCGTTCCAGTGCCCGCACGTGATTCTCCACCTGCGCCACATCCGCCTGCGCGATTTGCGCCTGGCTCCGCTCGCTCTTGTAGAGGTACCACAGCGCCCCGCCCGCGAGCGCGAGGATCACGATCCACGTGCGCAGTCGGCTGTAAATCGGCCGCAGCTCGATGTAAGGATGGCTCGCGAGATTGACAGCAATCTTCATTAAGTTGCGAGTGCCCCCATTACGCCCGCTGTCATTCCCGCCGGTATGCTCGTCAGCGTCGATGCCATCTCCGGCACGCCCAGATCCACGATCCGTGGCGCGGGCTCCACCAGCGCAGCCCACCTCGACTGGGCCGCCACGCTTGCCCCGCCAAGTCCGGCGTAATACATGGTCGACGGCAACCTCTCCAGCGTATCTTCATACCACGCCAGCGCGGTGATCACCGCCTGCGCCATCTCCTCTTCCCGCGCCATCGGCTCCGCCGGCAAATCCATTGACCGGTGCAGCAGCATCTCATCGCCTTGTGTAATCGCCGTGGTGACAGAAGCGCCTGTGTGATTCACCATCAGCGTCGCGTTCGCGTCCCCCAACGCCGCGGCTGCGGCCAGCGTGCTCGGCAGCACCGCGCCCGGTTCGTATCCGGCCTTCCGCACCGCGCTCTCGTATTCTTCCAGGACATCGCCCGGCATCACCGTCACCAGCACGATCAGCTGCCCATCCCTCTCCGCCATCACCTGGTAACTCACTGCCGAGCCTTCCACGTCGAACGGCACCATCTTTCGCAACCGGAACCGCACCACCGGCAGCGCCTCACTCCGTTTCGACGGCAGCGTATCGAAATCCAGCAGCAGCACGCGCGCCGCCGCGTCCGGGACCACCAGCGTCACCGCTCCTGCTCGTGCGTTGATGTCGCGCAGCGCCGACTCGATCGCCGACGTCACCTCATGCGCGTCTGCCAGGTTCGGCACCTTCAGCCCCGGCACCACTGCGCCTTCCAGCAACGGCGAAAACGATACCAGCATCTCGCCGCGCCGTTTCCCTGAGCGCGCCGCAACCACTCCTTCCGCCCGGATCTCGCACGCCACTCTCGGGCGCAGGGCCGCCACCGGCTTGAACAGGTTTTCGAGATTGGCCACTACCGCGATGCCTCGATGAATGTCACTTTATTAATCTCTTTCAGCGTCGTCAGCCCGCGCCGAACCCGGTCCAGCGCGCTCTCGCGCAGAAAGTGCATGCCCTCCTGCTGGGCCAGCTTGCGTACCTCGGAACTTGGCTTCTTCTCCAGAATGATTTCACGGATCGGGTCCGTCAAATCCAGCAGCTCGTGAATCGCGGTCCGTCCCCGATACCCCGTCCCCGCGCACTCGATGCAGCCCCGACCTTCGCGAAAAGGAAAATTCCTCCACTCCGTCACGTCCAGCCCGCTCAACTGCAGCATCTCCTCGTCGTGCCGCACCTCCTGCACGCAATACTCGCAGATGGTGCGCACCAGCCGCTGCGCCAGAATACAGTTCAGCGCCGACACAAAGTTGTACGCCTCCACCCCCATGTTCAGGAACCGCCCCAGAACGTCGACCACGTTGTTCGCGTGCACAGTCGTGAACACCAGGTGGCCCGTCAGCGCTGAGTTGATCGCGATCTGCGCCGTCTCCTGGTCGCGGATCTCGCCCACCAGGATCTTGTCCGGATCGTGCCGCAGAATCGACCGCAGCCCGCGCGCGAACGTCAGCCCCTTTTTCTCGTTGACCGGAATCTGCGTGATCCCGCGTATCTGATACTCGACCGGATCCTCGATCGTGATGATCTTGTCCTCGTCGCTCTTGATCTCGTTCAGCGCCGCATACAGCGTGGTCGTCTTGCCTGAACCCGTCGGTCCCGTCACCAGTACCATGCCGTACGGCTCGCGAATGTAGCGCCGGAACCGCTTCAGATCGTCGTCCGCAAAGCCCACCACATCCAGCGTCAGCTTGCGGAACTTCTCGCTCATCGACTCCTTGTCCAGCACGCGCAGCACGGCGTTTTCGCCGTGCACCGTCGGCATGATCGAAACGCGAAAATCGATCAGCCGCTTCTTGTACCGCACCCGGAAGCGTCCGTCCTGCGGTACCCTCCGCTCCGCGATATCCAGCTCGCTCATCACCTTGATGCGCGACAGAATCGTGGTGTGGTGCTCGCGCGCAATCGGCGCCATCGCCGGCTGCAGCACGCCGTCGATGCGGTACTTCACCAGTACCGAATCGTCGTACGTCTCGATGTGGATATCCGAGGCGCGCCTCTCCAGCGCCGTGAAGATCGTCGTGTCCACCAGCCGGATGATCGGGCTGATGTCCTCCTCCGACGTCAGCTTCTCGATCGAAATGTTCTCGTCCGGGTTATCCTCCGACGAGAGCACGTCGAACGTCAGCCCTTCCGACGCCTCGTCCAGCACGCGCTGGCTCTGCTCCGTCTTCTTCAGCAGATCGGTGATCTGCGACAGCGTCGCGACCCGCGTCACAATCCGCTGCCCCAGCAGGCCACTGATTTCGTCGAGCATCATCAGCTTGCTCGGATCGCTCACCGCGATCACCAGCCGGTCCTCTTCCTGCTCCAGCGGAACGAAGTTGTAGCGGAACATCATGTCCACTGGCACGCTGCGCAGCACCTCGTGCCGGATACGGAAATTGCGCAGATCCACAAATTCCGAGCGATACCGCCGCGCCAGCGCCTGCGCCTGGGCGGTCTCGTCCTGCTCGGTCGGTACGACAATCGGGGGAGCCTGAGACATCTTCAATACCTCGGTTAACTTCTGTTCCTGTTCCAGGGATCGATCGCTGATCGCGATCACCCCCCCAGATTCGTCGCGTTGCCCATCGAAATGATGGGCAGATACAGCGAAATCAGAATAATCACCACNNACGGAGTTCAGCATTTGCGGCAACGCGCCCGTCGACTCACCTACCTCGATCATCTCCGTCGAAAGCTCCGGAAACACCTTCGTCTCTTCCAAACTTTTCGCCAGGCTTTTGCCTTCCCGCACCGTCGTGACGGATGAAAAGACGGCCTTGCTGATCCGTTTGCTGGTGATCGATCGCGCCGCCGTCTCCAGCGACGGCACCAGCGGAATGCCTCCGGTCAGCAGCGTGGACAAGGTGCGCGCGAACATCGCCACCTGGTACTTCAGCCAGATCTTCCCGAAAATTGGCATGCGAATCCGCACGCTGTCGATGCGCTCCGCTCCCGCATCGCTCCGGCTCCATCGCCACGCCAGAAACCCGATCAGCGCCAGCACCGGCAATATATAGAGGATGTAGTGCTGCGCCCCCTTGCCCAGCGCCAGCATAGCCAGCGTCATCGCCGGCAGCTTTGTCCCGATCTGGTCGTAGAGTTTCGCGAACTGCGGCACCACAAACGTGATCAGGAAAATGAATAGCGCGCACACCAGCGTGATCAGCAGCGCCGGATAAATCAGTGACGCCGTCAGCTTCTTCCGGAACGCCAGCGAAATCCGCTGGAACGACAAATACCGCCCCAGCACCTCTTCCAGATTCCCTGAACGCTCCCCGGCCAGCAGCGTTGTCGTGTACATCAGCGGAAATCCGCCCTGCGCCTCGAACGCCGACGAAATCGGCTCGCCCGTTCTCACCCGCGCTGAAACATTCTGCAGCTGTCCCGCGAAATTCGGATTCCTCTGCGACTTCGCCAGCATCTCCAGCGATCCCAGAATCGGCAGCCCGGCGCGAATCAGCGTCAGAAATTGCTGGTTAAAAATCAGGAACGTCTCCAGCTTCACCTTCCGCGAGCCGCCCGTCAGCCCCCGCGGTTTCACCGAGTAGACGTAGTACCCCGCCTGCGCGAAGCGCGTGCGCAACTCGTCGGCCGTCGCCGCCGACTGCACCTGCTCCTGCACGCGGCCTCGCTCGTCGGCCAGCCTGATGACAAATTCAGCCATGGAATTGCCCGAGGATGACCCGGAATAGCCCGGTCCGGCCAGGGGATGCCTCACTCAAGCGTAGCAGTTCCTTGAACCTCGGCGCTTGGGCGTAACCGTTCGTCGACTAGACGCGCCCCAAGCCCAAAATGCTCACTTATGAAGGTCGTCCAGGTTGATTTTTCCGATCCGTCCGCCTGGCCCCACCACAAACGGCAGGCTCAGGGCGTTCCAGTTGCCATCATCCAGCGGTTTCCACGACCGGCCGCCGTTATAGCTCACATCCGACCCGTTGGTCCCCACCGCGATCCACCCGTTGATGTCGGCGTCCCATGCCACCGCCGACCGGTACCCATGCGGAGGCTTCTCTGCGGCCGTCCACTTCACCCCGTCCGGAGTCCACGCCGCCGTCCCGTCCGTTGCATCCGGCTTCCCGAAATCCCCGCCCACCGCGACCCCCGCCTTCACCATCTCATCCCACCAGATCACGCGCAGCGAAAATACCCCCGCCGACGCGCTCCCGCTAGCCAACGGCAACGGCTTGCGCTGGAAATTCCATGTATTCAGGCATGCCGGATCCGGAGCAGGGCTGCCGTCTCGGTCGCAGCTGCTCTCTCCCTCATAAAGAAAGGCCCCATCCTGCCCGCCGGTGCCGAACCACACCCGCCCATCGCCGGCCAGCAGCGCATTCACCAATTGTCCCGAGCCGATCAGCGCCGAATTGCTCGCCGCAAAGGCCGCAATGCTCAGCGTACCCGTCGCCAGCCCCGGCGACTGAATCTTCGTCCACGTCACCCCGCCATCGCCGGTCCTCAGCAGCTGAAACACGCCTTGTACGGGATCGCCCAGCAGGTAGCCGTTCGCCTTATCGGCGAACACCATCGCGTCCCAAAATCCATCCCTGTCAGGATTCGTCGCAACCAGNNGACATTACCATGGCCGTATCCCCATCCCACCCCCAGACGCCCCGAAAATCCAGCTTCTCCCCGCCGTCTGGCACCGTGCAGCTCTGCCACTCGTAGCCGCCGTCTTCGGTCCACAGAACCGTTCCGTTCGTTCCGCTGGCCCACGCCACCCCGCCGCCCAGCGAATAGACCCCGCGCAGCCCCGCCGTCGTCCCACTCTCCTGCAATGCCCATGGCCCGGACTTATGGTTCAGCCCCTGGCCCCACGCCCACGCGCCCCAAATCAGCCCAAGAATCGCAATCCAGCCGGCCCACTTCACCATGCCGCCATCTTAGCGTCGCATCGTTACAGGAACATATCCCCCGACCAGGTCGCAGCGCATCCCAAATGGTCACAGGTCAAGGTTCCTTTCGTGTCCAGGGCGTGTTCCGAAACGCGCCAGCTCAGGGCCCGCTTCCGGCTCACCGCTCGCTCGTTTCTCACTCGCTTTTCGCTAAACGCCCCCGGCAAGCCCGCAGTTGGCGCGATGAGGTGCTTACACCGGCGGCTCCCCCTCCACCACATGCACCCCGGCCGGCGGCGTAAACACAAACTCCGCGTTCGATGCCGGCACATTCCCTGCCTCTCCGCTGAACTCGAACCGGTTCGTCACCCCATCCGTCTCCTCGATCGTCATCGACCGGATCGTCCCATCCGCCCCCGCCGTAATCTTCAGCGCGCTCACTCGCTGCTCCAGCCCCTTCGGCACGCCCTCCAGCACCCACGCCGCGTTCCCATCCGGCGTCGCCTTCAGTCCTGTCAGCTCCTTCTCCAGCTCCGTATGCCCCAGCAGGAACCGCAGCGGCGAGCGCAGATCGTCCAGCTTCTTCTCGTCCACCTTCTGCGCCTCGCTCTCCCCCGGCGAGTAGAAATACCCGTCCTTCCCATCCAGCACAAACAACTTCCCGTCCGGATCGGTGTACGTCCACCGCATCCTGCCCGGCTTCTTCAGCAGCAGCACGCCCGACTCTTTCCGGTTCATCCCCATGCCCGTGTAGGTCTGCACGAAGTGGACCTCCAGCGAGTGCAGAGCGTTGTAGTGCCCGTCGACCTTCGCCGCGATCCCCGCCGCACTCATCGTTGCCTGCGCGCGCAGCCCCCCGGCCGCGCTCAGCGCCAACGCCGCTCCGCACGCCGCCGCCAGCAAAAACCGCCAGCGGGAGTACCCACGCTGGCGGCCCGATTCCATCGTTCTCAAATTCAACCCCCGCTTTTTCGCCTCTCGCTGGCTTTTCGCTCGAAGTTAACTCGTTTTTTGCTCGCTTCTTGCTCGCCTTTCGCTCGTCGCTGGCTCGCTTTTCGCTAAACGTCCTTCGCTAAACGTACTTTGCTGAACGCTTCTCGCTAAACGTCTCTCGCTGCCCTACTGAATCGCGACCGTGCAGTTCGTCCCGCCCGACGGATCCGCCTTGATCTCTCCGCTCATGTCCAGGCAATACCCGTTGTGCCCCGTCTTACCGATCGCCTGCGGCACCGCCGTCACTTCGTAGCTCACGTAGTTGTCCTGCTGGCTGCTGCCCTGCGCCTTCTGGCAATTCACGATGTTGAACGAGTACCCTGCCTTGTTCCCGCTCGTCAGGTCCGACTGCAGCAGCTGTGCCGACTGCGGCGTCGGCGCACCCGCCGACGCGTTCCCGCCCAGCGCCGCCAGCGAGCACGCATACCCGTTCGCCGGGAAGTTCGTAGCGTACTGATTCTCGGCGATCTGAATCGCCCGCAGCGACTGCTTGGCCGACGTCTCGTTCGCCGTCGCCTTCAGGTTCAGCATGTTCGGAATCGCGATCAGCATCAGGATCAGCATGATCGAGATCACGATCAGCAGTTCCATCAGCGTAAAGCCCGCCTCGCACCGCCGCGAACGCTTGGATTCAGCACGATGCTCGGTGAGAAACTTCGGAGCCTTCATAGCCAGTCTTCTTTCGGGATCCGGAGCGCCCTCATAATCACAAATCGCCGGGCGTACATGCTCCGAACCGCTTTAATCCTACCGCAAAACCCGCAGTGGGATCGGCCCGACCCCCGCGGGACCCGCGCAAACCGGCGTCCTCGCGCACACTTTCGTGTTGCCCGCAATCTTACTGGACGCGCGCCGCCCTCCTTGCGCTCACCCGCGACGCAGGCCGGGGCCTGCCGCCTGACGCTAACCGTTCCAGGCTCGCCTTTCGCTAACCGCTTTTCGCTGCCAGCTTGCTCGCCTCTCCCTCGCTCTTGGCTCATCGTACGCTCGCCGTCCACTCGCCTTTGCACCCTCGAATCGCCGGACTTATCATGAAAGTAAGATGTCGTTCCCGATCCGCGTCTGCGTCATCTGCCATGAAGAATTCGAACTGAAGCCCGGCAAGCCTGGCTTTGCCAACCGCTGTCCGGCTTGCAGCGAACCCGAAGCCGATAGCCCCTCCCCGAAAGACTCCACTGGCTTTCAGAACGACCGCGAAGCCAACGCCGCCCGCCGCAGCGCGATGCGCGACCTCCTCTACCGCAAGGACACCTGATCCGTGAATTCACGGCTTTAGCAGCTTGCGGAAAAAGCTCCAGTCCACGTTCGGCCTGCCATCGGATCGCTGATCGACAGCTTGCGCTCCGGCCGCTGCCGTCTCCCAAGGTGGCTTACACCGTCGCTGGCAGCCCATCATGCGAAAACCTCCGCTGCACTTGCCTCAGGTTCGGGTTGGGGTTCTGCCGCGGCCCGGCCCTGGCGAAGTACTGCCTCTGGATCCTGGGAGGCTCGTCCCAAAAGATATCCCTGCGCCTCGTCAATGCCCAGTTTCTTGATCAGGTTCAGCTGTTCTGTCTTTTCGATGCCCTCCACAATCGTTTTCATTCGCAGATTGCGCGCCATCATGAGGATGGACTGAACAAAGTCCTTGGTTTCCCGGCGCACCATCAGTTCGTTGAGGAAGGAGCGGTCGAGTTTCAACGCATCGAAGGGAAGTTTGGGCAGGTAGTTCAGGCAGGAGTAGCCCGTTCCGAAATCGTCTACAGCCACGCTCACTCCCATTCGCTTCAGGCGCCGCATCATATCCGCCGCGCGCTCGATGCCAGTCACCGTGGCGGATTCCGTAATTTCGATCTGCAAAAGGTTCGGTTGCAGCCCGGTACGATGAAGAACGTCGGCGACCTCTTCGAAGAAAGAATCCCGGGCAAACTGCACGCTCGACACGTTCACCGCCGCCTGCACCGGGCGGCCTGCGACTTCCTGCCACCTCACCGCGTGCCTGCACGCCCGCTCCATAATGTGAGCGCCAAGCGGGATAATCAGGCCGCTCTCCTCGGCGATCGGAATGAAGCTCACCGGTACGATCGGTCCCAGCTCGGGGTGGGTCCAGCGGGCCAGCGCCTCGAACCGCACGATGGATTTCGTCGCCAGGTCAAACTCGGGCTGGTAATGCACTGAAATCTGGCTCTTCGCCAGTGCGTTCTGTAGTTCACCCTCCAGGGTGAGCCGTTCGCGCGCGGCGCTGCCCAGATCGTCGCCAAAGTGGACGATGCGGCTTTTCCCTACGCGCTTGGCCGCGAACATCGCGCAATCCGCCTGCTGCAGTAGCTGCCCGCTCTCGGTTCCATCCGGAAAAATACCAATGCCGATGCACGCGCTGGTCCGAACCGAGCGGCCGTTGATCTGGAACGTCTCCTTCAGCAAATCCAAAACGATTTCTGCCGCCTTTTGCGCATCATCCCGGCTCTCGATGTGATCGAGAATGAGAGCAAATTCGTCCCCGCCAATGCGGGCCAGGGTATCTGACTGCCGGAAACGCGCTTTGAGACGCTGCGCCACCTGACCCAGAAGCGCGTCTCCCGTGCTGTGGCCACAGCTGTCGTTGACCAGCTTGAAACCGTCCAGATCGATACAAAGTAGGGCGACCATCCTCTGATCGCGTCGAGCCTTGGCCAGGCATTGCGACAATCGATCCGACAGCAGTCTCCGGTTCGGTAACCCGGTCAATTCGTCCACCAGCGACATGTGCTGCAGCCTCGATTCGGCTTCTTTCCTGGCCCGATCCCGCCGCTGCAGCTCCAGCAGCATGGCGTTGAAACCCTCCGCCAGAGGTGCCACTTCGGGAACCCCGCGCACCGAAATCTCACAGTTGAACGCAGCCTCCTGAGTCAGACGCTGCACCTCGGTCGACAGATCGGCGATAGCATGCGTGGTGTCCGATGCCTTGCTCAGCGCCTCCTCCTGCAGCCTGATTCGCCGCAGCAATATGAACAGCCCGGCAAGCAGGCACATGACCGCGAAGAGCGCTGCCAGCAGCCAGTGCATATAGTTGCGCTCGAACTTGATCACCGTCAGCCTGACTTCGGGTGCCGCATCCGTGATGGACAGCCCCGCTGTCTCGTCCTTATCCGGCGGGGCCGCAGCTCCGGCGCTCATCGGTCCCTCACCACCGCCCATTTGCGATCGGAGTGATGGTCGCTGCGATCCACGTTTGGGAGAGAGACCACTGCTTCCCAAATCGGCGCTTGCAACCTTCCTCGCTTCGATCGAAATCGTGTCGCCCACATGGATTCCGGGCCAACCCGGATTCAGCGCAATCGGCACGGCCCCGGTCTTGTCCTCAACCCAATATTGGCCGCCTTGTTCATCGGCATGGATCACAACCCCCACCAGGTGGGCGACGGAATTTTCTGGGAGTTGCTGAAGCTGCTGAATCGACTCATGCCGGAAAAGAAAAGACCACTGCCCCTGCGTTGTGCAGAGGATTCCGGCCCCGAGCGCTACTACCAGCATGGCGGCCATGCGGATTCTCGTAGCGCCGCGTCGACCCATCTCAAAATCATGGCTGGACGGATAAGCTATTGCTATAACACTTTCAGACGGTGCGGTACCTCACGGGAACCACATAGCTTAGGATCGAGCGCAACGCGCCGGTCACGAATTGCCCGGGGAGGGCAAAGTGCTGTCACTCCGGCAGCACGAGGTTCCCGTCGCAACGACCTGGCCTAAGAAAAGCCCAAAATCTTACTTGCCGCGCCGGTAACTAACAAACTCCACTTTAGTGGTAGGTATCCACACTCAAAACTCACACAAAAGGGGAATGCCTGATGCTACGCTGTGCGGACACTTCATCCGCCACGCTCATCTGGCAAATTTGGAATACCTCGCCCCCGGAGGATCCATGCAGGTACGATTCGAACGTCTGTCAGCCTGCCGTCTTGCGCTGGCTTTCGCATCCCTGATTGCTGCGGCTTCGTTTGCCACCGGTTGCGGTACTATCGAAGCCCCCCTGGGCAACCTCACCGCCATCTCCGCGTCTTCCGCTTCGCTCCGCGTCAATCAGCAACTTCAAATCCAGAGTCGCATGGATGTTACTGCGGTGCCGCTCACCTGGTTTGTCAACGGCATTCAGAGCGGTAACTCCGAAGTAGGAACCATCACCTTTAACGGCCTCTACACCGCGCCGGCCATCGTTCCCAGCCCCAACGCCGTCACTATCACCGCGATCCCCAACGGCCAGCCCAATTACCCGCCCGGAACGCTGACTCTGTCCGTCCTGAACCCCATCCCCATCCTCAGCAACGTAGATCCGACGAACATCACCGAAGGCAACCCGACAATCGCCGTGAACGGCTCTGAATTCGTCTACGGCGCGCAGGTTTTCTGGAACGGAGCAGCCGTTCCCACGACGTTTGTCTCCAGCACCCAGCTCGCCGCGGCCGTCCCCGCGCCTACTCCCGGTAACTATCCTCTGCTGGTCAATAATCCAAATCCCGGCTCGGCGAATTCCAACAACCTCACCGTCCCCGTCGGCCCCGGCAAGGTCGTCCTCACCATCCAGCCCGGCCAAAATACTGATGTCCGCGTCACCAATTCCATTAGCCTCGCCCTCGCTGTCACCGGAACCGCCAACACCGGCGTCACTCTGCAGGTGAATGGAATCGGGGGCGGCAATGCTCAGGTCGGCACCGCCGTCTCCAATCCCGACGGCTCCATCACCTACACCGCCCCGGCCGTCGTGCCCACTCCCAGCAACGTCGTCGCGCTCACCATCACCAGCGTCGACAATCCGGCAGTCTCCATCAGCCAAAACGTTTCGGTCCTGAACCCGATCCCGATCCTCACCTCAGCCAATCCCATGTCGTTCAACGTTGGACCCGCCACCGTCGTCGTCCAGGGCCAGAAGTTCATCTCCGGCGCCCAGGTCCTCCAGAACGGCTCCCCCGTTCCCACAACCTTCAACAACGGCGGTCAGCTCACCGCGACAGTAAGTCCGACCGAAGCCGGCAACCTCGACCTGCAGGTCCTGAATCCCTCTCCCGGCCCCGCGACCTCGGCCGATCTCATCGCCCTCGTGAACGGCACTCCGCCAACCCCCGTCGTCAACCCCACGGATGCCGCCCGCTTCCTCGAGCAGGCAACCTTCGGCGCTACCGATGCCGATATTCACACCGTCTCCATGAACGGCTATCAGGCCTGGCTCAACCAGCAGTTCGCCCTGCAGCCCACGCCGCAGGAGCCCTTCGTCGAGCAATCCCTCATCATCAACAATCCCCCCTGCGCCTCAAGCGACGTCAAATGCAACGCGGCCCTCTTCGAACAAAACTCCTCGGACGAAATCTATGTTCAGGATGCCTTTTGGCAGCAAGCCTTGGCCGCTCCCGACGAGCTCCGCCAGCGCGTGAGGTACGCGCTCCACGAAATCATGGTCGTCTCCTCGAATAACTCCGCCGTCCAGAACATGCCCCGCGGCGAAGAGGGTTACTACGACTTACTCGCCAACGACGCCTCCGGCAACTTCCGCACCCTCCTCAACGACGTAACCCTCAATCCCATGATGGGTCAGTTCCTCTCCATGCTGGGCAACGACAAGGGCAACGCCACCACCGACCCTGATGAGAACTACGCCCGCGAAGTCATGCAGCTCTTCACCATCGGCCTCTATCAGCTCAACAATGATGGCACCCAGCAACTCGATGCCTCCGGCAACCCCATCCCGACCTACTCCAACAACGACGTCATGGGATTAGCCGCTGTCTTCACCGGTTTCAGCTGGGGTGACCCGGGCAATAACTCTGACACCGTCTGGTCCAATTGCTGCCTCTACGTCGGCCCCGGCTTCGGCGAAGACATCCTGCCCATGCAGACCTACCCCAGCCACCACTCGACCGTCGAAAAAGACTTCCTCGGCGTCACCATCCCCGCGTCCGGCAGCCCCGATCCAGCCGGCGACCTGAATATCGCCCTCAACACCCTGTTCAACCACCCCAACCTGCCGCCGTTTTTCTCGAAGCAGCTCATCCAGCACTTAGTCACCAGCAATCCCAGCCCCGCCTATGTTAGCCGCATAGCTTCCGTCTTCGAAAATGACGGCACCGGCGTCCGCGGCAACATGCAGGCCGTCATCACCGCCATCCTTCTCGACCCCGAGGCTCGCGACTCCGCCACTGACTTCGCCAATCCCCAGTACGGCAAGGTCCGCGAAGCCCTCCTCCGCTACACCGAATGGGCCCGCGCCTTCACCGCCCAGTCCCGCACCGGAGCCTATGACGTCGGCAGCACCGAAGACCCTATCTGGGGACTTGGCCAGATGACCCTCCGTTCCCCCACCGTCTTCAACTGGTTCGCTCCCGGCTACGTCCCGCCGGGCACCAGCATTGAAGCCGCCGGCCTCGTCGCGCCCGAGATGCAGATGACCAATGTCTCCACCGTCGTCGGCTATCTCAACTACCTGCAGGGCGCGATCGGCAGTAACTCGGCCAACGGCTCCGACATCTTCTCCAGTTACGGAACCGAAATCAGTCTGGCCTCGACTCCCGATCAACTCCTCGACCGCATCAATCTGTTACTCATGGCAGGCGAGATGGACGGAAACCTACAAACGGAGATTCTCAGCGCCGTGAATGCGATCCCCATCCCCTCCGGCGATCAGAACGCTATCAACGCCGCGCTCACCGCCCGCGTGCAAACCGCGATTTACCTAACCATGGCCTCGCCAGAATTCGCTGCGCAGTTCTAGGAGCCCCCACCATGTGCAAGTGCATGAACAAATTCGAGCAGTCCCGCCGCCAGTTCCTCCGCACCGCGTCCCTGGCCTCCATGTCGGGCCTCTACGCCAGCCCCTTCATTCTCGGGCTCAACTCGCTCGCCGCCATGGCCCAGGGCACCGGCACGTCTGACTACCGCGCCCTGGTCTGCGTCTTCCTGCAGGGCGGCAACGACGGTCACGGCACTGTCATCGCCACGGATTCCGAATCCTATGCCGCATTCACCCAGGCACGCTCCGGCGCTCCCGGACTCGCCTACCCACTCGCCAGCCTGCTGCCCATCACGTTGAACACGCCGCAGAGCGGGCGCACTTTCGCCCTCAACCCGTATCTCACCGGCGTACAGAACCTCTTCAACGCCGGCCGCGCCGCCATCGTCGCAAACACCGGAACCCTCATCGTTCCCGCCACCAAGACGCAGG
The DNA here is from genome assembly GCA_003152415.1 of Acidobacterium sp. GTDB lineage: Bacteria > Acidobacteriota > Terriglobia > Terriglobales > Acidobacteriaceae > Palsa-343. Next base: position 29,992 of record PMAD01000156.1, read on the forward strand.
TCAATGCCAACTCCGTTCCCCTGCCTGCTTCCCTGTTTTCCCACTTCGATCAGACCGCCGCGTGGCAAGCCATCGCCTCCAACGGCGGCAGTGCCGAGCACGTTGGATGGGGCGGCGCCGTCGCCGACCTCATCGAGAGCATGAACATGAACGCGAATTCCATGTTCACCTGCATCTCGACTGCCGGCATCGCGCTTTTCCTCTCCGGCCAGACATCGTTCCAGCTCAATGTAACTCCCGCGGGTCCAATTCCTATCTCAGGCCTGGCTCAGCCCCTCTTCGGCTCCCAGGCGGGATCCACCGCCCTTTCCTCCATCCTCTCCGCCGACGAAACCAACCTATTCGCCAAGGAATACGAAGTCGTCGTCAATCGTTCCATTCAGGCCCAGGCGCTGCTGGCCTCTTCCATGCTCGCGGCCGGTCCCACGGGTGTTCCCAACCCGCCGCAGTATCTCGATCCGGTCACCAATATGCTCACCGACAACCCGCTCGCTACCTCGCTCCAGACCGTCGCCCGCATTATAGGAGGACGAGGGAGCCTCGGGGTCAATCGCCAGATCTTCTATGTACAACTCGGCAGCTTCGACACGCACGACGGTCAGGCTCCCACTCACGCCCGGCTGCTGACCCAGTTAGGTGAGGCGCTTGAGTACTTCGACGGGTTAATGGTCTCCGCCGGCGTCGGCAACCAGGTTACAACCTTCACCGCCTCCGACTTCGGCCGTACCCTCACCTGCAACAGCGACGGCACCGACCACGGCTGGGGCAGTCACCACTTTGTCGTTGGCGGCGCAGTCCAGGGACACGATATGTACGGCCAGTACCCGGTGATCGGCGACAACCAGGCCAACGACGTCGGCGCGGGCCGGCTTATCCCAACCACCGCAGTCGATCAATACGCGGGAACCCTCGCGCGCTGGTTCGGCCTCTCCAATGGCCAGATCCAGCAGGTATTCCCCAACTTCGCTAACTTCGGCTCCAACCCCTATCTGGGCTTTATGGGGAGCTAGAAATGAAACATCCCCCATCCTCAATGGACTAATAGCCGATTCATTCCGATAGGCAAAGCGTCCAGTTCGCCGCACGCTCACGGATGCTTCAGATTAGCCACAGAAGAACACCCACCACGCTGACAGCGGCAGCAGTTAGCCTCTAAATATCCAGGTTCTTCACATCCAGCGCGTTATCCTCAATGAACTTCCGCCGCGCCTCCACATCTTCGCCCATCAGCGTCGTGAAGATCGTCTCCGTCTCCGCAATATCTTCGAGCCGCACCGCCAGCAGTGTCCTCCGCTCCGGATCCATCGTCGTCTCCCATAGCTGCTGCGCCGTCATCTCACCCAGACCCTTGTACCTCTGCACCTGGTAGTCACGCCGCCCCTGCTCCACCACGTAATCGAACAGCTCCTTCGGCGTCTGCTTCTCCACCGGATCGAGCGATGCCTTCCCGGTCCGCTTTGGAGCAGGTTTACCCGCCTCCGCCTCGCCCGTCGTCTCGCCTTCGGTTTCTTCCGCGTCAGCCGTCCCCACGCCCGCGGCCGCCGCCTTCGCTGCATACTCCACCACAAACGGAGGCTCCAGCAGATCCTTTATCTGCCCATGCTTAGACATCATCTGTCGATACTCCGGTGACGACGCCAGAGTCCAGTCAATCTTCCGTTCCGCTCCCTGCGCATCCACATAACTCAACGACCAGGTCTGATGCTCCTCGTCCTTCACCGGCTTTGTCAGCCGCTTGAACTGATACTTCTTCTCAATCTTCTCCAGCTGCTTGTACAGCTTCTCCAGCTTCGTCTCCGACTCAAAGTCCACCCGCTTCGTCAGCTCCGCCTTCGCCAGCAGATTCGTTACTTCCTCATTGCGCAGCCGCTTGTCCACCTTATCGAAGAACCCGAGATACTCATTCAGCTGCCCCATGAACTTCGTCAGCGCCGCGCCTTCCAGCTTCGCCGCGCCTTCACCATAACGAATCACCATCCCCTCGGCGGCCCGTTTCACCATCACCCGCACAAAGTCGCGATCGTCCTTTATGTACTGCTCAAACTTCCCCTTCTTAATCTTGTAAAGCGGCGGCTGCGCGATATACACGTTGTTCCGCTTGATCAGCTCCTGCATGTGCCGGAAGAAAAACGTCAGCAGCAGCGTCCGGATATGCGACCCGTCCACATCGGCGTCGGTCATCAAAATAATCTTCCCGTAGCGCAGCTTCGTCGCGTCGAAGTCGTCCTTGCCGATGCCCGTCCCCAGCGCCGTAATCATCGCGCGGATTTCCTCGTGCCCCAGCATCTTGTCGTAGCGCGCCTTCTCCACGTTCAGAATCTTGCCCTTCAGCGGCAGAATCGCCTGGAACTTCCGATCCCGCCCCTGCTTCGCTGTCCCACCGGCCGACTCGCCCTCCACCAGATACAGCTCGCACCGCTCCGGATCACGCTCCGAGCAATCCGCCAGCTTCCCCGGCAAGCCGCCGCCATCAAGCGCGCCCTTACGCCGTGTCAGGTCCCGCGCCTTACGCGCCGCCTCACGCGCACGCGCCGCCTCAATCGCCTTATTAATAATCTTGCGAGCCACCGGCGGATTCTGCTCCAGATACCCTCCCAGCCGCTCGTTCACCAGCGCCTGCACCGTCCCCGCGATATCCGAATTCAGTTTGCCCTTCGTCTGCCCCTCGAACTGCGGCTGCGGCAGCTTCACGCTGATTACCGCCACCAGCCCCTCGCGCACATCGTCGCCGGTCAGGTTCTCCTTCACGTCCTTGAACAGCCCCAGCGCCTGCCCCACCGCATTAATCGTCCGCGTCAGCGCCGTCTTAAATCCCGACAGGTGCGTCCCGCCATCCACCGTATTAATGTTGTTCGCAAAGCAGAACACCGTCTCCGAGTACCCATCGTTGTACTGCAGCGCGATCTCCATATCCACGTCGTCCCGCAAGCCCTCCATCACAATCGGCTTGTCGTGCAGCACCTGCTTACCCTTGTTCAGGTGCTTGATGAACTCCGCAATCCCGCCCGCATACTTAAACTCCGTCCGCTTCGATTCGCCCGTCTTGGGATCGGTCACCCGCTCGTCGGTCAGCGTAATCGTCANNGCCAGCGTGTCGTAGTTGTACTCGGTCGTCGCAAAAATCGACTTATCCGGCAGAAAGTGGACCTTTGTCCCCCGCCGCTTCGACGTCCCCGTCTGCTTCAGCTTGGTCGTCGGAGCGCCCTTCGCGTAGCTCTGCTCGAAAGTGTGGCTCGTCTCGCCCGGCCTTTCCGGCCGCCAGATCTCCACCTCGAACTCCTCGCTCAGCGCGTTCACCACGCTCACGCCTACCCCGTGCAGCCCGCCCGACACCTTGTAATTCGAGTTATCGAACTTGCCCCCCGCATGCAGCTTCGTCAGCACCACCTGCACCGCGGCCATCTTCTC
>PMAD01000034.1:0-605 GCA_003152415.1 Acidobacterium sp.
CGGCACCTGAAGGCGCAGTGACGTCCGGGTTGAGCTTGCGGCCGCCGATTTGGTAGGCGGCGCGAATTTCGTCGTTGCGGTGCAGCGTGACGAGGATCATGCACCTGCTGATGACGATGGGGAGAATGGATCCTCCCTGGAACTGTTGACCGGCGGCGCTGCAGTGGAGGTCGCGATATTTCGTCCATGCGTCCTGGGCGGCCTTGAGATCGAAGAGGGCGGTCGAGTCGTAACTGAGCTGGCTTTCGTCTTTGCGTTTGTGGGCGTCGGCGATGTCCGACTGGAAAGCGAGGAGGACGGCGCGGTAGAGGCGGTTGAGGTCCTGATCGGCAGCTTTGAACTGACCGGCGTAGCAGGTGTCGAAGTCGACCCTGGCCGCGTTGGCTTCGCAGGGATCGGCGTAGGGCGAGGCGAGGGTTTGCGTGGGGCTGGGAATGAGGACCAGACGCGGCGGCGGTGGCGGCGGNNGGGTTGGGCCCGGCGAATTGAGCGAGGGCGAGCGGCGAGCACAGCAGGAGAAGTCCAGGCAGGATGCGGTTGCGGGTGGGCATGGCGTTGGTCCATTCCAGTTGTAGCACCGGGAACGACGCGGTGATCGGATGAGA
>PMAD01000034.1:688-3912 GCA_003152415.1 Acidobacterium sp.
GACAAAGACAGCTGTCTTTGTCACGCTCAGGGCTCAGAGCACAGAGCTCTGGAGGAGCCGGTTGCCCGGAGCCGGTAGCCGGGAGCGAATTGGAGAGAAGCTCGGTCATGGTTGCGTGTGCAAAGGAAAAGGCCGCTTCGACGCGGCCTTTTCTGGTCTTGAGAATCGGTTGAAGAGGGCAGAAAACTTTTCTTACCCCCTATTATTAGAATACCAAGTCCAGCACTAAAAACCGCCAAATATCTTTGCGGGTATAAGGATGTAAGTGGCGTGTTATGTGGGGTCATTACTTCGGTTTTTGGGCGCGCCTCTTGACAAGTTTTCCACAAAGGACAGTGAACAGTGATCAGTGGTCAGTGGTCAGGAGACAGCGAGGAAGCGGTTAGCGATGAGGCGGTGAAAATCGCCCCTCCGCGGCTAAAGCCGGACCCCCTGACACGGTTCGTGACTGGTTTGGAAACCCGGCGGAGATCGTGGGAGCAGACTATTATCCGCACATGAGATTGAGGCCTCTCAAGCTGGCTGCTTTTGTCGTCTCGGCGGGATTAGCAGGTGGGTCGGCTTTGCTGAGTCAGACTGCGACGGTCGGGGCGGGGAAACCGGATGCGACCGCGCAAGTCCCATTCGTCGGGTGCGCATCGGACGGACAGGTCGGACCGCTCAAAGCACCAACCGGCCTGCCGATGGCGGTGACGATTCCTGCTGAAACTGCTCATCGGCTTGCCTATTACAAGGCGGAGAATGGCTTCGGGGTTCTCGCGCCTCGCGGCTGGCATTGCTTTTCGACCTATGGCTCCGACGGAAGTAATTTGTTCGTGAGCCCGGATCCAATTGACACGACAAATTTGTTTTCGCCCGACTGGAAAGGGCTTCGAGGGCAGGCGGTCCAGGTTTCGGTCTCGTCTGGCGGCACGTCGGGAAGGTTTGCCGTGGCTCGAACTATCGCGCGCATCTTTCCGGATTTCAAGGCGTTCGCGCAGCAGGTGATTGCAGAGGGAATCGAGCCAGCCAGCTCGTTTCCCTCCGGCCCCTACCCGCAGGACAAGCTGCGGTATGTGGACAGGAAGACGGTCGAATTTGAGACTCCGGCGAATACGAAGGGGTTGGGAACCGATTCGAGGCTTCCAATCGACGCAAGTCCGATTCAGGGGGTAGCGATCCTGTTTGGGAGCGACACGGATCTGCTTCAGTTGTCGGCACGGCTCGGGGCGAAGGATCGGGAGCTGGTGCGGTTGATCGTGGCGCGGGTCGAGAGTGAGGTGGGTGGATCGAAGGGTCAGTAGTTTTCGCGGGAGCTGCGGTGGGAGGTGGGTGGAATCCGGCATGTATTTGGCCATTGAGGAATGGCCGCAGGGGCTAAAGCCCAGCTCTTAAAAAGGGCGGTTACGGCACGACTGGAAGTCGTGCCCTGTTACAAAAGCGTCGAAGGTTGTGGACGAGAAAGTGCGATTTCGTCGCGGAGATTAGTTGGAGCCCAGATCAATACGCAGGGGCTAAAGCCCAAATCATTTTGCGGCGGTTACGGCACGAGTAAACTCGTGCCCCTTCACGTGTCGCTTGCACTGGGAGGGATTTGGGCTGTGATTCAGAATCGGCGGTGGCGCGTGGCGTCAGGCGTTGTGCTCTTTGTTGGCGGGAGTGGCGTGGAGACGTAGTCCGAGCGCCTGCATGACGCGGAGGACGGTGGCGAATTCAGGGTTGCCGCCGGCGCTGAGGGCGCGGTACAGGCTTTCGCGGGAGACGCCGGCTTCGCGGGCCACGTCGGTCATGCCGCGGGCGCGGGCCACGACTCCGAGGGCATCCGCTACAAAGGCTGGGTCTCCGCTTTCGAGGGCCTCGGTCATATAGGCGGCGATGGATTCGTTGTCGTCGAGGTATTCTGCCGGATCGAAAGGTTTGGTTTTCGCTTTGCTCATTCTGTCTCCTTTGCCAACCTTTTTGCTGCTTCGATGTCTCGGTCTTGTGTACTCTTGTCGCCGCCGCAGAGCAGGACGATCAGGACCGCTGCACGCTGGATGTAATAGACGCGATATCCGGGGCCATAGTGAATGCGCAGTTCGCTGACGCCTTCGCCGACGGGCCGGACGTCGCCGGGATTGCCGAAGGCCAGACGTTGAACTCGGGCGGCGATTCTCGCTCTGGCCTGAGAGTCGCGAAGGGCTCGCAGCCAGGAGGCAAAGATTTCCGTTTCCCGGATCTCAATCACAGAGCATTGTAGCTCATAAGATACACTAATGCTAGGAGATTTATCCCTCAAATGGAAATCGCGGGAGTGGATTTTGACGCTCGATGTCAAGCGTGGAACGAGAAGATTGCGCTTAAATTTGGATTGGCGGCTCGTCGAATGGGTTTCGACCGTAGCTTCGCCGCCGATGATGCGCTACGGCTACCAAATCCGCCGAGTTCATGCTGCTCCAAGCTCGCCTCAGTTCGTTGTCGCACCATTTGCCTATGGCTCTGCCCTCGTCTGCCTGGGCGAACGACGACCACTCCGCCCGCGACTGTTGCCATAGGATCAGATAAATAAAGCTGCCGTACGGCTCGTAGTGAGCCCGAGTCCACAACCGGCTACAACCCAGACACTCGAGCAGCGCGAACCAGCCTTGCTGCTCAACCGTTGTGAGTTCGGGCGCATTGTCGACCGGGGGCCAGACAAAACGGGCCGGCGCTCCGCAGAGTTCACAGTTTGGCATCTGCTAATAATATGCGCGAGGTAGTCAGCAGCTTAGTGGAAGTCGTGGGAGTGGATTTCTACCGCCTTATCGTCGAGGGGGGTTAGGCGGGTGGCTTTTACGTGGATTACGTTGTCCTGGTTCTGGAGGGGGCCTTCTACTAATAAGAAGCGCGAGCGGGTTACGGTGACCTGATTTTGTTCGTACATCTGCGGCGTGACGATGATGTTGGCGATGCCGGTNNCGGGTGCGGAGGTCCTGGGCGGTGAGGACGTTCTGACGGCGGAGCTCGTCGCGGCGGTAGCTCATGGGGTGACGGCCGGTGGTGAGTCCGGTGCCGGAGTAGTCGGCAACGAGGCGTTCTTCGGGAGTCATCTGCGCGAGGGGTGAGGGGTCGGGCGGGTCGGCGAGCAGCGCGCCGGAGCGGGTGAGGAGCGGGCCTTCGGGTTTGCCTGCGCGCACGACCTGCCAGAGGGCGTCGCGGCGATGACCGATGCCGGAGACGTTGTTGAGCGCTCCAATGTTGGCGAGGAGGGTGATTTCTTTTTTGTT
>PMAD01000204.1:0-28656 GCA_003152415.1 Acidobacterium sp.
GGCGTCGCCTGCACCAGCACCGGCACCTGCAGCGTCGAATAGCGAATCGAGTCCGCAATGCCGCGTTCGTCGCCGAAATTCGGCAGCGTCACAATGATCCCGTCGATCTCGTCGCGGTGCGCGCGAAACAAATCCCCGCATTTGATCGCGTCGTCGTGCGTCTCCACCGAGCCGAACTTCGACTGCTCCGGCGCAAGCGTGATCGCCCGGATGCCCGCCTTCCCCAGCACCCCCAGCATCTCTTCCCGGCCCTCTTTGGCCAGATGATCGGGGAAAAATCCCCGGTTCCCCACGATAAGTCCGAATGTCAGTTGCTTCTTCATGATGAAGTTCTCTACGAATCTGCGTCAGTTCTGTCAGGCGCGGAGGAAATCGAACGGCAAAAGCGCCACTTGGGCGCCGCGCCGATCCGAACCTGGCCCAGTCCCGCAGGGCACAGCGCTGACAGTAAATTCTCCTTCAAATCCCAGTAAACCTTTACCGCAAATGTAGGAGCCGAGTTCAATTCATGTCAAGCTTTTTCCGGTTATGAGGTATGCTGTAAACGCATTCTTCAGGCTGACTATGGCTGGTCCGGTACGAAGAACGAGACGGCGCTCGGCTTCCAAATCCGACCGGATGGATATTCACGCGGTCGCCAAGCTGGCCCATGTCTCCATCGCCACCGTCTCCCGCACTATCAATCACATTCCCACCGTCAATCCAAAGATGGCCAAGCGGGTTTGGGAAGCGATCCGCGAACTGGACTATTTTCCCAACACCCAGGCGCGTGCGCTGGTTTCCGGACGCAGCCGGCTTCTTGGCCTGATCGTTTCGGAAATAACAAACCCCTTCTTCCCCGAACTGATACAGGGTTTCGAGGAGGTGGCGGTCGAGAACGGATACGAGGTCCTGATCGGATCGACGAACTATGATCCGGAAAGGATGAAAAGCTGTATCCGCCGCATGGTAGAGCGGAACGCCGAGGGGGTGGCCGTTATGACCTTCGGCATCGAGCAGCCGCTTCTCGATCAGCTGGCCGACCGCAAGATACCGCTGGTCTTTGTCGACGTGGCCCCAAACCGGCCCGGCATGAGCGTCCTGCGCGTCGACTACCATCACGGGATTCGCCAGGGGGTGCAGCACCTTGCGGCACTCGGACATCGCAGTATCGCATTCGTGGCGGGGCCCTTGCGGCTCCACTCCGCGCAGTCGCGCCTTGCGGCGTTCAAGAAGGCGCTGCAGGAGTGCGGCATTCCCGTGGAGGAGAAACGTATCATCGAGGGCGATCACACGATGGAGGGCGGTCTGGCGGCGGCCGCTCGCATCCTCGAACACAAGAATCTGCCGACCGCGATCATGTGCTCGAACGACATGCTGGCTATCGGAGTTCTGCATAAGCTTTCGCGTTCCGGTCTTCAGGTTCCGGGCGACGTCTCCATTATTGGATTCGACGACATCCACATGGCGGAGATGATGATCCCCTCGCTGACTTCGATCCAGATGTCCCGATCAGACCTGGCGCGCGCTGCGGTTTCCGCTCTTCGCACCCATCTGGAAGGCTCCACGCCCAAGCGCGAATACACCATCGACACGCATCTTGTGGTGCGCGAGTCGACGGGCTTCCCGCGCGGCACCATGACTCGCCTGCGTAAATTCACAGCGAAGCGTGCCGAGTCCGCGGCTGAATCGACGCAATAATCGTTAGTCCCTAATCGATTTTCGCAACTCCGGGAGCTACCACGGGAAAGCGGCTGAAAATCGCCGGATCGTGACCGGGGATGATGAACTCCGGCCTGGATGCCAACGTTCGCATGCGATCCTGCGCAGCCAGGTTCGACTGGCTGTCGAGCGTGGCCGCAATCGGCACGTGCTTGTCGAGGTTCTCGTAGAGGTAAACGTTGTCGGACGCGAGCACGACGGTGCCGTCTTTCGCGTGGACCGTTACATATTGCGACTGCCAGGTATGTTTGCCACCGATGTAGCAGGTGATGCCCGGCAGGATCGGCTGATCGTCGCCTTCGACGAACGAAACGTTGCCAGCGATGTTGGCCTTTACGATCGCCTCCACGTCGTCCGGATCGATGCCGCCATGCGTGCGTGGATGATGCCAGGCTTCGCCGGTGTAGTAGGTATATTCGTCGCGCTGGATCCAGATGTGCGCCTTCGGAAAGAGGTCGAAACCGTCGGCGTGATCCCAGTGCATGTGGGTGATGACGATGTCCGTGATGTCTTCCGGTTGTAATCCGGCGCTGCGCAGCGCGTCGGAGGGTTTCTGATAGCCGGCGACCTTCCAGTCCCGGAAAAACTGCGGACGATAGAAGCCGGAGTCGACGAGAATGTTGCGGCCATCGCCCTGTAAAAGCCAGAAGACCATCGCGATGTCCATGTGGCGCGTCTTGTCAGCGCCTGCGACGAGGCCGGCGACCGGAAAGTCTTTGATCGTCCCGTAGCGAATGGCTTCCACGCTATAGACCGGCGTAGCCGTCTGCGCGGTCGCCGCGAGGCAGGCGGGGAGAAAGAAGACTACGGCAAGCAGAGAGCAAATCGTGGTTCGGCTCATCAGTGCGTATTAGGTTAGCGCATGCCAGGCCTGCGAGATTTGCCAACAGTATCCTGACAATCCGCTGACAGAGGTATGACACCCCCCCGGGCAGAGCTAGCCAGGATAAGGACAGCTTGGGCGGCACAGCAGTTGTCACTGAATCGTCTCGGCAAACTACGGCCCCTGCGGCCACGAGCCAGACGAAAGCGCCGCGCACAGCGGAGGGATATGAGAAACAGATTGTTTGCCACAGCGGCACTCGTTCTACTTTTCTGCGGAATTTGTGTGGTGTATGGTGCGGCGCCGGAAGCACAACCGCGCCGCATTGAAATTACGGCGAAACGGTTTTCCTTCGATCCGGGCGAGTTGACGCTGAAGCGGGGGGAACCGGTGGTCCTGGTTCTGAAAAGTGTTGACGTGGCGCACGGCCTGCGTTTTCGCGAACTGGGTGTGGACGTGAAAGTTGGCAAGGGAGCCGAGAGCGAGGTGGAGTTCACTCCGGGGAAGACCGGCGATTTCGTGGGTCATTGCTCCGTTTTCTGCGGTGGAGGCCATGGTTCGATGAAGCTAACGCTGCATGTGGTGGAGTAAGCATGACCCCGCGTCGCGCGATTGTGGTGGTCGCTGCCGCTGCCATTCTGGCTCTGGCCGGCTGCAAAGCAACGCCGCCCAGCGCCTTCGAGACATGGGTTGTGACCGCAGCCAAGCATCATGTGTTCGTCGGGAATCGCTCGCAGCAGAATCCCTTTCCAGCAACTCCCGAAGTGATCGCCGAGGGCAAGGAGGCATTTTCTCACTACTGCGTTGCCTGCCACGGACTGGACGGACAGAATACCGGCGTCCCATTTGTCGGCCACATCTCGCCACCCATCCCGTCGCTCGCGTCGCCCGATGTGCAGCGCTATGCGGACGGTCAGCTGAAATGGGTCATCGACAACGGCATCTGGCCTTCGGGAATGCCGGGCTCCAAAGGCACGCTCAGCGACGAAGAAATCTGGACGATCGTCGCGTTTCTCCGTCACCTTCCACCCGCCGGTAGCCAGGGCGAACCTGAAATGTATCCCCACTGAATCGCCGATGAAGGCCCACACAAACATTTCGGAATCGAACTTCTCAGGCCTCGCAGCGCAAGCTGGAAAGGCAGCTCTGCTTGCGCTCGCCGTGTTTTTGATCGGTGGGACGGCGCTGCGCGCGCAAACCGGCGACGCGACGTCGACCGGCGCCGGCGCGTCACAAAACACCGGCAGCTCTCCGACCGCTCCCGGCTCAGGCCTCGATGTTCCTGTTTCCGCACCTGCTCTCTCTCGCGACTCCGACATGGGCGGCCTCTCCATCAACAGTCTTGATATGGGGCTGACGGCGCGACAGATCTTCAATCTGATCGAGGACAAGCCAGAGGTCGTCGTCGAGTTGAAGCAGTTGTTGGCGGACACGCTGCCGCAGCAGGGGGTCTCTATCGATCCCAACTCCATCACCGACGAAATGCTGTACCGGCAAATCGCTTCCAGCCGCGAGGTGCGCACGACTATCACGCTGTTTCTTCGCGGGCGCGGTTATGTCTCCGACGAAGAAATTCAGAGCGCGGCAGCAGGTGGACTGGCAGGCGGCTTCGCCAGCGATCAGTATCCGATGCTGCCGGGAGACGCGATGGGGCCACTGGAAATGCCGGACATGCTCTCGCCTCTCTGCGGCTCAACCGCAACTGCGACAACCCCGTTCCTCTCATTCTGCATGCCAGGCACGCGCCAGGACTCGTCGGACTACACGCAGCTTCCGCTGTCCGCGCAGGGAACGAATCGCGCCGCGACAACCGGCGTCCAAAAGGCCGCCAGGCAACCGAACATCACCGACGCGCCCGAAGTGCTGCGGGAGCCCGCGCCCTACAATCTGAACTCCCTGCGCGACCTGTATACGCAGGTCCCGGACACGCCGGAAAAATTGAGGCGCTTCGGTTCTGAAGTTTTTCTCAACCGCGGCATGAGCACGGCCACACGCCTCGGCGGTTCGGCCAATATGCCTTCTCTCGACGTGCCCATCGGCCCCGACTACGTTGTCGGCCCCGGAGACAGCCTCACCATCAATATGTGGGGCGGAGTCTCGCAGTCGATCATGCGGACCATCGACCGCAATGGCAGCCTCATGCTGCCGGAAGCCGGTGAGGTCCAGGTGGCCGGGCTCACGCTCGAGCGCGCGCAGGAGGCCATCGATCATGCGCTTCGGCAGCAATTCAGAAATGCGCAAATCACGGTTACAATTGCGCGCCTGCGTTCGGTGCGGATTTATGTTGTGGGCGACGTGCAGTCGCCCGGCGCCTACGACATTCCCTCGCTGTCCACCGCGCTGAGCGCCCTGTACGCGGCTGGGGGTCCCAGCGCTGCGGGCTCGCTGCGTGTAGTCCGCCACTATCGCGGCAAACAGCTCATCGCAGAAATCGACCTGTACGATTTCCTTCTCCACGGCGTTCACAGCACCGACGATCGGCTGGAGGCGGGCGATACGCTGGTGGTTCCTCCGGCCGGNNGGCGGGCGGCATGACTGTGGCTGCGGCGCTCGGGCACATTACCATCGAGCGCATCGACGCCAACCAGAATCGCGAAACGTTAGGCGTGACGAGCGGCACCCCGGGCTCGACGAGTGAGCGCGCTGCAATGGCCGCCTTCATCGTGAAAGATGGCGATGGCATCCGCGTCGCCCCCATCCTGCCCTACAGCGAGCGCGTCATCTATCTCGAAGGCCACGTCGCACGCCCGGGCAGAACCGCTTTTCGCGATGGCATGCGGCTGAACGATGTACTCCGCGGCTACCGGGATTTATTGCCCGAGCCCTCGGACCGGGCAGAGATCGTGCGCCTCGTTCCGCCGGATCTGCACCCGGAAACGATCGAGTTCCAGCTGCCCGACGCGCTCATCGGCAACGAGAATCCAACGCTGCAGCCGTTCGACACGATTCGCGTTTTTGGCCGCTATGGGGCGGATGCGCCCCGAGTGACGGTGAGTGGGGAAGTGTTGCGGCCAGGATCGTATCCGATGTCCGCGGGCATGACGGCGGGACAGCTGGTGCGGATGGCGGGCGGCTTTAAACGAGATGCCCTGCTGAATGATGCCGATCTGATGAGCTACCGGGTTGTGGATGGAACTCAGGTCGCGGGGGTGCGCACGGACATTCGCATCGGCGACGCGGTAATGAAGGGCGACGCGGCTGCGGATGTGCCGCTCATGCCTGGCGACGCGCTCACCGTTCACCAGGTGACGGGCTGGGACGACATCGGCTCATCGATCACCATCGAGGGCGAAGTTGGCCACCCCGGCAATTACGGCTTTCAGCAGGGAGAACACCTCAGCGACGTGCTGCGGCGCGCTGGCGGGTTGCGCGACACCGCCTATCCTGAAGGCGCGGTGCTCACGCGTGTGGAGGTGCGCGATCTGGAGGAGAAGAGCCGCGCTGAGTTGATCCGGCAGATCGAGACAGGCTCGGCAACGGCGCGTTTGTCGCCCAGTCTGGCAGGCGGCGATCAATCGGCTTCAGTGCAGTTGGTCAAACAGCAGGAAGACCAGGTGCTCGCACGCCTGCGCAGCGCGCCCCTCAGCGGACGGCTGGTCATCCACATCGGCGCGGACATCAACGGCTGGGCGGGAACGCCCGATGACGTCGAGGTGCGTAAGGGCGACGTGTTGCGCGTGCCCAAACGGCCCGGATTTGTGCTGGTAAGTGGGCAGGTTTACAACGCCACCGCCATCACGTTCGCCCCAGGCAAGACGGCGGGCTGGTATCTCAGCCGCGCGGGCGGGGCCACGGCTGCGGCGGACCGCAAAGACATCTTCGTCATTCGCGCCAACGGCTCGGTGGTGGGGCGGCGTTCCGATTCATGGGCGCACGGCGTTCTCGACACGAAGCTAGAGCCGGGCGACGTTGTCGTCGTGCCGCCGAAGATCATCGGCACCTCGGTGTTCTGGCGCAACCTGCTCTCCGGAGCACAAATCGCATCCTCCATTGCGATCGCGACCGCAGTCGCGACGGGACTGTAGGCCGAGCATGGATACGGAACTGCTCGAGCCCGTCACGACTGAGCCGGTTAACAGCGATGCGCCGCAGCGGACGCCGAACTGGGTCGCGACTGCCAATGTGCTCTGGGACCACCGCCGCACTCTCGCGCGCGTGACGGCGATCGCGCTGGTGGTGAGCCTGCTCATCGCGTTTTCTATTCCGAAGCGCTACACTTCGACCGGCCGCATCATGCCGCCGGATAATTCCGGTTCGAGCCTGGCGATGTTTGCTGCGCTGGCAGGGCGGAGCGGCGGGGAGTTTTCCGGACTCAGCAATCTGGCCGGCTCTCTGCTCGGCGGCCGCAACTCGAGCGCGCTGTTTGTCGATCTGCTGCGGAGCAGCACGATCAGCGGAGCGCTCATCGACCGCTTTCATCTGCAACAGGCGTGGCACAAACGCTATCGCATCGACACCGCAAAGTATCTGGCGCGTCACTCGACGATCATCGATGACAAGCGCAGCGGCGTGATCACCGTCGAGGTCCAGGACACCGATCCGCGCAGAGCGCGGGACATCGCGCAGGGATATCTCGACGAACTGAATGTGTTGCTGAACCGGACGAGCATCTCCGCGGCGCATCAGGAGAGGGTCTTCATCGAGCGGCGCCTCAAAGGGGTGGAAGCCGATCTGGAGCAGGCACAGGCCGCTCTGAGCGATTACTCCAGCACGCACACCACCATCGACCTGCCGAACCAGACACGGGCAATGGTGGACGCGGCGGCGCGGCTTCAGGCCGAGCAGATCGCCGCACAATCCGAAGTCGATTCGCTGCGGCTAATTTATGGCGACACGAACGTGCGTCTGCGTGCCGCCGAGGCACGGGCTGCCGAACTGCAGCGCCAGCTGGTCAAAATGAGCGGCACTTCGGCTCCCCTCCCGAAAGACAGTGACAAGAAATCCGAAGACGCCTCGGCCGAAGGCGATAGCGGGGACCTTTATCCTCCTTTGCGGCAACTTCCGCGCCTGGCGGTTCCCTACGCGAACCTGCTCCGGCGCGTGCGCGTGGAAGAGACCATCTACGAATTGCTGACACAGCAGTACGAAGTCGCGCGCATCCAGGAAGCCAAGGATGTGCCAGTGGTCAGCGTGATCGATATGCCGGGAATCCCGGAGAAGAAGTCCTTCCCGCCGCGGCTGCTGGTCGCTTTGATCCTGACGATGTTCGCTTCTGCAGTCTCCGCCGCTTTTGTGCTTTTTCTCCATCGCTGGCAGCTTGTCAGCAGCGGTGATCCGCGGAAGATCCTGGCGCGGCGCATCGGAGACAGCATCGGCGACACGCTGCAGCAGCTCCGCAGCCGCGCGAGAGGAGCGCGCTGATGTTCACCCGCTCCGCATCGCGACTGCCATGGCTCGCTCCGGCAGAACCCATCGCAGAAGTTTCTCCGGTCCCCACGCTGCTGCCCGGCGTGGTCGGCTTCTATTTCTCGTTTCGCGTCGCCATTGTGCTGGTCACGGTGCGGCTCTTCCTGCAGGATGCGCAAACCGGAGTGGCCGCGGGGCTGTTGTGCAACTATCTTCTGCTCGTTGTCGTCGGGTTTTTCTCGCTGGGCCCCGCCGTTTGCAGTCTCCGATCAATGCTGCGAGGGCCAGTGTGGTGGGTGCTCGCCTTCCTCGCATTTTCCGGCGTCAGCCTTCTGTGGAGCAGCACCGCGTCCCTGGCCGCAGCCGCCGCATTCTGGTGCGCAATGGCTGCGGACGTAGCGATCGTGATGCTTCTGGGGCGCAATAGCTCCGCGGACGAAACGGGTCAGGTGCTGATGCAGGGATTCATCTGGGGAACCTGCGCCTTCGCTGCGATGGCGTGGCTGCTGCCCGCGCAATCGGACCTCCGCCTTGGCGACGAAGAATTGCTTGGCCCGAATCAGATCGGCTATTCGTGCGCCTTTGCGTGTTTCCTTGCGCAGTATCTGATGACGCGGCGCAGCCGCCTGTGGGGTCTTCCCGCGGCTTTTCTCGCGATCACGTTGCTGCGCAGTCTCAGCAAAACGACCATTGTCGCCTTCATCGCGGCCGAAGCGTTCGTCCTGCTACGCGATCGCTCCATCAAGCGCACCAAAAAGCTGCTCCTGCTCGGCCTGGCTCTCGTAATCCTTTTCGCGTTCCAGGGGTTGATCGCGTCCTACTACACGATCTACACCAACGCCGGCAGCCAGGCAGAAACGCTGACAGGCAGGCTCGGCATCTGGGCGTACTTCGTCACCGAGGCCGTGCAACAGCCATGGATCGGCCACGGCTTTCATTCTGTCTGGAAAGTCGTCCCGCCCTTTGGCCCCTTCGAGGCTCGCCACGCTCACAATGAATTGCTGCAGCAGTTCTACGCCTACGGCGCGGCGGGGATCATCCTCATGGCGGGCCTCTATACCACCGTCTTCCTGCAGATTCGGCGGCTGCGGCGCGGTCCGGCGAAAACGTTCTTCCAGGGATTGCTGATCTTTGTTTTGGTCCGCGGCCTGGCGGATACCGAACCCTTCGATCTGTCGCTGCCCCTTTGGTTCGTCTGCCTCATCACGCCAGTGCTGATCCAGTGGGCCGCGCAACCGCACGAGAGGCCATCGGCGCTCGCAACCACGAGACCGATGCCGGTCGTGCCGCTGGCGGAGGAGCCGCTGCCATGAAGCTCGTCCTGGTTTCGGTCTCCTCCAACACGCAGCTCTCCGGGGTTTCGCGCCACGTCGCCAATCTGGCGCGCTGCCTGCTGGCGCATTCCGATGTGGAGGCGATTCATCTGATCTCTGCTCCCTGGGAGAGAACATTATTCCGGGACGCGATCGCGCAGGAAGATCCGCGACTGCACATCCACTCGGTTTATGTGGGGGCCAGCAGTTTTGCCCGCAATCTGTGGTTTTGGGCGGACCTGCCCTCGATCGCAGATCAGCTGCACGCGGACATCGTCCACCTGGGCTACCCTGCACCTCTCCGTCGGGGCGAATTTTCCTGCCCGGTCGTGGTCAGCGTGCACGACCTGTACCCCTGGGACATTCCGGAGAACTGGGGTTTCCCCAAGGTCTTCTTCAATCGCATGGTGTTCAGGCAATGCGTGCGAGCAGCCGACGTATTGGCGTGCGTGTCCGACGCGACCCACGACCGGCTATGCGATCAAGAGCCGGCGAGCCTGGGCGAGAAGAGCCGAAGAATCTATAATTGTGTCGAGCCGGCCAAGGTGAGGCTGGGGCGCAGCCCGTTGCCGGGATCCTCGAGCGTTCCATTCTTTCTTTGCGTCGCACAACACCGGCGCAACAAAAATATTCTCCTGACGCTCAAGATTCTGGTTCGGCTGCTGCGCGAGAGGACTATCCATCGTGGAACCCAGCTCGTCATCGTCGGCATTTCCGGACCCGAAACCGCGAATATCCACCGGTTCATTCAGGAAGCCGGAATCAGCGCTCGTGTGGTGCTTCTGAACGGAATCTCGGAAGCGGAGCTGCAGTGGTGCTACCGCAACTGCGAGGCTTTGCTGGCGCCATCGCTCACCGAAGGCTTTGGTCTGCCGGTGGCCGAGGCGCTGCTCGCGGGATGCCGCGTGGTGTGTTCCGATATCCGGCCTTTCCGTGAACTCGGCGGCGGCCACTGCCGATACTTCTCCCTCGGGCCCAACGCGGAGGAGGATTTCGCGACTGCGGTACTGCTGGCGATCGCGGAGCCGCGGCGCGGACCTGTTTCTCTGCCGAGGCTTTCCGGGCGATGTATCGCAGGAGAAACCATGACGCTCTATCGCACTCTGGCCGGAGGTGCCTGCCGCTTGCCGGCGGCTCCGGACCCTGGTGTGCTGCCGATGCCGAAAGTCTCGTCATGAAAGGGGCGTGAAGATCTGCAGCCGGTTAGGGACGTCAAATGTCAAGACTTTGTCATTTGTGGCTTTTCAGTTGTCAATTCTTCGATGCGCTGGAGCAGAATTGTATTTATGGCAATGGCAAGAGAAGCAGAACCCGACGAACTAATCCCGGTGGAGAATGCGCCGGTCCCGGAGCTGGGGACCATCCTTGTCATCGAGGACGATCCGCGGATGCAGAAGGTGCTGCGCCGGATGTTTGCTGAAGAGAATTACTCCGTTCTCATCGCCGGAGACGGGCAGGAGGGGCTGGATTCGTTTCGGGCTCACCGCCCCATGGCGGTGATCCTCGATCTGATCCTGCCGCACTTCTCCGGCCGCGAGCTGTGCCAGAGCATCAAGGCGATCAGCAGTGAGACGCCGGTCGTAGTTCTGAGCGCCGTTGCCGAGGTCGTGGATAAGGTTTTGTTGCTGGAGCTGGGGGCGGACGATTATGTGACCAAGCCTTTTAGTCCGCGCGAGCTGATGGCCCGCGTCCAGGCAGCCATTCGCCGCCGCAGGCGCAAGACTTCAGCGACTGTATACCGCTTCAGAGACTGCGAACTGGAGTTCGAAAAGATGGTTGCGCGGCGCGGAGGTGTGCCGGTGGTCCTCACCTCGCATGAATTCAAGCTGATGAAGTTTTTCACGGAAAACGCCGAGCGCGTGCTGACCCGCGATGTTCTGCTGAACGAAGTCTGGGGCTACAACTCGTATCCGACCACCAGGACCGTGGATAATCAGATACTCAAACTGCGACAGAAACTTGAACCGGACCCCGCGAACCCCAGGCATCTGCTCACCATCTACGGAGCCGGTTACAAGTTTGTCCCGTAAGAGGCAGCAGAATTCTCCGGTCCGGAGTGTCACGCATGCAAGGGAGCAAAGGGGTCCGGACGCGGGTTCTTCTGATCGCGGCCATGGCCGTGGTCATCGCCAGCGCTTCGCTGGCCAGCCTGCTGCTAATCCGCCATCAACTGCTCGACGAGGTGACCGACCGGCTCTCGCGCGATCTGCAACGCTCGGTCGGAACCTCTCAGGATTTGCAGGCCCAGCGCCTGAACGGGCTCGATCGCGAAAACGCCCTGCTGGCCGATCTGCCCAGCCTCAAAGCCCTCATGACCACCCACGATGTGCGCACCATTCAGAATGGAGCGGTGGAATTCCGGAACGTCAGCGGGAACGATCTGTTTGCGCTGGCGGATACCGAGGGTCAGGTGGTCGCCGCGTATACCAACGCCTCGGTACGCTCCGATCCTCAGCTGGCGTCGCGGCTGGAGCCCGTTCTCGCGTCCCCCAACATGCTGTACCTCATCAGCGGAGATCGCCTCTTCGCCTGCTCCGTGCGGCCGCTCTACTTTGGCAGCGAAGCCAGCGGCGCTCTGCTCGGTTACGTGATCAGCGGATTTGCCATCGATCGCAGCCTGGTGGATCAGATCAGCCGGGCCACCATGGTGCAGGCGGCCTTTGTCAGCAGCGGCCGCGACCTGGCAAGCAGCACCATTGCTCCGCCGGCGCAGGACTGGCTGATGAGGTCGGCGCCGACGTCGCGGGGCTCCGCCCCCAGCGCTCTCACGCTGGGAGGCGAACGCTATCTGGCCATCACCGTGGACCTGACCTCAAAGTCTTCCGCTCCGCTGCAGCTGGTGGTACTCAAATCTTTTACCGAAGCGGACAATTCCATCCGGCAAATCGATCAACTGATTTTGATCGCAGGCCTGCTGGCGATGTTGCTGGGAACCTTGCTGATGCTGGCTCTCTCCCATGCAGTGACGCGGCCACTGGAGCAGCTGGCCGCCGGCGTTCGGGCGTTCGGGAGCGGCGACAGCGCTCATCTCCTTCCCCTTCGCGGCACCCGGGAAGTCCTGGACCTGAGCACTTCGTTTTCAGGGATGCGGCAGGAGATCCAGCAGACGAACCGCGCGCTGCTGGAAGCTGAGCGGCTGGCCACCATCGGGCGTATGGCCAGTTCCATTTCGCACGATCTGCGACATTATCTGGCTGCCGTTTATGCCAATGCCGAGTTTCTCGCATCGGCGCGGCTCTCGGAATCGGAGCGAGTCGACGTTTTGGCCGATATTCGCAGCGCAGTTTTTGGCACAACTGAGTTGCTGGAATCGATGCTCACCTTCGGCAGAACCGGTTCCGCGGTTCGCCGAGCCCCGGAAATGATGGCGACTCTGCTGGAGCGCGCAGTCGATCTGGTCCGCAAGCATCCCGATGCCGCCAACGTTTCTATTGTCGCGCGTTATGGTTTTCCCGGAACGACGCTGGCCGTGGTGGACGCGCAACAAATTGAGCGCGCGGTGTACAACATACTTCTCAACGCGTGCCAGTCGCGTTCTTCGTCGCCGGCCATGATTCATGTAAACGCGACGCTGGAAGTGCAGGAGGATCATATAGTTCTGGAAGTCACGGATGACGGCGCGGGCGTTCCAGACGATATCCGGAGCAGCCTCTTCGAGCCGTTCGTGAGCCAGGGCAAGCAAAAAGGTTCGGGCCTTGGACTGACGCTGGCGCATTGCATAGCGGCCGAGCACGGCGGCTATCTGGTACTGGTGAGCAGCCGCCCCGGAGAGACCATTTTTCGGATGTGCATCGTGCGCGGGTTGGCGCCGGAGGAATCTGTTTTCCACGAGACTTCAACACCGGAGGTGGCCAATGAGGCAAAACTTTCATAAAGCCATATCTCCCTGGCTGACAAGTTTCACGGGCTTGCGGCGCGCGCTGCTGGTTTCTCCTCTTCTGTGTGCATCGCTTGCCGTGTTCGCTCCCCCAAGCTATGGCCAGGCGGATATGGAAAACAAGGTTCAGCTCCTGACGGACGCTCTGAACCGGGCGCAGGACCAGCTCGGCCAGGCCCAGCTGCAGCTGCAGGATTTGCGCCGCCAGATCGCCGATTTGCGCGAGCAGGTGGTCAGCGCCAACCAGAGCGCGTCTGCGTCAGTCGAACAGCAGCGACTGGCTTCGCAGGTGGAAGCGCTGAAGGAGAACCAGGAGTTACAGGCGTCAGAGATTGCCACGCACGAACAAGTCAAAGTAGAAAGCGAGTCGAAGTATCCGGTAAAGGTCACGGGCATGGTTCTGCTGAATGGGTTCGTGAATACGAAGGGAGTCGACATGCCTGCCACTCCCACCATTGCCGTTGGCGGGGCGGGAACAACCGGAGCTTCTGTGCGGCAGACGGTGCTGGGTCTCGACCTGCTCGGGCCTCATCTGTTCGGAGGCAATAGTCACGCGGATGTGCGGGCCGATTTCTTCGGAAGCACGGGCAGCAGCAATGGCGGAGCCGACTACGCAGCGGGCTTGCTGCGCCTGCGCACTGCCCACGCTGCGCTCGCATGGGACAACACGGAAGCCTGGTTTTCACTCGATCGGCCGATAGTCAGCGCCAACGAGCCTGTGTCGCTGACCGCTGTGGCAGTTCCACCTCTGTCATGGTCCGGCAATCTGTGGACATGGAACCCACAGGTCGGCATCACGCGCGATTTCGGCGCTCCCTCTGCTGAGCGCTTCCGCATGCAGGGCGCGCTGATCGATGTCCAGGATCCCCCCTACGCCGCCAACGCCAGCCCCGCTACGTATCCCGCCTCCACCGCCGAACAAAGCCGGTGGCCCGGGGTTGAGGCGCGCCTGGCCTTCGGTTCTCAGGAGGATGCCGGCTTTCGTCTCGGGGCAGGCGGATACTTCGCGCCACACCGCACGATTTACGGCGGGGAATTCGATTCATGGGCGGGGACGCTGGATTATCGCCAACCCCTGCCGGGCAGGATGCGGTTCAGCGGCAACTTCTATCGTGGAGCGGCGCTGGGAGGGTTG
This sequence comes from Acidobacterium sp., assembly GCA_003152415.1. Taxonomy (GTDB): domain Bacteria; phylum Acidobacteriota; class Terriglobia; order Terriglobales; family Acidobacteriaceae; genus Palsa-343. Next base: position 14,196 of record PMAD01000204.1, read on the forward strand.
GGCGGTGGAGCATACAAAGACTATGGAGTGCGCGCGGACCTCGATCGTCCCGGCGCATTCTATGTCCGGTCGCTCGACGCGGTGGGCGGCTGGGCGGAACTGAAGGAGCGCGCCAATGAGCGGCTGGAATTCAATGCGGCGCTCGGAATCGACAGCGTGCCGGCCGGAGAACTAAGAGGTTATCAGGCGATCGCCGCACCCGCCTATCAAAACCTGGACCGGACGCAAACCTTCACCGGCAATGCAATCTACAGCCCGAGTGCGTGGCTGCTCTTCTCACTTGAATATCGTCATTTGGAAAGTTCAACGCTGGGCGCCCCTGCCGTGGCCAGCAACATTATTGGTGTTGCCGCAGGATACAAATTCTAGCCATGCGGCGATTGCGATTCCTTATCGTGCTAACCGTCGCGGCGGCGATCCTGCCGCGCACGGAGGCGTCCGCGCAGCAGCCCACCAGCAATGTGCATCTGCATCTTGTCTTCCCGGGAAATGCCAAACGCCCCGCACCACCCGCTGTTGTGTGGCTGAAGCCGCTGCAGCCCATGCCGGAACTGCAATTTCCCCCGCATAAAACCTATACCCTTCTGCAGAAAAATCGGACATTCATCCCGCATCTGCTGGTGGTTCCCGTAGCCACCGAAGTTTTCTTTCCTAACGCCGATCCCTTCTTCCACAATGTATTCTCGCTTTTCGATGGAAAGCGTTTTGACCTCGGGCTGTACGAGGCGGGCTCTACCAAGGGAGTTACATTTTCCCGCGAAGGCGTCTCCTATATTTTCTGCAATATACATCCGGAGATGAGCGCTGTCGTCGTGGCTCTCACCACGCCGCTCTATGCGATCGCCGATTCAGCCGGAGTGATCGACATTCATAGCGCCCCGGAAGGCGAATATGAACTGCATACGTGGGTCGAGGGGGTGCCACAGCCCATCCTCGATCGCCTGACCCATCGCGTACACATCGGCCCAAATGGGGGCGACCTCGGATTAATCAATGTGCCAATTGCGCCGCTTCTTACCACTGCGCATACCAACAAATTTGGCCAGCCCTACGATAAGGACTCCAAACCGACTTACTGATCCCTCTCGTCTTCTGTCAGTTTTCGGCAGGGATTCCGTGGACAGCGCAAGCAACTCGCTCCTCGCCATTACACGGCTATTCGCTATTCGGAACCTGTTTGTCTCAAGATCGGCGGAGGCTGGCCCGTCGTAATGGTCAGCTTTTTCTCCGTATGCGCTGATCGCCTGAGGTTGTAGGTGCGTATGCCGGTGAGTTGCAGCATGATCAGCCACAGGAAAACCGGGTTATTGCGCAGATAGCGCCGCCATAACCGGCGCGGATCCTGCAGCAGGCGATGAAGCCATTGCAGGCCCGCGTGCTTCACCCACTCCGGAGCGTCTTTGATGCGCCCAGTGTGAAAATCGAAGGCCGCGCCGACTCCAAACATGAGCCGAGTCTCCAGCTTAGGAAGATACTGATGCATGAATGCTTCCTGCCGGGGCGTGCTGATCCCAACCCAGACGATATCCGGCTTCAGAGTATGAATCTTTGCGATCAACATATTTTCTTCGTCGGGATAAAGCTCCCGAAAAGGCGGCGTGAAGGTGCCGCAAACTCGCAGCCAGGGGAACCGTTGCTTCAGATTGGCGGCCAGTTTCTCCGCGACACCTGACTGGCCCCCATAAAAGAAGTGGGAATAGCCGGCTAGCTCTGGGCTGCGGCAAATCTCCAGCATCAGATCCGGACCAGCGACTCGTTCCATTTGCGAGCAACCCTGCAGGCGTCCCACCCATACCGTCGGCATCCCGTCCGGAACCGTAATTGCAGATTGTGCATAGATCGTCGCGAGGCGCGGATTGCGCTGCGCCTCCATGATCCCGTGCACCCCTACAACCGAGACATAGCCTTTCTCACGGCTCCCGAGAACCTCGGCCACGCGTGAAACCGCACGATCCATGTTGAGCGCTTCTACCTGCACGCCGAGGACATTCGCGTGGCTCGCCGGAGAGCGACTCTGAGACAGAAGATATGGAGTCGCGCCTCCGGCCTTGTTCTGCCCCGCAAACCAGAAACGCCAGGAAGGGGCTCTCGGCAGCTTCAACGACCATTCCGGGTTCAGAAACAGAAACAAGGGGAGGTACAAGAGCATGGCCGTTCCACCATATGCGAACCGCGCCATGGCAATTCCATAGATACCGTGGCTTCGAATCAGCCAGCCCAGTGGCAGGAGCATGGCGCAGCCGGCGGCGATGCCGATGAATGTCACGGTGCGCACGCGCCCGAATGCCAGTAGCGCGTAGTAGGCCGTGACACTCATCCCGAGGAGCGCGGTGCTCCACACGATGAGCGGCAGCACCGGCGCCGCTGCAGCCGCTACCGCATTGCCGGCCAAGGCGCGAATGACTCGGGCGCCCGCCACAAGAAGAATCGCAGTACCTGCGGCCGTCATGAACAGATTCGCCAGGAATGCGCGGCCCACAATCTTTCTCAGCATCGAGGCGGACGATGTCACTCGTCGGCCAGCAAGATGCGGAAACATAAAATGCAATCCCGAAGAGGTGAGGCCATAGAGCGGCTGCGCAATCTGCACGCACAGCGCGTACGAAGCCACCGCCGTAGCTCCGAGAGCGACGCCGGCAACCAGACGGTCCGCCTGGCCGACAACGATGCCCGCCAGCGCCAGCAGCCAGCTGAAGATTCCGAAGTGAAACAACGCCCGGAACGAATCGTGATCGAACTTCGGCCAAAGAGAGCGGGCGCCGAGAAGAATGCGTAGCCGGCTGAGCTGCATCCACACGCTGGCAGCGATGACTGCGAGACTCGCTGCGAGGATGGCAGCCACGCTGCGGCCTGCGCAGGCCAGTACGGCCGCCAGGCCCAGCGACAGCAGGCGTCCGGCGATACTGACGTACACCGCGGGTCCGTAGCGCTCGAAGGCGCGCTGCGTGCTGATGCATACGCTCTCAATCGCGCGAACTAGCATCACCACACTCGCGATGCGCAGCGACCACAGGCAGTCGGCTTCGAGCGCACCATCATGCGCGATCACGTGTCGGGCCACGCATGGCGACAGCATCCATCCGATCAGCGCAATGCACAAACCGAGAACGACGTGAATGCCCATGGTGCTGCGCGCGGTTTGCAGCAGGCGCGAGGAGTCGCCGGCTCCGCGGTCGCTCGCAATTTGCTGGATGTTCGCGTCGCCAAAGCCCGAGGCCAGGATGGAGCCCGCGCCGATGGCCGCCGTAGCTACCGCCCAGACGCCGAAGCGCTCGACACCAAGGTGGCGCAAAATAACCGGCGCGACCAGCAGCATCCCCAACGGATACGCCGCGTAGTCCAGCACGCCGCAAACAGCGTTCGGGAGGTGTTGCTTCGCCAGGAGCCGCATCACCTGTCACACTAGCGGTCTGGGCGGTCGTGGCTGTCAGCTAATTGTTATCGCTTTGTCATATGTCGGAGCGGTCGGGAACTAGTCGATTCCGAGGGTACTCAGCACGAATGAGCGGCGTTATGGCGTTAGAGTCCCACGCTACGGAGCAGTTGCTTCCACCGGTGCGATTGGTACAGATAGCGGAGATCCTCGACCGCATGAAAGCGGAGCTTTTTCAAAATGAAGAGCAGCTGTCTCCAGTTCCGCCGGAACCGCGACGCCAGCGACTCATTGGCCGCCGGCAGCGCAATCGGCGGCGGCAGGCTTCGCGGTATCAGAACCTGAATCACCGGCCGTCCACCTGCGGCACCGGTTCGCACCATTTCCTGCTGGAGCATGAGGTATAGCTTCGTCCCAGGAAACCCTGCCAAAAGCGCCTGGCGCCCATAGACCTCGATCCACAAACGAACGGGGTCGGGCACGCGATCCACCGTCCACTCGGTGAATGCGTTCGGAGCAAAGTTGCCCATGATGCGCGTGATCCAGTGTGTTACCACGCCAAGCATCAGCGGCCCGCGCGGATTGGCGCCGGCAAGGTCGCGAAGCCTATACCAGAACGCGGCGTCGTGGCTGCGAGCCAGCACATGACGGCGAAATTCGAGCACGTGCGCTGCCCGCGTGAACGCGCTGCACAAATGCTTGAAAAGGTGCATGCCCTGGCCAGGAAGCAAATCTTCGGGGGCGAGGACGGGAAACCACACATCCTGCAGGCATCGTTGTTGGGTGCGCGCAAGCACTGAACCCCGCGCAGAAGCGGGCTCAAGGTGTAATTCCACGCAGCGATGAGGCGTGGCCTTATAGAGATCCCTGAGCGAGGCGCGTGGCATCTCCCCGGCCTTGAACTCCAGACTCCTGCCGCTCATCCCAAGGAGACGGTATCCCCGCTCTTCGAGGATGCGGCGGGCTTGCGGCGCACTCTCTTCAGCGACAAGAAAATCGAGATCCAGCTGTGAACGAAGCTCCAGCCGCGGTACGGAATCCGGCCACAGCGTGAAACCCTTCAGCGTGGCGTACGAGATCCCGGCATCCTGAAAACGGGTGTGGATCGCATTCGCTTCCGTGATCATCTGCATGGTGCGCAAGGTATTGTCGGCGAGATCCTGTTGAAGGCGTGCCAGCACTCGTTGCGGAACCATGTCCTGCAATTCCTGCTCGATGATCCTGTCAAGAAAATACAAAGCCAGACCGCTCTCATCCAGCCACCTCAGCGCCCAGCGCCATTGTCCATCGCTCAGCAGCCACAACCGGCGGCATTCCCTGGGGATCGGATCGCAAAAGGTCAGCAGTAAAGCTTCTCGTATCCTGCCCTGTCCATTCAGTGAACGGCGTTGCGTTTGGTTTTGCAGCACGGAAGCAAGCTGAGGGGAAGGCTGCCGTTCATTCGTTCCCTGAGCGCCTGGCACGGAGTCGGCGCACGTTTCAGGCCGCGCAGACTCCCATTGGGCGCCGAGTTCGATGGGAGTGGGCCGCGGTGCGTTGATCTCCATAGTTGTTCTCCCAGTGGCATTTCTGCCGGTCTGGTTACCTCCAACGTAGCCAGCGGCCGCCGCCCCCGTGTCACGTCTCTGCAATCCGATTGTCACTGCTTTGCGCGACTCGTTATGACAATGCTTTTACAAAGTACAGACCGGCAAACGACACCCGCTCGGCCAGGACCCGATAACTTCGCGATTATGGAGCTTCGTAACTTCACACGCCGCGCGCGAGTGCTGCGGCTTTCGAGCCTGGTGGCCGGCCTCCTCGCGCTGGGCGTTGGGCATCTCGCCGGCGCGCAGGATACGCCTTTGCTCTCCGGAGGCGTTGGGTTCTTCTCCAACACACCCGGAGGCAACACCTCCGCTTACTCCATCCTTGAACCCCTCGCCGCCGTGCCCGTAGGCCCGCACCTGCTCATCGAATCGAGAGCGGCTCTGCTCGAAACCTGGTCCCCCAATGGCCAGGGAGGATACGATCACTCGCACTTCGTTGGGCTGACCTATCTGCAGGGAGACTACGTCGCCTCCTCCCACTTAACTGCTGTCGTGGGTAGTTATTTGCTCCCGTTCGGCACTTACAACGAGCGCCTTTCGCCGATTTGGATCGGCAACTTCCAGGACGGCCCTCTCGTCGCCAGCCTCGGCCTGCTATCCACCGGCACGGGGCTCGGCGCGCAATTGCGCGGCAACGCGATCTCTCGCGCGAAGTACTCCATTGACTACACAACGTGGTATTCCGCGCGGAGTGCGAACTCCCAGTTCAGCGCCGAACGCTCCTTTGGCGGCCGCTCCAGCCTTTATCTCCCTGGACAGCGTCTCGAAGTCGGTCTTTCCTATGACCGCTCCCTTCAGAACACGCAGGAGAACTTCTACGGCATGCACGTCTGGTGGGAACCGAAGGAAACCAACTTCCGCCTCCGCTCCGAATTCGCGCGCGGCCATCACGCGCAGGGCTACTGGGTCGAAGCCGATTACCGCACCGCCGCCTTCGGCGGGCTCGACAGCTTCATCGGCCGCTTCGAGCCGCTCTTCCGGATGCAGCAGACCTTTCGCCGCGACACGATCATTAGCGACGGTCTGCCGCTGTTGAACACGCAGCGCGCCGACTTCGGCCTCGACTACAACCTGCCTCACAACGTCAGGATCCTGACCAGCTATACGCGTCAGTTCTCTTCAACCAGCAACGAAAACATCTGGGAAACCGGAATCGTCTATCGCTTTCTCTTTCCCGCATGGAGAGGAAAATGACCATTCGCGCAAAGCATCTCGTTCCGGGCCTGCTGGTGCTGGCAGCCGTCGGGGTTGCAGTTGTCTCTTCGCGTCCCGGGTACACGCAATCCACGCCATCGTCGGGATCACAGCCGCAAGTCAAACAGTACCAGGTACCCAAAGGCGCTTCGGCCCAGGATGAGGGGCAGCGGATCTTCGCGCAAAACTGCTCGCGCTGTCACAATGCTCCGGAAGGCTTCCCGCCACGAATCTCCGGCACGATCGCGCGCCACATGCGCGTCCGCGCCAATCTCAGCGACCACGACGAACAGGTGCTGCTGCGCTTCCTTAATCCGTAACTGCGCCGGTGGCAATTTGCGATAGAGCTCCGCTCCCGCGCCGTGGCGCCATCAGGATCCTGCACAGTACCGCAATAGCCAGCGCGAATCCGGCGATGCCCAGCAGCACCGGCGCATAGCCGAACCGCGTCAGCAGGATTCCGGCACCGGCCGTCGCTACCGAACCCACCAGAGCATTCGAGAACATGGTCATCGCCGAGGCTGGGCTGCGCTCGCCTTCGGGGGTCTCGTTCATCAGCAGGTTGTAGAGTCCAGGCGAGCTCATCCATTGCATGGCTGAAAAGCTCAGGTAGAGAGCAATAGCCAGTCCTTCATGGTGAGCCGCTGCCAGCAAGGCCAGGCTCAGAGCTGTAGCCAGCTGCGTAGCCACAATGCCGTTGACCAGCCCCACTGCGCGAACCACCAGGGGCAAAAACAGGCCCGCGGTCACCTGCAACACCTGCGCCAGCGAGAAGATCAGTCCGATGCTCGCCAGCGGCAGATGCAGATCGCGCGACAAATACACGTTGGCGAAGGGAGTGAACGCCGCCACCACCGCCGACCACAGCGCCATGCACGGCAGGAATCGCCAGAGAAACGCGTTCAGCTTGAAGCCGCGCAGCCACGCTGCGCCACTCCGCGCTGAGACGGGATTGTCCCCATCGTCTGCTCGCGGCGGCAGGCGTAGCCGCAGCAGTGCAAGCATACCTGCTGCGGCCATCGCGCACGATGCCAACAGGATCAGCCGCTTCACCTCGGCCAACTGCATCGAGAACCCTGCCATGCGCAGCCACTGCGGCAGGTATCCGCAGATCGCGCCGCCCAGCGCGCTCGTGCCAACACCCACCGAAAAGATGAGGCTGATCGCCGACGTTCGGTTTTTCTCCGTCGTCAGGCTCGCGACCGCGGGGAGAAAACTCACCGTCCAGGTGCACATCACCATCCCTGCCAGAAATGCGAGACCGATCTGCGCAGGCTCCCACATCCAGAAAGCGCGGGTCACGCCTACCAGGGGCGCGGCCATAAAACAAAAGAGCAGCACCGGCCGCAATCCGATCCTGCGCCCCAGCGCTCCCACAGGCAGCGTGCCCACCAGCGCGCCCAACGTCAGTGCGCCGTTGACCAGGCCGATGGCCTTTTCGTTGAAATGGAAATCCAGCAGGTACAGATTGAAAAGGAAGAAATAAACCGAAAATCCCGCATCGAAGAAAAACGCCGCCGTGAAAAAGATCCAGAATCGCCGGCCCAGATTCTTCTCGCGAAACCACTGAGCGGGATTTCTCCAGAACGCAGCCCCTGCCGAGCCGCCTTCCTTATCCTCCAGCAACAATTCCATCAGCGGCCCTCGCGCACCAGTTGCTGCAGACGGTCGACCGCCCAGTCCATGCTGTGATAGCGCATCTCGAAGACTTCGGCCGCCAGCATGCGATCGATCGCCTGGTGTTGCGCCGCCAGCGATTCCGGCCAGCCAAGCAGCACCTGGCGCATGTAGTGCCGCGCCACGTCCCTGCGATACGGCACAAGCTGCGGCGCCCCGGCGGCGTTCCGGTTCAGAAACACCACGTAGTCCACATGGGCGCTTTCTCTGCGCGTCACGTGAGCCATGGTCGCGGTGGGCACTTCAATCGACGGCTTGCCCTCCGCTCGCGGCGTGATCTCCATTCCCCCGATCTCCGGAAACAGCTCCGCCGCCGAGGGGCGAAGCCGGATCTTGTGGCAATCGCCGATGACGATGCGTTTGCTTCCGCCATTCAGCAGGAAGGAGGCATCGTCGGACACATAACTCCAGCCGGCGCGCGCGCACGCGTACGACAGCGATGACTTTCCCGCGCCAGAATCACCGCACAGCAGGACTCCGCGTCCCTCGAGCACAACGCAGGCGGCGTGCACCGGCGTCACATAGTTGGTGGCAATGTGCCCGCCCGCGGCGCATTCCAGAAAGAAATGCCGCAGATAGAGCGGATAGCGCAGAGCGGCCGTCGAAACCACGATCCACGTCCGGCCCTGCGAGAAATCGGCGAAGCAAAAATTGTTCGCGTCGGCAACCGCCGTCAGCGCCGGCGGCATATAGCGATAGACCGGCGCCGGCGGACATTCCGTCGACTCGGTTTCAACCACCTGAACCTCGGCCACGATTGTCTTCGTATCGAATCTCTTTTCAAACATCGACCAAAGCAATGCGAACTGATCGAGGATCATCTCCGAATTGGTTCGCACTTCCGCCGGAAATCCCAACGGATAGAACACGGCCCGCTCCGTCAGCTCCGGCGTCTGGAGCATATGCCTGGTAAAGTTGGGGGGCTGTTGCGCATCGCAGGCAGCCTCGATCTCCTGGACGGTCATCATCCTTTTCTCTTCTTCCGTGGAGGCAGTCCGCACCATCGGTTCCAAAGTTCTCTGCATCGCATCGGCCTCAGAACAGGAACTTCAGCGCGAACTGGATCACGCGCGGATTCGCCGCCGTCGACGTGATCTTGCCGAAGGTTGGACTCGCCACCGGATTAACCAGAGTTGGATCCGTGTACCCGAGCATGGTGTTGGGGTTCGCAAACTGCGGCGTGTTCGTCACGTTGAAAAATTCCGCGCGAAAATGCACGCTGCTCGCCTCAGTCAGCGGAAACGCGCGCTCCAGGGCCATATCCACGTTGTGCTGCCCGGGTCCGCGCACGAAGCCCGCGCCGCTGTTGCCGAAGTCCTGATCCGCCAGGCTTGTGCCATTGGGCGCTTCCGGCGCTCGTGTAAAGGCGTTCGGATCCAGATAGCCATCGATCGCCCGCGAGAACAGCGACCCATGGGTCAGCGGATTGCTGCCCGTGCGCTCTGCGCGCACCTCGCCGCCAAGGAGGCCGTACACCGAGCCCGCATTGTCGTCCAGGACGCTGAGTGGGATTCCCGACTGGATCAACCCGATCCCGGAGAACTGCCAGTTCGACAGCGTCTGCCGTAGCGCTGCCGGCCCCTGCTCCATCCGCGGCGCGAGCCAGTTGAAGCTCACCACTACGCGCTGATCGCGATCGTCGCCCGCAGGTCCGTATGCCGATTGCCGCAGGTGATTCTGGTCGTTAGTCGGCAATTGAAGTTCGAAGACGTCCGTTCCAAACTCGCCGTAGACTTCGTCGAGGTTCTTCGCCCAGGTGTAGCTGCCCTGGAGTTCCAGCCCATGCTGCATAAGGCGCATGATGCTCGCTTGCAGCGCGTTGTAGTTCGCGACGAAAACCGAATCGGTGAACAGCGATCCCTCGCTCACTCCCTGAATCGGCAGCCGCGCCGTCACATTGTTGATCGAGTTGTTCGTCTGCCCATTCACCGGGTTCCCCGGGCTTGCCAGCAGCCCCTGATCGAACTCCACCTGGCCTGGACGGTGCGCGGACTGCGTTCCCACATAGCCAACGTCGAGCAGGTAGCCGTGCCCCAGCGCATACTGCACGTTCAGGTTGTATTCCTGCGTGCGTCCGTCCTGCATGTGCGGGTTGGTGCCCTCGATAAACGGCGTCGAAGTCGGGGTGCGAGGATTGAAGATCGGAAAGCCCGACGGCGGCGGAATCAGCGGCACGAAGGGGCTCTGCAGCGTCGCCGGTCCGTTTGGATCTCCCGAGATGAACTGCAGCGTCGCGAACGGTGGCTGCGTGATGGTCTGTTCCGCCAGCGTCGCCGAGTGCCGGTCGTAGTAAACGCCGTAGCCGCCGCGAAGTACCAGCACCGGATTCTGCGTCATCTGCCAGACGAATCCAAGCCTTGGCGATATGTCCCCGTGTGGCGTCTCGTACAAACTCGGGATCGATGTGCGCAGATAGCCCGTCGGCAGCGTTCCTTTGAAGTTCGACGGAAGCGTGAATCCGCTGTATGTGCCCGCCGGCGGCACGGGTCCCTGCGTCGCGATTTGCTCGTCGAAGTTCGCCAGCAGCCCATGCGTTTCCGTTGGCGCGCCGAAGATTTCGTAGCGCACGCCCTCATTCACGGTCAGCCGAGGCGTCAGCTTTACGTCGTCTTGCTCAAAACCGGCGAAGTCCGTGTAACGCTCGTTCCGCCGAAAGACGCCGCCGCCCGAAATACTGGTGCCGACATTGCTCAAGCCGAAGGGACTCCCGTTTTGCGTCGCACTCTGGCCGAGCAAAAAGTCGTCAAACGTCCCGATCTCCAGCAAGCCGTCGACCTCCTCTGGCGCGTTGTCGTCCACCTGGTGCCGTTTCACCTCGGCGCCCATACGCATGTTGTTCCGGCCACGCGTCAGCGCCACCGTGTCCTGCCAGGTGAACGAATTCGTCACCTGCCAGAACGCGGGCGTCCCCGCATCGCCGATGGTGAATCCGCCGACGGTCAAACCCGGCGCGTTGAGCCCTGCTCCGGTCGCCCCCGTGGGCGTGCCTTCGCCCAACGCAGCCGCGGTCAGCGGGTTCTCGACCGTCGACTTGCCGTCGAAGCGCATGTAGCCGAAGCGTGCGATGTTCACCAGGTTCGCGTTGAACACGTGCGTGTCCGCCAGCACAAACATCGTGTTGCGGCTCAGCTCGTCGGTTCCCCACCCCGGCACATTCGCCGCATTCAGCGAAAACGGCTCATTCGTAGGCGCGCGCGAATAGAAAAAGTGTCCCGACAGCGTGTTCTTCGTGGTCACGTTCTCGTCGATGTTCGCCGAGAACTGGTCTTCGCGATAATGCGCGGGGATCGCGTAGGTCGACTGCCCAATCGGCAACTGATCCGCAGGATCCGGCCCACCGTTCGGCAGCGCCACCTGCGGGCTCGGCACAGCAAACTGCCCATTGGGCAGCTTCGCATTCAAAATCGCCAGCGCCACCGGATTGATGTTCGATCCGTCGCAGGCCACCTGCGTGCCGCCCGCCTGCGTCAGATAGCCGGCCGCCGGCTGGCTCTGCGCATCCAGGTGTCCCGCCGGGCAGAACTGCGCTCCCAGCGTCGTCGCCGATCGATCCGAAGTCAGCAGCGGCAGCGTTGGATTCTGCTCATCACCCAGGCCATTCACTTCCGTCAGCCCCTGATACGACGCAAAGAAAAAGGTCCTGTCCCGCCGGATCGGCCCGCCCACCGCGCCGCCGAACTGGTTTTGCTTCAGGTCCGGACGCGGCTGCCGGTCGAGCTTCGAAAAAAAGTCGTTCGCGTTGAAAATATTGTTGCGGAGAAACTCCCACAGATTTCCGTGGAAGCGATTCGTCCCGCTCCGGCTCACCAGATCGACGTTGGCGCCGCTGCCACGTCCATAGGCAGCGTCGAAATTCGCCGTCTGCACGCGAAACTCTTCAATCGTGTCCGGCGCGGGGATCGCGGTCCCCACGATGACGTCTTCGGCAACCGCAGCCGAGTTTTCCGCGAGATTGTTGGCATCGATGCCGTTGAACTGGATGTTGTTCGCCGTCGGCATCCCGCCATCCGACGCCACGTTCTGCGTGCCCGATCCGAGCTCGGCGGCGTTCGGCAAGTCTACGACCACACCTGGCGCCAGGCCCAGAATCTGCGTGTAGTTCCGGTTCGAGAGCGGCAACGCGGCGATGGTCGCCTGATCCACCGTACCGCCCAGCGTCGAGCTCTCGAGGTCCGCGACCGCCGCGCTGCCCGAAACACGGATTGTCGTGTTGTCCCCCGCCACCGCCAGCGCTACTTTGACTGAGGTGGTTCGGCTCACCGCAACCTGCACAGAGTGGGTTGTGTTCGCGGCAAATCCAGTCGATGTCACCGTGACGGTGTACAGTCCCGGTTCAAGCAGCGGCACGCGGAACACGCCCTCCGCAGACGTCGTCACGGAGCGCGAGACGTGCGTCGCTTCGTCCTCCGCCAGCACCTCGGCATGAGTCACCGGTCGATGCGCGGGATCCTCGACCGTACCAGAAATGGCGCCCGTTCCCGGAGTCTGCGCGAGCGCCGCGCCGGCCATCAACAACAAGATGAATGCGAAAACGATGAGCGTGGGTTTTGCCCAGGAGTGCTTCATACAGGTGTCTCTCAAATCCCTCTCGCGGCAGAACTGTGCCTTGAGCCCGAGTATGAGTAGGTCGACTGACCCATTTGTTAGCCTTTTGTCACTCCTTTGTACGGATGTATGCCCTGTGCCCTCGCGACGGTCGAACCCGCGCAGGTGCGACCTCCGTGCGTTGTCCTCGACTGCAGTTACAAATCGCCGCGCGCTCGCCGAAGGAAGTTACACCCCGTCGACATTTCCATGACAACCGCGCCGAACCGGCACGCCTACGCTGGCCTTACCCGCCATTGCTGCGCCGCTCCCTGCGCACTGGCGAAGGAGCAAACCTATGAAAGATCACGCAACATCCTGCCGAGCCTGCCTGCTTGGGCTCACTGGGTTGATGACGGCAGCCGCCGGTATTCCTGCGTATGCCACCACTCCCGCCACCATCGCTCAGTTGCACCACATCGCCACCATCAGCACCACCGTCCCCGCCAACGGCGATGTGAATCCCTACGGTGTAGCTCAGGTCCCGCTGACCAGAGGCAGGCTCGTTGCCGGCCAGTTTCTCATCAGCAATTTCAATAATGCTTCGAATGCTCAGGGAACCGGAACCACCATCGTCGAGATCGCGCCGGACGGCGCCCTCAGCCAGTTTGCCGAAATCAATCCGGCAAAAGTCTCTTGCCCCGGCGGCATCGGATTAACGACGGCGCTGGTCGCCCTCCGCAGCGGGTACGTCTTCGTCGGTAGCCTTCCCACTGTTGGCGGGGCGTCCTCCACGGCCGAGGCCGGCTGTCTCATCGTCCTCGACAGCTGGGGTAACGTCGTCGAGACCTTCAGCGGTCACGGCATCAACGGCCCATGGGATATGACCGCTCTCGATCTCGATGGCGTCGCTGTCCTGTTCGTCACCAACGTTCTCGACGGAACCGTCGCCGCCGCCGGCGATGTCGTGAATCGCGGCACCGTGCTCCGTATGCTGCTCGACTTCCCTGAAGGCCATGCGCCGCGGTTGCTCGACAGCGCCGTCATTGCCTTCGGCTATCCGCAGCGCACCGATCCCAACGCTCTCGTCATCGGCGCCACGGGCGTAGCCTTCAACGCCGACTCCGGGGTTCTCTACGTTGCCGACACGCTGAATAACCGCATCGCCGCAATCGGCGACGCGCTCTTCCGCTTCCTGCCCGCCGGTATCGGCGCCACTGTCTCGCAGGGCGGCTCGCTCAATGCGCCGCTCGGCCTCGCGCTCACGCCTGACAATCGCCTCATCGCCGCCAACGGCGACGATGGCAACCTCGTGGAGATCGATCCCTTCACCGGCAGGCAGATCGCCACCAACCTGGTCGATAGCTCCGGTGGCCCGCCTCCGGGAGCGGGCGTGCTCTTCGGTCTGCTCGCCGTGCCTGGAGGTGTCTACTTCGTCGACGACGCCACGAACACCTTCAACCTTCTTCACTGATCCGGATCGCGGGCGCTGTCGGGGAAGATGTCCGCGGCCCTCCCCGTCTTCGATGGCGCCCGACGGTGCGGAACCCAATGGCATCCCTTCGCCAAAACAATGACAAGTCGGTTACAAGCCGGTGACAAGAGACGAAAGAGACTCGCTTATGCTGTTTGCTGCATCTGCAGTTCTGCCCTCCCCAGATCGATCCCGCAACCGGGGAATACCGTCCTATTTCCGGGCCAATGAAGGGGTTTTGGTCTGCCGGATGCCTGCGTGAACGTGCCACGATAGGCATCCGGGTCTTTCTCCTTCCAATCCTGCCAACCCCTCCCGCAATTCATGCGGGGAAATCCTCGGTTACTCACGGCGGCCTTTCCTCCCCCCCGTGATTGAAAACGACGCGACCGGGTGTTACTGTACCGGCCATCGTTACCTTCACTGGCCGCCGTAGTAGCCGTCGCGCGTCTGAACGATGAGCTTCTTCTCTTTCGCGAGGGTCAAGTCGATACGATGAAAGCCCTCGGCTGCCAGCGCGGCGTCGGGCGTGTAGCCAAGCCGGTATTGCGAGCGGAGCTCTTCGGCAATCTGTGTGTAGATCGACGCGAAGTTTTGCTTGTCCGACTCTTCGAACATGCGGCCGCCGGT
>PMAD01000204.1:28677-31283 GCA_003152415.1 Acidobacterium sp.
CTTTGAAGTAGATGGCGTAGACCACAGTCTCGGCGCGCTGGGCTGAGGCGATGGCGCTCGCGAGCGTTTCCACGCTGCCGCGATCGTCGCCGTCGGTGAGCAGCACCAGCGCCTTGCGCCCGTGCTGTTTCTGCATCAGCTGTGTGGAAGCGAGGAAGATGGCGTCATATAAGGTAGTGCCTCCACCACCGTGAAAGCCGCCGCGATGGTGGCCGTAGCCGCCGTTCCCGGACTGGGCATTGTTCCGGTTCTGGTCGTCGCGGTCCTGGTTGTCACGATTCGCTGCACCGACCTGATCGAGAGCGGCCCTCAGTTTGGGGCGCGACGCGGTGAGGTCCTGAAGCAGGTCGGCCTCATGTGCAAACTCGATGAGAAAGGCCTGGTCGGGCGTTCGGCCGGCTGGCGCGGTCATCATCTGGTCAAGGAACGATTCGCTGGCGAGGCGCTCGTCGTCGAGTGCGCTGCGGACCGAGCCGCTGGTGTCGACGAGAAGACCGAGGGTCAGCGGCAGATCGTTGTCCTTATCGAAATAGCGGATGGACTGCGGCTGGCCGTCGACGCGGAGGGCGAAGTCGTCTTTGGTCAGGTTCTGGATAATGGCGCCGTTTTTGTCACGGACGATCACCGGCAAATTGACGAGCTGCGCGTTGACGGTGATGGTGGCTGTCGTTTGCGGAGAAGGCTGGGACGAAGCTGCGGGCTGCTGGGCGTGCAGGGAAGCGATGGCCGCGCAGAGGGCTGCGATCGCGGCTGCGGAACGAAGGTTCATGGTGGTTAGACGGGTTCAGGAGAGTGGAGTTTTTAAAGCAGGGTGCAGGCAATGGGCAGTAGCCAGAAAAAAGCGATTAGCGGTCGGCGTCCAGTAATCAGTGATCAGGAGAGGCTACCCCCTATCCCTGACGTTTGTGTGTGATTCAAAAGCAGCCTGTAGCCCCTAGCCTGCAGCCTGTAGCTGCAGCCGGCAGCCTATAGCCCCCCCCACCCCAGGGTACTGGCAAGTTGCTGATTCCATTGTGGTGATTCGGTACCGTAAATCAGGTGTTACCCTCCTCCGTTCCGCTTAGCGGGATTCGCGTAAGTTCGCGCGCGACAGAAAAAGTTCTGCTGTGCCCCAATAGAAAAGCCCTGCGGGCACGAAGCCGGCAGAGCTGCTCTCCACTCTCAGAATTGCAAAGCAAAAAGACGGTTCTTTTTTTTGCTCCCTATTATCAGAATACCAAGTCCAGCACTAAAACCCGCCAAATATCTTTGCGCGTATTGTGGTGGAAGTGGTGTGGAATGTGGGGTCATTACTTTGGATTTTGTGCGCGCCTCTTGACAAGTTTTCCACATTTGGCCGAAACAGCGTTCGGCGGGTCAGGATTCCTGCTCAGCGGTCCGTAGATCAGCATCACGTTGCTGCCCGCGCCCACTGCCAGGTCCTGCCCGCCTCCCAGCGATCCCCAGACCAGCGAAGTGGCCGGTACTGGTGTGGGGTAGCTCCCAATTTCATTCACACGGTGCTGGCGTGGGGCGGCAGCGATCCGATCCAGAACAGTTCCGGCACCGCGGCCTCGAGCACCGACAGCAGCGTGCCGGTGGTGCAGGTGACAACCCCGAACTTCGTGGTGACGACGTTGACGGACGATCCCCCAGGCGACGCGGCCGATTGCCCGGTGGGCAACTCGCCGGCCTCTAACGATTGCACGCTGCGTGATGCGATGCTCGCGGCGAACGCAACCGACGGCGGCTACGGGAACATCACGTTTAGCACCGGGCTGAAGGGCACGATCGATCTGACCAGCGTGACGCCAACGGCTCTGCCTGAGCTCACCGGCCAGATCACGATCACCGGTCCGGGGGCGAACGTCATCACCGTTTCGGGGAACAATTCATCGACGGTGGGCAGGATTTTTGCGGTCGGCATCGACGCGATCGTTGGCATCTCCGGGTTGACCATCGCAAATGGAAATGCCCCAACCTCGGGCGGCGCCGGCATCTACAACAACAACGGCACCATGACAGTGTCGAGCTGCGAATTGCTTAACAATTCCGCTTCGGACCATGCCGGCGCCGGCATCTTCAGCGACGGCTCATTGACGGTCGAAAACAGCACTTTCTCCGGGAACTCCACCCCCGACAATGGGGGCGGCATTTACGTGCCTGCCGGCACCCTGACGGTGACTTACAGCACCTTCTCCGGCAACACTGCCGGCGCCAGCGGGGGCGCTATCATCACAGACGGGCCAGCGACGATCAGCAACAGCACCTTCTCCGCCAACCAGGCCGGCAATGGCGGCGGCGGGGCCATCGCGAACGGAGGACTCTACGCGATGACCGTGGCCAACAGCATTTTCTCCGGCAATTCCGCTAATACGGGTGCCGGCCTGCTGAACAATGTCAGCGGCACGCTCAACGCCAGCTACAACCTCTACTACCAAAACTACGACACCAGCACCACCAATGAAGACGACTGCGACGGCTGCACGTCGAACACCAACGACGTCACCGGGCAGAATCCCAACCTCGCTGCGCTCGCCAACTACGGCGGACCCACGCCGACCATGCTGCCGCTGCCGGCGAGCGCGGCCATCTGCGCGGCTTCGTCTGCGCTGATCCCCGCCGGC
>PMAD01000204.1:31307-31642 GCA_003152415.1 Acidobacterium sp.
AATTACTCAGTCAGCTTCTCGACCGAGCCGCAGGCGATTTCTCCGGCGACGGAGATCTACACCAGCACCAACTTCGAGGCTGGCGTAACGCTCGACGAGAGCGGCACGCCGTTTACGGCCGTCGCGGAGACGATTCCGCTGACGCTGGATGGAACCGGGACGCTGAGCGGCGGCTCGGCGACAACCAGCAGCGGCGTGGCCAGCTATTCCACGCTGCAGGTGAATACGGCGGGCACGGGCGACATGCTGAACGCGGACCTCGCACTGAACCCGGCAGCGAGTCCCGCGCCGGTGGCCTATGCCCAGAGCAATGGGTTCAATGTGGGTTCGCCGGT
>PMAD01000352.1:0-2949 GCA_003152415.1 Acidobacterium sp.
CCACCTGCTACGTCGACCTCTCGGCGCAGGTCATCGGCGATGTCACCCTCGGCGAGCACGCCAGCGTCTGGATGAACGCCGTCGTACGCGGCGACGTCCACTCCGTCCGCATCGGCGCCCACTCGAACGTGCAGGACTGCGCTGTCCTCCACGGCATGCGCTACAAATACCCCGTCATCGTCGGCGATTGGGTCACCATCGGCCACAATGCCACCGTTCACGGCTGCATCATCGAAGACGTCTGCCTCATCGGCATCGGCGCCACCATCCTCAACAATGCGCGCATCGGCGAAGGCTCCATCGTCGCTGCCGGAGCGGTCATCCCCGAGAACACCATCATCCCGCCGCGTTCCCTCGTCGCCGGCGTCCCCGGCAAAGTCCGCCGCGACCTCACCTCCGACGACCGCGAAGAGATCCTGATGTACGCCCGCAATTATCTCGATTACGTGAAGATCTACCTCGATGAGACAAACCCCTCCCACACCCGAGGCTTCCTCGAGGAAATGAAAATCGCAAAGTGATCCGTCTCAGGACGCGAAGAACCAGCCGCCTCACTGCCCGCGTTCGATCTGCTGTAGGTGATGCCGCAGATGGACGACGTAATCCGTCACCACAAACTGCAGATCGTAGCGTGCGTCGCCTTTGTCCCAAATATGCCCCAGCGTTTCCGGAGCGATGCGCTCCATCACGTCGGCCAGGTGCCGATTGTAGGCCGCCCACAGCACCACCAGCTCCCTCCACGGGCGCGCCGCGTAGTGGTTCAGATTCACCCAGTCATTCTGCTCGTAGCCCGGGAAGTGCAGCTCCGGCGCGGTCTGCATCCGGATAAACCGCTGGTGATTGTTCGCCGCCGAATCGATCAGGTGCCCGAGAATTTGCTTGCGCGACCACTTGTCCGGTCCGGCTGAATGACTAGCCTCTGCCTCCGCAATCGCAAGGAACTTCGGCTCACACTCCTGCACAATCCCGCGCAAATCGACCGCCGCTTCCACGTGGTTCATGCCAGCATCTTCTCACTTCCCGCCGGTGGTGCACCTCCACCTGCGCACTCGCCGCCTTTACCGGAACCCCCCAATAGCCGAAAATGATCGCAGAGGTCAACGGAGGTCTATGCCCCTTTCCGGCGAAGCCATTCGCGTGATGAACCTGGTGGACGACGTGGCCACCACCATGCGCCGCATACTGTCTCTTATCCCACTTCTGGCCCCCGACGAACGCAAGCGGGTCAGCGATTACCTCAAGGTGTCCGAGCCCGGCGCGGAGCAGGTTCTGGCCGCGCTGGCGAACCCAAACCCGAAGTAGCTCGCCTGGAAACTCGTTCCCGAGCCGCCGTCCTCCGAGCCGCTCCGCTCGGCCGCCGGGCCCATTCCCGGCACGCCGCCCCTGACCCGCCAACGCTCCCCTCCATGATTGAATCCGTCCAGGCCGCCCCATTTTCGATCCCCATCCGCCACAGCCAGCCGTCTATGCGTTAGCCATCCCGGACGGGAACCCGGAACCCTCCGTCCTCGTATCTGAAAGCAGCCCCATGCAGAGCCTCGGCGACACTTTCGGACAGGTTTTTCTGGCCATCCGCGCCAACAAGCTCCGCTCGTTCCTCACCATGTTCGGCATCGCCTGGGGTGTCGGCTCCATGCTGTTGCTCATCTCCGTGGGCGAAGGCTTCCGCTCCGGCCAGAAGCGCGAGTTCGCCGAGCTCGGCAACGACGTCATCATGCTGTGGAACGGCAACATCCCTGCCGTCCCCGGCCAGCACAGCAGCATGCGTCCCTACTACCTCACCTTCTCCGACGTTCAGGCCATCCGCACCCAGGCCCCCGACGTCCGCGACGCGTCCGCGCTCGTCAATCGCAGCGACATCAAGCAGCAGAGCCAGTACGAAACCGCTGGGGGCCAGGTGCTCGGGGTCGAGCCGAATTTCAAAGACATCCGCTGGGTGCCCCTTGCCCAGGGTCGTTTCATCAGCGCCGACGACATTCGCAACAAGAACCGCGTCATTGTCCTCGGCCAGAAAAGCGCCCAGCTTCTCTTTCCCGGCCATCCGGCGCTCGGCGACTGGGTCACCCTCAACGGAACCCGCTTCACCGTCATCGGCGTCGCCGACAAAGTCGGCCACGGCGACAACGACGATCGCAGCCAGCAGGTCTACATCCCGCTCTCCATCATGCTCGACATGTTCGCTCTCAACTGGGGCAACAATCCGCAGGACACCGTCAGCTCCATCCAGTACCAGCCCACCGTCGCCGCCCAGCATGCCGCGGCTCTGCATGAGGTCCACGAGATCATCGGCCGCCGCCACGGCTTCAACCCCGACGACAGCGAAGCCTTCAATGAGTGGGATTCCGTCCAGTCCCAGCAAATGGTCGGCAAAATTTTTGACGCGATGGACATTTTCCTCGGCGGCGTCGGCCTTGTCACCCTCGCCCTCGGCGCAGTCGGCATAGTGAACATCATGCTCGTCTCTGTCACCGAGCGCACCAGCGAGATCGGCCTGCGCAAAGCGCTCGGCGCAACACGGCGCAGTATCCTCGTCCAGTTTTTCCTCGAAGGGCTCACCCTCACCGGCGTCAGCGGATTCATCGGCATCGCGGGCTCCGCATTTTTCATGTGGCTATTGCAGAAGGCCTTCGGTCAAAACATGCAGGGATTCGATCCACCCCGCCTGCAACCCTGGTCCGCCGCTCTGGCCATCGTGGCCCTCAGCATCTGCGGCATCGTTTCCGGCCTCTACCCAGCCGCCCAGGCCGCAGCCATGGAGCCGGTAGAAGCTCTCAGGCGTGAATGACCGGCAACCGAGACCCGCAACCGGGCACTGGCAGCTGACCACTGGAGACTGACCACTGGAGACTGAATCATGATCCGCGACATCTGGGGACAAGCGTGGGAGGCGATGATCTACAACCGCCGCCGCACCTTCATCACCGTCTGCGGCATGGCGTGGGGCATCGC
>PMAD01000352.1:2991-5816 GCA_003152415.1 Acidobacterium sp.
GACGTCGATCGCCTTTGGGCCACCGTCCCCGGAGTCGTCCATATCGCGCCGGGCATGTTCAAACAAGTCAATGTCGCCAGCGACGAGCACATGTACAGCTGGGAGATCAACGGCTATCGCCCCGAGATCGCCGACATCCTCAAGCTCGACATCGATCAGGGCCGCTTCTACACCGATCAGGACGATCAGGATCGCGCCCACGTCGCCGTCCTCGGCTCTGAGGCCAAGACGAAGCTCTTCGGCGGCCGCTACGCGCTCGGCCAGCGCATCCGCCTCAACGGCATCGGATTCACCGTCATCGGCGTGCTCGAACCCAAAATGCAGGAGGGCGACGACGACGTCAATCGCCAGGTCTACATCCCATTCAACACCTTCCAGGATTTCGGCGACCTCAAATATCTCGGCGGAATCTGGCTCACCTATCACGGCGATAATCAGGTCGTCGAGCAGGCCGTCCGCAACACCCTCGCCGCGATGCACAACTTCCTGCCCTCCGACCACAACGCGATCTTCGTCGCCAACCTCATGCACCAGCTCCGCCAGTTCCAGATCATCACCATCGCTCTGGAGGCCCTGCTGCTTTTCATCGGCGCGCTCACCCTCGGCATCGCCGGCATCGGCCTCATGAACATCATGCTGGTCGCCGTCCAGCAGCGCACCCGCGAGATCGGCATTGAGAAGGCGCTCGGCGCGCGCCGCCGCCACATCCTCTTCCAGTTCCTCTCGGAGGCGCTGGTCATCGCGGCTGCCGGCGGAGTTCTCGGCATCGCGCTCGCCTACGCGGTCTCCATCGGCGTCGGCCGCATCACCTTCTACAGCGCGATGGCCCAGCACGCTGAGAACGCCGACATTCGCCTGTTGATTTCCCCGGCGACCATTCTCCTCTCCACCGTCATCCTGGGCTTCGTCGGTCTGGTCAGCGGCATGATTCCGGCCATCCGCGCCGCCAACCTCGACCCAATCGAGGCATTACGATACGAGTAACCCCTTCCCGGAGAACGGATCCCGAGCTCATTCTTGGGCACATGGCGATGAAACACCATTAAGTTCAAATAAACCAAAGAGTTGATCGAAACCTGATCATTTCCCCCCGCCGGTGGCCGAACCCTACCGATTTTGGAAGCTCCGAAAGTCCACATATATCTACTTTGGTTACCTCCCTTCTCCGCCAATGACTGGCTGATCAATGGGTTACACCGCCGTTTCCATTTTCGGTAACCGCCGTTATCCTTCTATGAAAAAAAAGGTTGACCCAAATCCCCTCCGAGGGTATTTTCAAGACTGTCGATTTTGACCTCCGGGCCCCCGCCGTCCTGTTTCGCCAATCCGGTCACGCAGATAGAGGTCGTGCTCCCCAGGAGCTAGCCTCTCGTCTGCGCGAGCGTTGGCAGCCCGAGTTCAAAACCGGCATCCGCACTTTGCAAACGTTTTTCCAGAGAGGAAAAAGGTTGATCGAAAGTTCCGGTTGGCGCGTCTAATCGGTTGAAGCTTTTGTGAACCCTTTTTCTAAAACCTGCCTTGGCCCGATGTGGTTCAGCGGTTTTTCTGTGATCGAAAGCGGTCGGACATCGTACTAGTTGAAAAATAACAAGGAGACACTACCATGCGTTCAGAATTGATTTTTGGTGCACTCACTCATATCAGCAATCGATACCAGCTCTGCCAGCTCGCCTCCAAGGCGACTCGCAAGCTGCATAAGCCGAATACACGGTTGCAGGACACGATGAACGACGTGCTGCTCCGCTTCCGGGAGTCAAGCCCGGCAGCGGCAGCACTGTCCTCTCGTCAGGAACCGATTTCGATCCCGCACCCCCAGCGCCGCGCTGCCTAACCGCAGCGCCGCGCCCCCCTTTGCGGCGCGCCGGCCTTCCCGCTACCGCGTTTCCTGGGCTAAGATAATCCCAGCACCCCGCTGCTCGATCTGAACTTCCTTCCTGTTTCAAAATCCCCTCCTCGAAAGCTCACCGCAGGTGATTCATGACCATCGCAGAACTCAAAGAAAAGAACATCACTGAACTCAGTCGCATCGCGCGCACCCTTGAAATCCCCGGTTCCAGCGGCCTCCGCAAGCAGGACCTGATCTTCAAAATTCTCCAGGCGCAAAGCGAAAAAGAAGGCCACATCTTTGCCGAGGGCGTCCTCGAAATCCTCCCCGACGGCTACGGCTTCCTCCGCTCCCCCGATTACAACTACCTCCCCGGTCCCGACGACATCTACGTCTCCCCTTCGCAGATTCGCAAATTCGACCTCAAGACCGGCGACACCATCAGCGGCAATGTCCGCCCGCCCCACGAAGGCGAAAAGTATTTTGCGCTCGTCAAAATTGAAGCCATCAACTTCGAGTCGCCCGAAGAGACCCGCAACAAGATCCTCTTCGACAACCTGACGCCCCTCTATCCGCAGGAGCGCGTCAAGATGGAAACCGTCAAGGAAAACATCAGCGGCCGCGTCATGGATCTACTGACGCCCGTCGGAAAAGGCCAGCGCGGCCTCATCGTCGCTCCGCCGCGCACCGGCAAGACCATGCTGCTGCAGTCCATCGCCAACTCTGTGACCGCCAACCACCCCGAGATCGTCCTCATCGTCCTGCTCATCGACGAGCGCCCTGAAGAAGTCACTGACATGCAGCGCTCCGTCAAGGGCGAAGTCATCAGCTCCACCTTTGACGAGCCGGCCGCCCGCCACGTGCAGGTCGCAGAAATGGTCATCGAGAAGGCCAAGCGCCTCGTCGAGCACAAGCGCGACGTCGTCATCCTGCTCGACTCCATCACCCGCCTGGCGCGCGCTTACAACACCATCGTTCCGCCCTCCGGCAAAGTCCTCTC
>PMAD01000225.1:0-9408 GCA_003152415.1 Acidobacterium sp.
CTCATCCAAACCCTCTGGCAGCTCCGCCACACCAATCTCGGTTTTGCTCCCGAGCAGCTCGACACCACCTCTATCTTCATGCCCACGCACGGCGC
The DNA here is from genome assembly GCA_003152415.1 of Acidobacterium sp. Lineage (GTDB taxonomy): Bacteria > Acidobacteriota > Terriglobia > Terriglobales > Acidobacteriaceae > Palsa-343. Next base: position 96 of record PMAD01000225.1, read on the forward strand.
GTGGTGGGAAGGCGGCGACGCCAAAGCTCCCAACATCGTCACCGGTTTCTACGATCCGCTCCTGGACAAGCTGCGGCACTCGCCCGGCATGCAGTCCGTCGGCCTCGCCACCATTCGCCCTTTCACCTCCAGCCATTTCACCCTCGACACCTGGCCGGCCGATGAACCCGCGCCTCCGCAAAAGGACCAGAAAGGCGCAGCCGTCCGCGCCAGCAATGCGGATTACTTCCGCACTATGGGCATTGCCCTCACCAGCGGCCGCAACTTTACCGACGACGACCGTCCTGGCGCGCCTCTCGCCGTCCTGGTGAACCAGGAATTCGTCCGTACCATTCTCAACGGCCGCAACCCGCTCGGCACCCGCCTCAAGTGGGACGACGATGACAAGACCCTCACCGCCACCGTCATCGGAACCATTGCCGATGTTCACCAGGATTCAGCGCGAGCCGCCTCTACTCCGGAAATCTACTTCGACCTCGATCAGTTGACGCCGGGAATGGACATGTATTCCATCCTCGCCACCTTCCATATGGATATCGTCGTGCGCACCCGCCTCGCGCCGGAATCCGCTTTCCGCGTCGTCCGCGATGCCGTGCACCAGCTGAATCCCAATCTCGCCTTCGCTGAGCAAACCACCATGCAGCAGGTGGTCGACACCTCCCTCGGCCCGCAAACCCTCGCCGCGCGCCTGCTCGCCATCTTTGGCTTCGCGGCTTTGCTCATCGCCGTCGCCGGCATCTACGGCCTGCTCGCTTATTCCGTCAGCCAGCGCACCCGGGAGCTGGGAGTCCGTCTCGCCCTCGGCGCCCAGCGCGAAAACATCCTCTGGCTCGTTCTCCGCCACGCGCTCGTTCTCCTGGCGCTCGGCGTTGCCGTCGGCCTGGCCGTTGCGTGGGCCGCCAGCGGCGTCCTGCGCTCCTTCCTCTACGGAGCCATCGGCTACGATGTGGCCACCATTCTGCTCGTGGTCCTCACCCTCGCCGTCTGCGGAATCATCGCAAGCTATCTCCCCGCGCGCCGCGCCGCCGCCGTCGATCCCGTTGAGGCGCTAAGAACCGAATAACTCTATGGAGGCTGCACCATGATCTCGCCAGCACAGGACATTCGCTTCGCGCTGCGGCAGCTCCGCAAGTCGCCCGGCTACGCGCTGGTCGCTATCATCACCCTGGCGCTCGGTATCGGCGCCAACACCGCCATCTTCCTGCTCACCTACTCCATCGTCCTGCGCAGCCTCCCCGTCCCCCATCCCAGCCAGCTCATCCGCTACACCTTCCGCAAGGGCGAAAGTGAAATCGGGCTTTCGTATCCGCAATATCAGGCGCTGCAGAAGCAGCAGTCCGTTGCCGATGGACTCTTTGCGTGGTCGTCCGCCGAAGCGACCATCGCGCGCAACGGTCAGTCGCAGAAGATCCCCATCGCGCTCACGACCGGCTCTGTCTTTCCTGTCCTTCAGCTACGTCCTGCAGTCGGTCGCGCCTTCGATCCCGCCACCGGCGAACAAGGTCATGGGTGGCATCCGGAGGCGCTGCTCGGTTACGACTACTGGCGAACGGCTTTTCATGCGGATCCCAACGTTGTCGGCCAAGCGATCCGCCTCGACAATACCAGCATTGTCATCATCGGCGTTCTCCCCCGCGGTTTCGACGGAATTGCTCCGGAACAACCCCTCGACGTTCTTCTCCCCCTCGACTACGAAGGCATGCTCAAGGACGCCATGCTGTACGAACCCGGCGCCTTTTGGCTCACCGTGATGGCCCGCCTGCGCCCTGGCGAAAGCGTGCAGCAGGCCCAGGCCAACCTCGCCGCCATTCGCAAGCAGGTCACCGAAACAGCAGACCCGTCTCACAGGTTCCTCACCGCGGGTTTCTTCGCGGACTATCGCCTCGATGTCGAGTCCGGACGAGCCGGCCGTTCCTGGCTGCGCTGGAAATACGCAAAGCCCCTCGTTGCCCTTGAAGCTCTTTGCGGCCTCATGATGCTGCTCTGCGGTGTCAACGTAGCGCTCGTCGTCGTCTCGCGCGTCAGCTCGCGTCTGCACGAATTCGCCATGCGCAGCGCGCTGGGCGCCTCGCGCACACGTCTCCTCACGCAGGTGCTCACTGAAACCCTGCTGCTGGGCGCGGGCGGTCTGACCTGCGGCGCTTTCCTCGGATGGGAGATGGCGCGTGTCCTCGTCGGCATGATCTCCAGCCCCGGCATGCCCGAGGTCCTCGAGCTCAAGGCCGGCGCCGTCATCTTTCTCTTCGCAACCACGATCAGTCTCGGCGCAGCGCTGCTCGCAGGATTGTGGCCGGCATGGCGCGCATCGCATACTGCGCCCGCCCTCGATCTGAAACAGACGGCCTCCACACGCACGGCACACCGCCTCGGCCGCTGGATCATCCCCGCGCAGGTCGCCCTCGGCGTCGTCCTTCTCAACGTAGCCCTGCTTCTTGCCAGCACGCTCTCCAGTTATCTGCGCGAAAGCTCGGGGTTCCATGCGGACCAAACCGCCGTCGTCGAACTGAACCTCGCAGACTCCGGTCTCTCCCGCGCGGCCCAGTACACCACAGCGACCGATATCCTGCGCCAGGTCCGCAGCGCACCCGGTGTGCACGCCGCGGCGCTGATGTTCATGCCTCCGCTCAACGGCGGCTTTGCGGTGGGCGGCTACTACACGCGTGACTCCAAAGGAAACCTGCTCAGCGACCAGCAGGTGTGGCCTGAGAGCGCCACCCAGGACTATTTCGACGTGATGGGCACGCGCATCCTGGCCGGCCGCGCTTTCACCCAGTCGGACTTCGCCGGCGATCGCGTCTGCGTCATCAGCGCGGCCGCCGCCGCATTCTTCTTCCCGGGCCAGTCGGCAATCGGCAATATTCTCACGACCGGGGACGGAAAGGAGAAAGCGTCCAATAGTGAAACTTGTCGCGTCATCGGCATCGCAGAAGACGCGCGCATGCGGAGTCTTCTCGAGCCCCCGCCCCTCGTCGTCTACTCCCCACTGCGCTCTGAAAAAGATGCCAGCTTCGCCTATACCAGCCTCGGCGTACGCGCGGCGAATCCCGCCCTCGCCACTGCAACCATCCGCCAGGCGTTCGCCCGGGTCTTCCCCGGTGCGCCATCGCCCCACATCTGGCTCTTTGGCGACGCCGTTAACTATGACCTCAGCCGCCAGCGTCTCCTCTCCAGCGTCTCCGGCGGATTCGCCCTCCTCGCCCTCGCTCTTGTCGCCACCGGCCTCTACGGCATCCTTTCCCGCACCGTCACCGAGCGCCGTCGCGAAATCGGCATCCGCATGGCCCTTGGTGCGCAGCGTCAGCAAATCGTCTCCAACCTCGCCCGCGGCGCCGCCCTGCGCATCGCTATCGGCGTCCTCGCCGGAGCTGGTTTAGCCGCGATGGCTGGCCGCCTGCTCCAGTCTCTTCTCTATGGAGTCGCGCCCGGCAGCCCGATCATGGCCCTCGCCACCCTCGCTGTGCTCCTTGCTGTTCTGGTCTTAGCCTTTGTGTTTCCCGCAGGACGCGCCGCCTCCATCGATCCCATGGAAGCCATCCGTGACGAGTGAACCGGCGTGATTCCTGCAACCTGCAACCTGTAACCTCGACTTCGGGAGGAATGCGATGTTCTCGTTTGCTCAGGATCTTCGCTACGCGCTGCGCCAGCTCCGCAAATCCCCGGGCTACGCGGTCGTCGCCCTCGTCACCCTGGCTCTCGGCATCGGCGCCAACACCGCCATCTTTCTGCTGACCTGGTCCATCCTCCTCAAGAGCCTCCCCGTCCCTCATCCCGGCGAGCTGGTGCGTTACACCTTCACCGCCGGGCCGGATCGCGACATCGACTTCAACTATGTCCTCTACGAAGCTCTGCGCGCGCATCAAACCGGCGCCGGCGTCTTCGCCTCCAACGATAACGACGTCGCACTGCAAAATGACCACGGCTCGTCCGAATCCATTCACACTGAGCTCGCCACCGGCAGCATCTTCCGCGTCCTTGAACTCCATCCGTATCTCGGGCGCGCCTTCGCCGAGTCCGCCGGCGAGAAAGATCAGCCGTTCCAGCCCGAAGCTCTCCTCATGTACGACTTCTGGCGCACGCACTTCAGCGCCGATCCGCACATCCTCGGCCGCACCCTCGTCCTCGGCGCCAAACACACCCCCGTCACCATCGTCGGCGTCCTGCCGCCCGGCTTTGACGGAATCTCTCCCGACAGCCACAATGACGTCCTGCTCCCGCTTTCCTTCGACCGAATCTTCGACCCGCCGCCGTTCTCCATGATCGATCAGCCAGGCGCATTCTGGCTCACCGTCATGGGTCGCCTCAGGCCCGGACAGTCCCTCGCCTCCGCGCAAGCCGCTCTCGCCTCCTCCGCCAGCCTCATCACCAACGAAGCCGACCCCCAGCACAAAACTCTCAACGCCAACCTCTTCGGCGGTGGATATGAGCTCGGCATGGAATCCGGACGCACCGGCGAATCCGGTCTGCGCAGCGAGTACCGCAAGCCTCTCCTCGCTCTCGAATCTCTTTGCGCGCTCATGATGCTCCTCTGCGCCGTCAACACCGGACTGCTCATCCTCTCGCGCGTCAGCGGTCGCCTCCACGAATTCGCCATTCGCAGCGCTCTCGGTGCCGCGCGCAGCCGCCTCATCGCTCAGGTCCTCACCGAAACCGCGCTCCTCGCCTCCGCCGGACTCTTCCTCGGTGTCTTCGCCGGATGGGAGCTCGCCCACGCGCTGGTCGCCCTCATCACGCCGGCCGGCGAACCAGCCACCCTCAGCCTCAAACTCGGCGCGGCCATCACTCTCTTCGCCGTCGTTCTCACTCTCACCGCCGCCGTGCTCGCCGGACTCTGGCCCGCATGGCGCGCCTCCCGCACCGCTCCCGCTCTCGATCTCAAGCAGCTCCACGCCATGCGCAAAGCCGGTGGCCTCGGCCGCTGGATCATCCCCATCCAGGTCGCTCTCGGCCTGGTCCTTATCTACGCCGCCCTGCTCATGGCAGGCACGCTGCGCAGTTATCTGCGCGAATCCTCCGGCTTCGTCGCGTCCAACGCCACCCTGGCTGAGCTGAGCTTTCAGACCGACAATCCCACGGATAAAGTGCAGATCGCCAAAAGCCTCCAGATTGTCGACGACCTCGAAACCCAGCCCGGCATTCACTCCGCAGCGCTTCTCTCCATGCCGCCCATGCACGGCTGGCTCCAGACCAGCAACTTCTTCACCCGCGACGCGGCCGGCGATCTCCACAAGAACAATCAGGTCTGGAGCGAAGGCGTCACCCCCAACTACTTCCGCACCGTCGGCACCACCATCCTCGACGGTCGCGGCTTCACCCGCAGTGACATCGCCGGTGACAAGGTCTGCGTCATCAGCCGCGCTGCCGCCAACTTTTTCTTCCCGGGCGAAAATCCCATCGGCCACTACATCACTTCAGGAGACGGCGCGCCTCCCAAACCTACTTCCGGCGACTCAACTCCGCCCCCCGCGTATCGCATCGTCGGGGTCGCCGAAGATGCCCGCATGCAAAGTCTGCTGAAACCCGCTCCGTTTCTCCTCTATCACCTCATCGAGCAGGAGAAACACGGATTCGTCTCTGAATTCCTCGCAGTTCGCTCCGGCAACCAGCGCCTCGCAGCCACCGCCATCCAGCGCACCGCCGCGCGCATCCTCCCCGGCGCCGCCCCGCCCAAAATCTACAGCTTCGATCAGGTTGTCAACGACGACCTCAGTCGCCAGCGTCTTCTTTCCAGCGTCTCCGGCGGATTCGCGCTTCTCGCCCTCGCTCTTGTCGCCACCGGCCTCTATGGCATCCTCTCCCGCACTGTCACCGAGCGCCGTCGCGAAATTGGCATCCGCATGGCCCTCGGAGCGCAGCGCCAGCAGATTGTCTCGAATCTCGCCCGCGCCGCCGCCCTCCGCATCGTCATTGGCGTCCTCGCCGGAGCCGGCTTAGCCGCGATGGCCGGCCGCCTGCTGCAATCTCTCCTTTACGGCGTCACACCCACCAGTCCCGTCATGGCCATCGCCACCCTCGCCGTGCTTCTCGCCGTGCTCAGTCTCGCGTTTGTTTTTCCTGCGGGACGCGCCGCCTCCATCGATCCCATGGAAGCCATCCGCGACGAATAATAAGGATGAGTTCTACACAAGCGAAGGACACGCTTCAACCTCGGCATGAAGTTGGAATCTGAAGCATCAAAGCCGGAAGGTCTTTAGGCCAGGTCGCTCGGCCGCGCCCTGTGGAAAACACGGCTATCCTGCTCGTTCAAAAACTCGTTCGATTGTCAGGCTGTGGAAAACTGTGATCGCACGCACGCCCCCTTGGGCTCGCGCTCCGCGAACTGTCCTATAGCGAATCGGGCTGGGAAACGGAAGGTACAATCGGCGCCGTCGCGCGTTGCGCCGCAATCTGACCCGCATGTTGCCGCAATTTGGCAAACGCCACGCGGCAAACTCCGTACGCAACCAGAACTCCGAAAGCCAGCGACGCCAGCGCCGCGCAAATCAACATCAGCATATTCACTGCACCCTGCATATCCTGAATACTCTCCACGGCTTCGCCGAGGATTCCTCACCGATTAAATTAGATGCGCCGATGCCCTGGCCCGTCACTCTTTCTTCCGATTTCATTCCTAACAGAAGTGAGACCCGTTGACCCACTTTTCTGTTGCCGAATAAGATACGAAAGGTTGACCTTTTCGAATTCTAGCCCGAGTGTCCCGTTTTGCAACTGGTACTAAAGCGCTATACGCCAGTATTGTGCATTTTTTGATTTACAGGTAATTCCCCCTGTGCTATGCCCATCACCCAAATCACCGTTCGCGGCGCCCGTCAGCACAATCTGCGCGACATCAACGTCCAGATTCCCCGCAATGCTCTGACTGTCGTAACCGGTCTTTCCGGTTCCGGGAAATCTTCCCTCGCCTTCGACACTATCTACGCTGAAGGCCAGCGCCGCTACGTCGAAACCCTTTCCGCCTACGCACGCCAGTTCCTCGATCAGATCGAGCACCCCGACGTCGACTCCATCGAAGGCCTCTCGCCCGCCATTTCCATCGAGCAAAAAACCACCAGCCGCAGTCCCCGCTCCACCGTCGGTACCATTACCGAAATCTACGATTACCTCCGTTTGCTCTACGCCTCGGTCGGCGTGCCCCACTGCCCCCGCTGCGGTCGCCAGATCTCCCGCCAGTCCGCGGAGCAAATCGTCGAGCGCATCCTCGCCTTCTCCCCCGGCGAACGCGTTACCATCTTCGCCCCCGTCGTCCGCGGCCGCAAAGGCGAATTCCGAGACCTCCTCGACAAACTCGACCAGCAGGGCTTCCGCGCCCGCGTCGACGGCGCAATCCTCGACCTCGCCGACCCGCCGAATCTCGAGAAGCGCAAGAACCACACCATCGAAGCTATCGTCTATCGCGCCGTCCTCAAGCCCGGCATCGAGAAAGCCCTCGCCGCTTCCGTCGAAAAAGCTCTGCAGATGGCCAATGGCCTCGTCCTCGTCGGCACACAGCACGACGAGCAACTCTATTCCTCATCGATGGCCTGCCCCGACTGCGGCCTCGACGTTCCCAAACTCGAGCCCCGCAGCTTCTCCTTCAACTCGACCTACGGCGCCTGCCCCGAATGCCACGGCCTCGGCAGCATCTACGATTTCGATCCCGCCAAGGTCATCACCGACTGGTCCAAACCCCTCCTCGACGGCGCGCTCGGCCCCGGCTCCGCCTCGCAATATCTCATCCGCCTCATCAACCTCGCCGCGCAACGCTACAAAATCGACCTCAAGCTCCCCTTCGAACAGCTCACCTCGAAACAGCAGGAACTCCTCCTCATCGGGCCGCCCCTGGCCGAAGCCCCGCGCACAGGCTTCCACGGCATCCTCGCCTGGCTCCGCGACTCCCTCGAAGAAGCCCGCTCCGACACCTGGCGCGACTGGATGATGCAGTACATGTCCGCCTCCGAGTGCCCCGTCTGCCACGGCCAGCGCCTGCGCCCCGAATCCCTCGCCGTCAAAATCGACGGCATGTCCATCGCCGAATTCACCGCCCTCCCCATGGACCGCGCTCTCGACCGCGCCCGCGCCATCTCCTTTACCGCCCGCGAAGCCCTCGTCGCCGAGCGCCTCCGCAAAGAAATCGTCGAGCGCCTGCAGTTCCTCAACGCCGTCGGCCTCAGCTATCTCGCCCTCGATCGCAACGCCGCCACCCTCTCCGGCGGCGAAGGCCAGCGCATCCGTCTCGCTACCCAAATCGGTTCGCGTCTCCGCGGCGTCCTTTACGTCCTCGACGAGCCTTCCATCGGCCTTCACCAGCGCGACAACCAGCGCCTCATCTCCGCCCTCGAGTCCCTCCGCGACCTCGGCAACACCGTCCTCGTCGTCGAACACGACGAAGAAACCATCCGCCACGCCGACTACGTTCTCGACCTCGGCCCCGGCGCCGGCCGCCTCGGCGGTCAGGTCGTCGCCTCCGGCACCCCGGCCGACATCATGCACGCCCCCGCGTCGCTCACCGGGCGCTATCTCTCTGGCGAAATCTCCACCCTCCACCGCCTCGTCCCCCGCCCGCTCTCCGGCAAGTGGATCACCGTCGAAGGCGCGAAGAGTCATAACCTCCAGGACCTCACCGTCAAATTCCCCGTCGGCGTCATGACCGTCGTCACCGGCGTCTCCGGCTCCGGCAAGAGCACCCTCGTCAACGACATTCTCTACCGAGCTCTCGCCAAAGAACTCTACGGCTCGCGCGAAGCCCCCGGCGCTTACACACGCATCAAGGGCTTCGACCTCCTCGACAAAGCCGTCCGCATCGATCAGTCCCCCATCGGACGCACCCCCCGCTCCAACCCCGCCACCTACACCGGCGTCTTCACCGCCATCCGCGACCTCTTCGCCATGCTTCCCGAATCGCGCGAGCGCGGCTACAAAGCCGGCCGCTTCTCCTTCAACGTCACCGGAGGCCGCTGCGAAGCCTGCCAGGGAGAAGGCCAGCGCCGCATCGAAATGAATTTCCTCCCCGACGTCTACGTCCAGTGCGAAGTCTGTAACGGCCGCCGTTACAATCAGGAAACCCTCGCCGTCAAATTCAACGGCTATTCCATCGCCGACATCCTTGATCTCACCATCGAAGACGCCCTGCCCGTCCTCGGCGACATCCCCCAGGCCCGCCAGAAACTCGAAACCCTCGTCGACGTCGGCCTCGGCTACATCCATCTCGGCCAGGCCGCCACCACTCTCTCAGGCGGCGAAGCCCAGCGCATGAAGCTCGCCCGCGAGCTTTCCAAACGCCAGACCGGCCGCACCCTCTATCTCCTCGACGAGCCCACCACCGGCCTCCACTTCGACG
>PMAD01000225.1:9430-9908 GCA_003152415.1 Acidobacterium sp.
GTCGCCGAAGGCCCCCCCGAACAGGTCGCCTCCATCCCCCACTCGTATACTGGCCAATTCCTGCGCCCCCACTATGCTGGTTCCAGCGCGTTCCATGGCAGCAGCCTTGCAACACCAGCCGCAAACGGAAGCCGCACCCGGCGCCTGAAATCCGCCGCGAAGCAGCCCAGGAAACCAACCATCCAATGAGCGACTCCGACACCATGAACAACTCACCCGGACCTGAAATTGCCAGGCAAGTTGTCCCTGCAGCCTCCGAGCCCGTCCCCACCGATCCGCCCGGCTACCTCTGGCATCCCGTCGAGCGCACCCCTCCGCCTCCGCCGTCTCTCGAGCTGGTGCCCGAACCCCCGCCGCCCCGCCTCATCCCGAACATCGGCCATGTTCTCGTTTTCATCCTGCTCATTTTCCCCGCACTCATCGGTGGCTACCTCGTCGCCCTTGTCTCCATTTACGCCACGCATCCGCACGTCCGCAT
>PMAD01000325.1 GCA_003152415.1 Acidobacterium sp.
GCTACGGCCTGCTCGTCAATCCTCGCCTGCAGGTCTACAAGCCCTGGCTCGACCCGCAGTTCATTGACGAACTCGGCGGCCGTGCCGAAATGTCGGCCTTCATGCAGAGGTCCGGCTTCGCTTATAAAATGTCCGCCGAGAAGGCCTACTCCACCGACTCCAACCTCCTCGGCGCAACCCACGAAGCCAAGGACCTCGAACAGCTCTCGAGCAGCATCCGGATCGTCGATCCCATCATGGGCATCGCGTCGTGGCGCGACGACGTCGACGTCCGCCGCGAAGAAGTCACCGTCCGCTTCGAAGAAGGGTTCCCCGTTGCCCTCAACAGCAAGGAGTTTTCCGATCCCGTCGAGCTGCTCCTCGAAGCTAATCGCATCGGCGGCAGCCACGGCCTGGGCATGAGCGACCAGATCGAGAACCGCATCATCGAGGCCAAAAGCCGCGGCATCTACGAGGCGCCCGGCATGGCGCTGCTCTTCATCGCCTACGAGCGCCTTATCACCGGCATTCATAATGAGGACACCATCGAGCAGTACCGCGAGAACGGCCGCAAACTCGGCCGCCTCCTCTACCAGGGACGCTGGTTCGATTCCCAGGCCATCATGCTCCGCGAATCCGCGCAGCGCTGGGTNNGCGAGCCCCATCACCGGCCAGGTCACGCTGGAGCTGCGCCGCGGCAACGACTACTCCATCCTCAACACCGAGTCGCCCAATCTCACCTTCCACCCCGAGCGCCTCAGCATGGAGAAGACCGACTCCGCCTTCTCCCCGCGCGACCGCATCGGGCAACTCACCATGCGCAATTTGGATATTACGGACACCCGCGCCAAGCTGATCGCCTACGCCCACAGCGGCCTCATCACCCTGAGCCACGGCTCGGAGATGCCGCAACTCAACAGCGCAACAGCGAAGGGCGAGTAAGCGATCATGACCGAACAACCCGCCAAAATGTGGGCTGGGCGCTTTCGGGCCGCCCCCGATCCCTTCTTCGATCAATGGCAGAAGTCCATCCGCTTTGACTGGCAGTTGCTCTGGGAAGAGCTGGCCGCCAGCCGGGCGCATGCGCTCGCGCTCCATGCCGCCGGCGTCCTCACCGAGGACGAGCGCGCCCAGATCGTCCGTGCACTGAAGACCATCGGAATCGACTACTCCACGAAGCTCGACGAGGTCCGTACCGATCCCCTGGCCGAAGACATCCACCACTTCGTCGAACTGCGCCTCGCTAAGGCCGTCGGAGACCTCGGCCTCAAGCTCCACACCGGACGCAGCCGCAACGAGCAGATCGCCACCGACCTCCGTCTCTTCATCCGTTTCCGCATCCAGATCCTCCTCGCGCACCTCGCCGCCTGGGCGCAACAGCTTATCGCGCAAGCCCAGGCAGCTGGCGACGCGGTCATGCCCGCCTATACCCACCTGCAGCGCGCCGAGCCTGTCCTCATCGCTCACTGGCTCCTGGCCTACGTTGAAATGCTCCTCCGCGACGCCTCGCGCCTTGAAGACTGCGCCCAGCGCCTCAACCTCTGCCCTCTCGGCTCCGGAGCCGTCGCCGGCGCCACCCTCCCGCTCGATCGCACTATCGCCGCCCGCGAGCTCGAATTCAGCGCGCCCACCGCCAACTCCATCGACGCCACCAGCGACCGCGATTTCGTCCTCGAATACCTGCAGGCGCTCACCCTCCTCGCCCTCCACGCCAGCCGCTTCGCCGAAGAAATCACCCTCTTCGCCTCCGCCGAGTTCGGCTTCGTCGATCTCCCCGAAGCCTTCTCCACCGGCTCAAGCGCCATGCCGCAAAAGAAGAATCCCGACCTGACCGAGCTGGTCCGCGCCAAGGTCGGCCGCATCCACGGCGCCGCCGTATCCGTCACGCTACTCCTCAAGGGCCTGCCCCTCGCTTACAACAAAGACATGCAGGAGACCCAGGAGCCCGTCTTCGCCGCAACCGAAGAGGCGCAGAAAATGCTCTGCGTCCTCGCCCTCTTCACCCGCGCCCTGCGCTTCCGCACCGATCGCATGCGCACGGCCTGCGAAACCGGATTCCTCAACGCCATGGCCGCCGCAACGTATCTCGTCCACAAGGGAGTTCCCTTCCGCAAGGCGCACGAGAAAATCGGCAACGCCGTCCGCCATTGTCTCGATAAAGGCTGCGAGCTCGGCGACCTCTCCCTCGAAGAGCTCCGCCAGTTCGGCCCCGAATTCGACACCGACTTCTTCCCGAGCATCACCCTCGCAGCCACCCTCGATTGCCACGACGTCCTCGGTGGCACCGCGCGCCCGCGCGTCCACGCCGCGCTCAAAGATGCCGAACACCGCGTCCAGGCCCTGATCGATCGCTACGGCACCGTCAGTCTCGGAGAAATGGAGGCAGCCCATGCGCGTGCGTAAAGCCCGTCTCCAGGACGCCACCAACATCTACGAGCTGGTCAACAGCCTCTCCGGCGACGGCACGCTGCTGCGCCGCCCCTTCGCCGAAATCTGCGAGAACGTCCGCGACTTCACCGTCGCCGAATCCGAAGGTGGGATTTTCATGGGCTGCGGCGCTCTGCACCTCTACGGGCCCCATCTTGCCGAGGTGCGCTCCATCGTCGTCCGCCCCGAGGCAAAAAGTCACGGTGTCGGTGGCGAATTGTTGCATTCGCTCCTCGCTGAAGCCGAAGATCACGGCGTCGGCTGCGTCTGCCTCTTCACCCGCATTCCCGATTTTTTCTTCCGCTATGGCTTCCGCGAGGTCGAGGACCGCACCGCCCTCCCCGACAAGATCTTCAAGGACTGCCAGAACTGCCCCCGCCTCTACAAGTGCGACGAAGTGGCGATGGCCCGCGGCCAGGTTCCCAAGGTCTCCATCCTTGGCCCCCGCATCGAAGCCGAGCAGCTCGTCCGCATGACGGTTTAAGCCACGCGTCTCCGATTCTCCCTTGACTCAAATTGCACTTCGGCTTCCTTAAGTCCCGGCGAAGTGGCGCGCACAGAAACCTGGCCCGCTACTCGGGTCGTTCTCACCAGAGCCGTGGCGATTCCGGCCTCTGCGCGGATCGGATTGGCGAAGATTGTCGCGTTCCCGATCAGCGCTCCTTCACCGCTGACGGTGAAGGCGATCATGTCGTTCGCGTAGGGATAGGTCATGCCTCGGGCGTCGCAGATGTGCGCGTACACGCGCACCCAGTCCGCTCCGTCGGCAACCGGATCGACCCCGCAGGTGTCCACGCGCAACTGCATGCTTTTGGGCTCCCCCGGTGAGTGCACTAAGTGGGTGGCAACGACCTTGCCCCCGATCAGACCCTCGGCCAGCAGACTCCCGATCGGCGTCGACAACGCTCCCGGAGCGGTCGTGTTCCCGAACAACATGCTGCGTGTGGCGCTGAAGTCTCCAACCTTGAACGTGAACGGCGGATGCGGGATTTTATATCCGCTGTCGGGTTCCTGCGTGGCAACCACCTGGCCATTCTGGGTAAGTCGCACCTTTTCGCAGTTACTGAACACAGTAACTTCCAGGGGTGAATGAAACGTCGCATAGTTAGCGATGAAGATCATCGGCCCGCTCCCGGCGCGTGCCGGGTGAACTTCCGGCGGCCTCTGGCTCTGAAACATGAAGTAGTCGAACTTAGGCAGACGGAAGAGGTCAATCGGCGCTCCGAGGAAGGGCTGATGGTGGTAGCCGCGGAACGCGTCGATACCCGCCCATAGATCGGCGCCGGCAGGTTTGGTTTCGGGCCGATAGATCCTGTCCATGCTGTACATGTGCGCCAGCGCCTGGGCCAGCAGCGGTGCTTCGCCCCAGGCGCGGGCGACGCGGACCCGTCCCTGCTGATCGCTCCAGTTATCCACCTGGTCGCCCCATTCCCGAATCCAGGAGGGCTTGGCCGGATTCAGGTGCTGATACGGAACGTAGCCGACGTCCCACCCATGGAATTCCGGCACCGCCCTGCCGATCGGGTCTCCGGCTGAATAGACGCCCGGACCTGGAAATTCTTCATGCACGATTTTGTAGAACTCGGCCGCCAGCGGACTGTTATTGGATTCGTTCAGCGCCGCTTCCCACAGGGCGACCGACGGGCGGTTGCGGTCGCGCCGGATCATTTCGCGCGCATCCTGATAAGCGCGCTTGCGGAAAAGGTCGTCTCCCAGAAACTGCCAGCCAGGGTTGGACACGATCGCCAGGATGCCCAGCTCATCGCAGGCATCCATGAAGCTGGGGTCCTGCGGATAGTGGCTTCGATACGAAGTAAAGCCCGCGTCGCGCAGCTTGAAAGCGTCGCGATAATGCGCGGAGGGAGGCAGCGCGTAACCGACATAAGGATGATCCTGATGCCGGTTGGCGCCGATGGAGAAGAACGGCTGGCCGTTGATCAGCAGGCCGCGCTCTTTTTCAAATCGAATGGATCGAATGCCGATCCGCGTGTACTGATCGTCGCTGATTCGGTCGTTCTCGCTGACCGTGGTATGCAGCCAATAAAGCTGGGGATTGTCCGGATGCCATAACCGCGCATTACGAACCTTCATGGTCTGCGTCGCCGCATGCGAGGTTCGAGCCGGCACAGCAACGCTGGCGGAATTCGTGGCTGCGATATTCCCGTCGGAATCGATCAGCTCCTGCACAATCGTGCAGATGCGGCGCTGGTCGGATTCATTGGCCACGTCGGTTTGCACCTGCACTGTCGATTCCTCGGCGGCCACGGTCGGAAACGTGGCGAAGATGCCGCCGCCCGCTACCGTGTCGGCGAGAATCGGGTCAGTGATGTGCAGAGGATCGAGCACCTCGAGGTCGACGCTTCGATACAGGCCTCCGAAATAGCAGAAATCCAACTGGTTCTGGGGCTTGCCAGGAGGAACCTCCGGGTTGTCCGAGTTATCCAGACGGACCAGTAAGTTATTACTCTGATCCAGT
>PMAD01000170.1:0-13073 GCA_003152415.1 Acidobacterium sp.
GATACCCTACTTCGCTCCTGACGGCCGAAAACCCAAGCCATGCAGACGGTAGCGAACGGCTGTTGCCAAAATCCCGATCAGCGTACATGCCTCGACAAAAATCTTTCCGCCGTCGAGCAGATCGGGATGCCCATCCTTCAGCAACGGATCCGTGAGGATGCTGTGCAGGTAGATCAATGCGGCTGCGGGAAAAACAAAGTAATGCAGGCTGCGCCACACGGGGCGGCCAATGCGCAGGCGCAGGAGCGAGCTGATGAAGACCAGCAAAAGTAAGTAGAGAGCACCGGCTCCAGCAAGGTTGATCTTCGGCTGGAGAGGCGAATTAACCGGCCACAGGATATCGAGTACACGAAAACGCGGCGCATGCAGGAAGAGCAGCACAACCGGGTGGGTCACGGTGAGTGCAACCGCAGCGTAGGCGGTCCACTGATGAAGAAGAAAAATATTGATGTGACGATGCGGCCAGTGGCGCAGCGGACTGTACCGCAGGGACATCAGCATCCCGAGCAGCAGATTGAGCGTCACGGCGCCGACTGCGCCGAGTCCCAGATAAGAACAGAGATCGAGTGCGGACATGAAAACTTCACCACTGATTCGTGTGACTCTCGCGGCTACTTCGGAAACGCGGTGCGCTTCAACGCCGGCCGGTATTGCAGCGCGTGCTGCACCACGGCGCGCGTCTCCTGCAACTCTGTGCCTGTGACTTCGAGCCGCGGAGGACGAACGCGTGCGTTGCCGACGCCGACTTCCTGCTGGACCTGCTTGATGAGCTGGATGAATTTGGGCACGGTGTCCATGCGCAGCAGAGGCAGGAACCAGCGATAGAGCGCGAAGGCTTCCTCATGGTTGCCTGCAATGGCGGACTCGAAGAGCGCCACGGACTCAGCCGGGAAAGCGTTCACGAGGCCAGCGACCCAGCCGACGGCNNTCGACGATGGCGTCATCCACGCCCACAAGAATGTGCAGGCGATTGCCGGTGAGAGCGCGGATGGCGGTTACGCGGCGCACATCAGTGCTCGACTCCTTCACAGCCTCGACGTTGCTGTGCTCGGCGGCCAGCTCAGCGATATGTTCCGGGAGAAAATCGGTTCCGTAGGAAACCGGGTTGTTGTAGAGCATGCAGGAGAGCGGCGTCGCACGAAAAACGGCGGACAAGTAGCCCTTCATTTCGCGCCAGTCGCCGCGGTAGAGGTACGGAGGCAGCACCATGAGACCGGAACAGCCGGCCTGCTCGGCCATTTTTGCGAGGGCGACTGACTCGTCGGTGGAGAGCGAGGAGATGGCCGCGACGACCGGAGCTGGTTTCGCGGCAGCCAGCACGTTGCGGACAATGGCTTCCTTCTCGCCAAGGGTGAGCGTTGCGGCCTCGCCGAGCGAACCCAGGGTGATGATGCTGACGCAGCCATTGGCGAGCAGCCACTGCACATGGCGAGTCATAAAGCCGTGATCGACGTGCAGGTGTTCATCGAAGCAGGTTGTGATTGCGGGCATGACGCCGTACCACTTCATGGAGTCTCCTTCGCGTTTTCATGGAGTGCGTTTGCAGCTACGAGGCTCTCGTCGGCGAGAGCGGGCTCGCGAGGAGATACCAGACTGGAAACCGAAGCGGGAAAGAGCGGAGGGCGAACCGAACCCGCGTGCCAGCCGAAAAGGAATTCCGCCGCAGCGCCGCAGATGCGTCCCTGACACGGTCCCATGCCGCACCGCGTCTGCAGCTTGGCGTCACGCCAGGTGGCGTGGTCGTGGAGCGATCGATGGCGAACATCCTCACAGCGGCAGATGATGGTGTCTTCTTCCGGGAGCTCGCGAAGATGCGGATCGAGCGCACAGGCCTGTTGCAACGCGCGAACGAAACCGAGCCTGCGACGTCGCTGACGGGCGAGACTGCGGGCTCGGTCGATGTTGCCGGACGCGGCCAGCGCCGCGATCTGCCCTTCGAGCAGGGACAGTTCGACGCCGCCGATTCCGGTGGGCTCGCCTGCGCAGTAGACGCCGGGAACGGAAGTCCGCAGCATTGCATCCGTGGCCACGAATCCGTCTTCGATACGGCAGCCCAGTAAATCGGGCAACTCAATGTTTGGCACCAGGTGAAAGCCGCAGCCCAGATAATCGCAGGGAACGTCCCACCGTTTTCCGCCCTGCTGCAAGGTGACCGCCTCGAGCCGATCGCGGCCGAGCGCGGCGATGGGCCAGCTGCCGGTGCGATACGGGGTTTGCCGAATCGTCATGCGGTAGCGAGCGCCCTGCCATAGCTTCGCCGGCTCGGTGAGCATGCCCACTGCAAACCGCGCCAGCCGCGATAGCGAGGCCTGTTCGCAAACGACGGCAACCTTCGCCTGGCGCGCGGCCAGATGCGCGGCCACGGCCAAAAGCAGAGGGCCCGTTCCCGCAATGACCACGCGCTTGCCGGCGATGGGCAAGCCACCACGCACCATCGCATCGAGTCCGCCTGCGCCCATCACGTTCGGCAGCGTCCACCCGGGAAAGGGAAGGAATCGTTCGCGTGCACCGGTTGCCAGAATCAGCGCCCGGCATCGCAATTCGGCGCAACCGCGGTTTTCATCGATTTCGGTGTCAGGATGCGCAGGCCAGGAGCCGTTCCGTTCGGCGCGCACCAGGTAGGGTTCCGGACAGTCGAAGACGCGCCAACCGTGGAGGCGGACCACCGAAGAGGCGTCGAGCCGCGCCTGCCATTGGTGGGCTGTGGCGGGAAGATGTGCGCCCTTTCGCCATATCTGTCCGCCTGGCGCAGGATTGTCATCCACCAAACCGACGTGCTGGCCGGCCTCAGCAGCAGTGACGGCTGCGGCAATGCCCGCTGGTCCGGCGCCCACCACAAGAATGTCGAAGCTCCATTTCATGGCGTTCCGGTGCCTCCGGAGCCTTTGAGCACCTCATCCGTCATCACTCGGATTCCCGACGAGCAGATGATCTGACAACTTCGCTGATGCGGTACGCCGTCAATCGTCACGCGGCATTCGAAGCAGATACCCATGCCGCACAGCGGTCCGCGCGGCTCGCCCGATACAGACACGCGCGTGGCGTCGCCCGCCAGCAAGACCGCGGCAGCAATGGTGGTCCCTGGCGCGACTCGCACGGTCGTGCCGTTCACCGTCAGCGGAATGGAGCGCGCCGCTTCAGACATGCGATCTCTCCGGCGCGTCGACCTGTTGGCCTAATCCCGTGCCGCCCTCTTCATGAAGAAAGCGCGCCGGCAGATACGGTTCCGCTGGAATCTCCGCTTCTTCCCCCAACATTGCGGACGCCAGTAGTTTCGCCGTCGCCAGCGAAGTGGTGATCCCCAGGCCCTCGTGACCGGTTGCCAGAAAGAGCGTGCCGTCTTCCAGCCACGGTCCGATGAGCGGCAGCTTGTCCGGCGTTGCGGCGCGAAACCCAGTCCAGATCCGAGTCGCCTGCAGTTCGCCGATCTCCGGAAGATAAGCCTGCGCTCGAGCGACCATCGCCGCCAACAGAGCGTGATTCACTCCGGAGTTCTCCGCGCCATACTCGCGCGACGATCCGATCAGGAGTTGTCCGGTCCTGCGCGGCTGCACGTTGAACGCGACGGAATCCGTGGTGAGAAAATGGGCGCTTTTCAGATACCCAAGCTCCACGAGCTGATGCCTCACAAACCCCGGATAGCGATCGGTGATGACCAGATGGCCTCTGCGCTTGCGGATGGGAAGTCCCGGCAGCAGTCTCGCGGCGTCCACTCCGCAGGCATTCACGATCCGCGCGGCGTGAAGTTCGGTCCCGTTCTCCAGCTGCACGCGGCCTATTCCCGCCGACAGAATCCGTTGTGGAGCGAGCATCCGCGCGCCCATCCGCACGGCCTCCCGCATCAGGTATCCCGCCGCGCATGGCGGATAAAGCACCGCATCGGAGGAAACCAGCAAAGCCCCGGACAGCGGACGCCGCAGGCGTGGCTCCGCTTCCGCCAGTGCCTGGCTGTCAAGAATCTCGCTGTCTACGCCAACCGACGTGTAAAGTGCCCGCTTACGCCGGACTTCGTCCATTTCCTCGTCATCGCCGGCAACCCACAATGTGCCGCACGCCTCGAACTCGACGTCGCCGGGCAACTCCGCGGAGATCTCACGCCACAACTTCTGCGAATAAACAGTGAGGGCCAGCTGCATCGGTGAGTCGTCCATCACCACAATGTGGCCCATCCCGGCGGCCGTGGCGCCGCTGCCAACGCCGGCTGCGTCGACGACGATCGTGGTCAGTCCCCGGCTCGCACACTCGCGCGCGCAGGCCGCGCCCACGATGCCAGCGCCCACAATCACTACATCTGCGGCAGCGGTCATGAAGGAATGCCCGCGCGGAAAGGATCCTCTGAGTGCAGAATCAACTCGCGCTCAGTGTGCATCGAAGCCGACCATCTCGCGCCTCTCCGTTGTCATGCGCCCCCAGCATTGTCATGCAAAAAGGCCCGAACAAGGCCGATTTGGCGGTCAAAACGGCCAAGATGGCCAAATCAGATTTGGCCATAATCAACTGATTTTAAGTGATTTGTATTAGAATCAAGAATCTACGCAAGATGCCTGGCGGAGAGAGAGGGATTCGAACCCTCGATAGAGCTTTTCAACCCTATAACGGTTTAGCAAACCGCCGCCTTCAGCCTCTCGGCCATCTCTCCGGCTCGGTTGTGGCCAGTATATAGGAAGACCTTCGGGGACGCAGAAATCGGGATCTCTCCCATGGTTAATCCCGCTGGTTAGCGTTCCTCGGAGCGCATCATCGGCGCGCGGCCGACGCAGCTCATCGTCTACGCGGCGTTTGCATCGCGCCAGAAACGCATGGCGCATAATCCCGCCCTGCTGCTGGGCGCATTGATCGCCGCGTGCGGGCCACTATTCTTCTTCGTGTCAAGAACGATAAGCCGCCGCGCTGGCGCGGTCGCCGTTGGCGACTAGAACGAAGGGCCTACTTCTTCGCCCCCACTTCGACGAGCTTCCTTCCTCGCGATTCCTCGTAGTTCC
Organism: Acidobacterium sp.; assembly: GCA_003152415.1. Classification (GTDB taxonomy): domain Bacteria; phylum Acidobacteriota; class Terriglobia; order Terriglobales; family Acidobacteriaceae; genus Palsa-343. Next base: position 4,983 of record PMAD01000170.1, read on the forward strand.
GGACGGCGTACATAACGCGATCGCGCGCGTGGGAGGCGTCCTGCCATCCCTTAATCTCCACCCGCTTGCCTTCAAGGTCCTTGTAGATCGAAAAGAAGTGCGTGATTTCCTTCAGCATATGCGGATAAATCTCCGAATAATTCCACACATCCCGGTAGCGCGGGTTATTTTTTCCCACGGCGAGGACCTTCTCGTCCAGAATGCCCTGATCGAGCATCTGCAGCAGTCCAATGGGGCGTACCTGCATCACGCAGCCGGGAAAACTGGGCGCGTCGACCAGCACCAGCACGTCCAGCGGATCGCCATCGTCGCTGAGAGTTGAGGGCACGAAACCGTAGTCGCCCGGATAGTGCACCGGCGAGTAAAGGTTGCGGTCGAGGCGAAAGACGTGCAGCTGCTTGTCGTATTCGTACTTGTTGATGCCCTCCGCCGGAATCTCGATCACGACGTTGAACACCTCAGGCGCTTTGTCGCCCACGGGGAGTTCCAGATAATTCGTCATAGGTAGATCCAGTATCTCTTATCGTTATGGATGCCGGAGTGGCCCCGGGGAAGCGGGGCGCGAGGCGTCTGGATTTATAATCGGCCACAATGAAGGCCCATGTCTATGTGACGTTGAAGAAAACGGTCCTGGACCCGCAGGGGCAGGCAATTCACAATGCGCTGCGCAAGATGCGGTATGCGGGGGTCGCGGATGTACGCCAGGGAAAGCACTTCGAGCTGACGCTGGAGGATGGAATGCCCGAGGGCGCGGCGCGCGCGGAAGTGGAGCGCATCGCCCGCGAAGTGCTGACGAATCCGGTGATCGAGGAGTTTTCTTTCCGCCTGGAGTTGGCGTAGCGGCGCGATGGCGGTTTTGGCGTGGTGTTGATGGCCGCGATGTTCTACAACTTTCGTCGTCTGCTGCTCAACTGAAGGCCTGGGGTACGCTTAAGGATTATGTGCGGCATTGTTGGATACGTCGGCAACAGCAAGGATGTCGTCTCGATCATCATTGAGGGACTACGCAGGCTCGAGTACCGCGGCTACGATTCGGCGGGAATCGCGGTGGGCGGCAATGGCGACGGGTTGCAGCTGCGCCGCGCGCCGGGGAAGCTGCGAAATCTGGAGGAAGTGCTGCACGAGCGCCCCGTCGATGGGACCTTTGGCATTGGCCACACGCGGTGGGCAACGCATGGGAGACCCACGGAGGAGAATGCCCACCCGCACCGCGACTGCACCGGGCGCATGGTCGTGGTGCACAACGGCATCGTCGAGAATTATCTGGCGTTGAAGCAGGAGCTGATCGGCCAGGGACATAAATTCGTCACAGAGACGGATACAGAGATCATTGCGCACCTCATCGAGCAGGAACGGAATGCTGCAGCACGCGCCGGCAAGCCGATTCTTCTCGAAGACGCGGTCCGCTGCGCCGTCAAGCGGCTGACGGGCGCGTTCGCGATCAGCGTGCTCTCTGCGGATGAGCCCAATAAGATTGTCGCGGCCCGCAACGGACCGCCGGTCATCATCGGTGTGGGCGACGGCGAGTATTTCGTCGCGTCGGATGTGCCCGGCATCCTGCATCACACCCGCGACCTCTATTTCCTCGCCGACGGCGATATGGCGGTGCTGACCACAAAGGGTGTCGCACTGACCGATTTCGACGGCAATCCGATCGAGCGGCCACTGCAGCGGATTCTGTGGGATCCGATTCAGGCGGAAAAGGGCGGCTACAAGCACTTCATGCTCAAAGAAATTTTCGAGCAGGCGCGCGCCATCCGCGACACGACGCTGGGTCGGATCTCGCTGGACACGGGCAAGGTTTTCCTGGACGAGATGAAGATTCCCGACGAGACATTCCGCAAGGCGCGCAACATTCACATCGCGGCCTGCGGGACCAGTTGGCACGCTGCAACTGCCGGCAAGTTCATGATCGAGCGGCTGGCGCGTTTACCTGTCGAAGTCGACTATGCCAGCGAATTTCGCTATCGCGATCCCATCGTCGACTCGAGCACGGTCGGCCTGCTGATTACGCAGTCGGGCGAGACCGCCGATACGCTGGCCGCGCAGAGGGAAATGATCCAGAAGGGCGCGCCTACTGTTGCGGTCTGCAATGTGGTGGGCGCGATGATTACGCGCGAGGCTCATGGGACGATCTACACACACGCGGGGCCGGAGATAGGTGTCGCATCGACGAAGGCATTCACGGCGCAGCTGGTCGCGCTTTTTCTTTTCGCCGTGCATCTTGCGCAGGTGCGCGGCACGATCAGCGAAGACGAGAGTCGTTCGCTGCTCGATGCGCTCAATCATCTGCCTGGCAAGGTTGAGGAGATTCTTCGCACCTGTGACGACGAGTGCGAGCCGCTGGCCCGCCTGTATTCGAACGCGCGCGATTTCCTCTTCCTCGGACGCGGCATCCACTATCCGATTGCGCTCGAAGGCGCGCTAAAGCTGAAGGAAATTTCCTATATTCACGCTGAGGGTTATCCGGCGGGCGAAATGAAGCACGGCCCTAACGCGCTGATCGACGAGACGCTGCCTGTGGTGGTGCTGGCGACGAAGGACGAGACGAATCGCGATTCTGTTCTGCGCTATGAGAAGACGCTGTCGAACATTCAGGAAGTGACGGCGCGGTCGGGCAAAGTGATCGCGGTCGCCACGCGCGGCGACGACCATATCGGACAGCTCGTGGATCATGTCCTCTTTGTTCCGAGCGCACCAGAGCTGCTGCTCTCGATCCTCGAAGTGATCCCGCTGCAGCTGCTGGCGTATCACATCGCCGTACGCCGCGGATGCGACGTCGATCAGCCGCGCAATCTGGCCAAGTCCGTCACGGTCGAATAGCTCGTCAGGGCGTGTAGATCAGAGCCTTTTGGCGCTGCTGCTCGAAGGCATCGAGTGCCGCGCGCCAATCTTCTGCGATACGCTGCGGATCCTGGCCTGCGGCGATTGCGTCGAGAACCGTCTGATTCGCGAGCAGCGTGTTCATTTTCTGCAGCTCAAAGTTCTCTGGATATAGCCGGTGCAGTGCCGAGGCCATTTCGACGCCCAGCTCCGGGGCATCCAGAACATTGCGGTCGATCGCGAGGATGCGCACGCCATGGCAGGGTTCGCCGGCGTACGGAAAGGGCTTCTGCGGCGTGAAGTCGACGGGGACGAAGCGCACGCCTGGCAACTGCCGGTGATTAAGAAACTGGGCGAAAGCGTGGGCGTCGATCCAGGGCGCGCCGACGAGCTCGAATGGCGTGTCGGTGCCCCGACCGACGGAGATGTTCGTCGTCTCGATCAGGCCGATTCCGGGATACAAGGTCGCCTCTTCCAGGTCGCGCAGGTTGGGCGACGGATTCACCCAGGCAAGGCTGGTCGAGTCATACCAGTCGCCACGCTGCCAGCCCTGCATGGGCACGACGGTCAGAGCAGTTTGTAACTGCAGCTGTTGCTTATCGTAACGCGCCAGCTCGCCCAGTGTCATCCCATGGCGGACGGGGATTGGAATGGAATTGACGTAGCTTTCCGTGCTCGGGTCGGAGATCGGACCCTGCACAAACGAGCCGTTGACTGGGTCGGGGCGATCCAAAACGACAATCTCGGTTCCCGTCTGGGCGGCAGCCTCCAGAAAATAGCGAACCACGGCTTCATACGTGTAGAAACGGACGCCGGCGTCCTGAAGATCGATCACGACGGCGTCGAGTTTGCGCAGAACGTCGAGTGAGGGGCGCCGATCCGCGTCTTTCGTCCCATAAAGACCGATCACCGGCAGGCCCGTCGCTGCATCGGTCGTGTTCGGAACACCGGGTTCGTCGTAGGTGCCACCGATGCCGTGTTCCGGGCTGAACAGTGTGTCGAGGGTCAGCCCCGGCACTGCTTGTTCCGCGTCGTGGAAGAGCAGGTCGATGGTGCGACGGTCCTCGGCGTCGATTCCCGTTTGATTGGTCAGCAGGCCAAGCCGCAATTTGCCGGCATGGCGTCGAGCCATCTCCGCAAGTTCGTCGAAGTGATCGCTCGCCAGGACGTCGATGCCCGTCTTCACCTCACCATTGCGCGCTGGCCAGCGGCGCATCCCGCTCAGCGACTCGTTGTAGCCGGTGATGTGTGCAGCCAGTGCGCCGTTGTCCGCATGAATGCCGATCGCAATGGCCGCTGCGTCGGCGATCCTGCCACGGAGAGACGTGATGCTCTTCGGCCCGTGCGGATGGACCGAGTTGGCGAGCACAATCACGTAGCTATCGCTCGTTGGATCGATCCACAGGGAGGTTCCCGTGAAACCCGTGTGGCCAAAGGAGCCAACGGGGAACAGCGTGCCGCGATTGCTCGAATACGGCGAGTCGATGTCCCAGCCGAAACCGCGCAGCGCCGTACCCGTGGCCGGCTGTTCCGGCGCAGTCATTTTCTGCAACACGATGCGCGACAGAGGAAACTTGCTGGGGCGGCCTGCGAGACGATCGAGCAAACTCTGCGCATAGATCGCGAGATCGTCGGCGGTGCTGAAGAGTCCCGCATGACCCGCCACGCCGCCCATGCGGCGCGAGGTTGGATCGTGCACCACGCCGCGCAACATCGTGTCGCCGGGAAAAGTCCTCGATGCCGGCACACCCGAGGAAATCGGATCGTGTTCGTACTCTGTTGGCGCGATGTGCGGAATCCATGATGCGAGCGGCAGGAATTGCGTGTGCGCCAAACCCAGCGGATCCATGATGTGGCGCTTTGTGTACTCGTCGAGCGTGAGGCCGGAGAGTTTTTCAACCAGCGCACCCAGCACAATGAAGTTGATGTCACTGTAGAGGAATTGCTCGCCGGGTGGTCGCAGCGGAGCGATGCCGAACGCGAGCTGATAGCCCTTATCCTTTCCCGTCCACGGCTCGCCGAGCGGAAGGTCCGGTGGTAGTCCGGAATAATGCGTGAGCAGGTGGCGGATGGTGATGTCCTGTTTTCCGTTGGCGCCGAATTCGGGCAGGTATTTCGCGACCGGATCGTTAAGCCCGAGGTTGCCCTGCTCATAGAGCTGCATGATGGCGAGTGCCGTCGTCAGCGGTTTGGTGAGCGAGGCCATGTCGAAGATGGTGTCGGTCGCCATCGTCTCCTGGGTTGGCTCAAGCGAGCGCATGCCGTAAGCGCGGCGGAAGACGACGTGCCCATCATGGCCGACCACGACCACCGCTCCGGGCAGCTGCTGCTCATCGACCGCGTGGCTGACGATTTGATCGATGGAGGAGAAGTCGCTCTGCGCGCACGCTGAAGAAACGCAGAGTGCAACGGCCAGGAGCAGCGTCGGCGTCTGAAGATTGCGAATCATCCCTCGAACCCCTCCTGCGATGGGATCGGCTCTGGAAACGCGAGGCTTGCGCTGTATCCCACGGCGCAGGTCACGAGCGATCCGATGAGCACCCACCATGTCCAGGCAATCTTCGGAAGAACCACTTCCCGGCCCGCAACAGACAGGGTAAAGGAGTGCGGCTGAAGCCACAGCAACAGGTTGATCGCAACTCCGGCCGCCATACCGACGATTGTCCCGCGTTCGCCGGCGCGACGAGTCAGGGTGCCGAGCAGGAAGACCCCGAGCATGGCGCCCCACAGCACTGAAGCGATCGACAAACCAATTTCCACGACGTGGCCGCCGCTGCGGGAGAACATCGCCAGAGCGAACAGCACACCGGCCCAGACGACGGTCATCAGTCGCGACAGGCGAGTGCGCATCTGCTCGGAGAGTTCCGGGTAACGCGGCAGATAAAAGTCGACGACAGAAGCAGAGGCCAGCGAATTGAGGGCTGCGCTCAGATTGGACATGGCCGCAGCGAGAATCGCCGCGATCATCAGGCCGGCGATGCCAGTGGGCATCTGCTGCACGATAAATGCGGGAAAAATGCGGTCTGTTCCGAGAGAGGGTGCGATGCCCATTTTGTTGTAATAAACGAAAAGGCCCGCGCCGATAAGTAAAAACAACGCAAACTGAAAGAAAACTACTACGCCGCTCGCCAGCAGAGCCAGTCTCGATTCGCGCAGGTTTTTCGCCGCCAACAAGCGCTGGACCATCAGTTGGTCGGTCCCGTGGCTCGCCATGGTCAGAAAGCATCCGCCCAGAAGGCCAGCCTGAAACGTGTAGGTCTGCGCGACGGACCAGGAGAAGTGCAGGACCGTAAGCTTGTGTGCAGCGGACGCTCCCTCGACGAGCGCGCTCCAGCCGCCCGGAATTCTGTGGCAGACGGTTGCGAGGGCGACCAGCGAGCCGGCAACATAGAGGAACATCTGCGCTACGTCGGTCCAGATGACAGCGGCCATGCCGCCTTCAAACGTGTAGAGCAGCGTGAGCGCGGAGAGAATCGCAATCGAAGCGACGTCGCCGGTTCCGATGGCAAGTCCGACAACGATGGCGACGGCAAACACGCGCACGCCCTCCGCCGCAGCGCGCATGATCAGAAACAGAGCCGCGGTGAAGCGATGGAGGCGCGGACCGAATCGTTGGCCGATGAGCTGATAAGCGGTCAGCAACTCGCCGCGAAAATATCGAGGCAGGAAGAGAATGCAGATCACGACCCGCCCCACAAGGTAGCCCATCGCGACCTGAAGAAATCCGAAGTCGCCGGAAAACGCCAGCCCAGGAATGCTGATAATCGTGAGCGTGCTGGTTTCTGCCGCTACGATGGACAGCGAGATCGCCCACCAGGGCAGATTGCGGTCAGCCAAGAAGTAGGAGCGCAAGGAGCGATCCGCTGATTTGCGGAAGCGCAGGCCGAAGAGCGTGATGCCCGCGAGGTACACGGCGACCAGCGCCAGATCGATCAAGCGGAGGTGCGATGGGTGTACGGGCAGCGGAGTCATCGGCAAATCTCAGGGGGCAACGGGTGCCTGCGGAATCCCAATCTCTTCTGGTGAAGGTAAAGCGTGATGCTGGCTCCATTGCTCGCGCGCCCCGGCAATTTTCTCGCTGCGCTCGACCCACAACTGGGCCGCGGCATCGTAGCGGGCTGTAACGTTGTTGAGCCAGAAGGGCCGATTCTCCATGAGCCACACATCGCTGAAGCGCGTTCGCAGATAGCTGTAGCCATCGCGCAGATCCTCACAGTGACCGTTGACGCCGGAGAGATTCCATAGGTCGCGCGAGATGTGTGACAAGATTTCAGGGGTCTTCTGGCCGTCGTAGAGGCGGCGGTAGCTGTCGGCGATTTGATCGGCGGTTTGGAATTTGAACGCCAGAAAATCGATGCGACGCGCACCGAGATCCATGGCGTCGAGCGATTCCATCTCGCGTAGCGAGGCGGCGGCCTTTACCTGAGCGATCAAAGTCAGAGCGCGCTCCGCATCGAGGCGCACTTCCGCGCTCACTGGGCGAATCTTCGCTGCGATCTGCTGGCCCTCGGGACTCCAGGGGTCGATCCAGAAATATGCATCGCGCGCATCGCCGAGGCCGGCGCCCGCGAGCGTCTGATGCGCGGCGATCAGCGCGCGCTGCGCCTCATCGATGTCGCCGGTCGCGTCGCCGTGGAAGACGGCTCCGTAGTCCCGTTGGAACTGCGCGATGTCTGCGCTTCCTGGCTGCCACGATGCGGCCGCGCCAAACAGGACCCCGTACCAATCCTCGAGGAACAATCCTTCGCCATCGTCGTCCCAGATTGTGTTCAGCATGCCGGTGCTTCCGGCATTCTGCCCGTCGGCGACGAAGCCCTGAATGTTGCGCAGAGCCAGATCGAAATCCGGCCACACGCGGTTCCAGTTATTCACGCCGGGTGCAACCCAGGTTTCCATGCCCGCCTTCGTGTAGGGATCGAGCCAGCGATGAAAGCCCTGCGGCTCGGGATCATATTGCCACGTCACCGCGATCATGTCGTGCGGCAGCCGCGGCACCAGAGCCGGGCTGTTCATCGCCACGTCTCCCCAAAAGAGGAGACGGCGATGAAGCGGCGCGAGCGCCTCATGAATTCCGGAGAGGAAGTCGATGTAGACCGCGCCTAGTCCGCGCTGTTGCACGTCGCTCGCGGTCTGTCCCTGACCCAGCTCAGAGGTTTCGTCGGCGCCGATGTGTAGAAAGGGTCCAGGGTAAAGCTTCGCGAGCTCATCGAACCACTGGGTGATGAGTTGCATCGATCCGGGCCGGCCTGGCGCAAGGACGGCTCCGTT
>PMAD01000170.1:13116-13301 GCA_003152415.1 Acidobacterium sp.
GAGTAGACGTTGAGCTTGTAGGCGGCGAAGGTGCTGATCTGCTTCTTCTGAAATTCCAGCGTCGGAATCGGCCCGCGCGACAGGTCGTCATGAACCCCTCGCCAGCGCATGGCCGGCCAGTCGCGGATCGCTGCTCCCGCGAGGAAGGGTTTGTCCTGGCCAGTTTGTACCAGCTGCTTCAATGT
>PMAD01000277.1:0-26610 GCA_003152415.1 Acidobacterium sp.
GTCTCAAAATCGAGACCCGGGCCAGCCAGGGCTGTTTTTTTCGAGTTGTAAAGTCGCGCCCTGATACAAAACAAATCGCGGCATGGGTAGGCCAGTGGAATCCCACATCTGCCAACGGCAGGCAGATGTGGGGCACCCGTTGGTTCGTGCCCTGATACAAAACCGGCCGTCCGGGATTCTTTGCTCCCATATCTGCCAAAACCGGGCAGATATGGGGCACCCATTGCGTCGCGCCCGGATAAATCATCTCCGCTTCCACCAGACCATGATGCCGCCGACGATGACGATGAGCGGGAGCACGAACTGGCTGACGATGCGCACCATTGCGAGTTGGCCGGTGGTCATGGTGATGCGGCGGTCTTCCGGCGCTTTGGGACGGATGGAGATGAGGTCTTCGTCGGAGCAGAGCCAGTTAACGGTGTTGGCGGCGAGGTCCTTGTTGCCGTTGAAGCTGAGGAAGGCGTTCGAGGCCCAGGCGGAACTGCCGATGACGACAAAGCGGCCCTCGGAGCTGGGTTTCCCGGTGCTGTAGCTGCCGGCCACAGCAAGAGTGAGCGGACCTTGTTTGTTGTTCGGATCCTTCACATTGATTTTGGGGGAGCTGAGGTTGGTGGTCGCGAAGCTGGTGGCGGAGGTGTCGAAGAGCTTCTCGACGGTGGTCTTGTCGGCGTTCTTAAAGGTGAGGGAGCGCGCGAGCGGGAAGCCGGTGAAGGTGGTCTTCATGTCGGCGACGATGGGCTGCGTGCCGTAGCTGTTGACGAGCGCCACCTGGCCGCCGAAGCCGTAGAGCTGGCCGATGGGGTTGAGGTCGAGGACGAGGTCTTTGTCGACGGTGACGCCCCAGCTGGCGAGCAGGGAAGTGAGGGCGTCGTTGTCGGCGATGCCGTTGGGACCCATGCTGAGCGGCGGATCGAGCATGACGAGGGCGCGGCCGCCGTTTTCGACGTAGGTTTTGATGGCGTCGACTTCGGGCTGCTCGTAGTTGCCGGTGGGCCCGGCGATGACGATCGCGGTGCAGTCGGTGGGGGCTTCGGCTTTCTGGATCAGGTTGATGGATTGCGTCTGGTAGGTGTCCTTGGCGAGCAGGTCCTTGAGGCGGGAGGCGCCGTCGCGGCTGGTGTCGTCAATCGCATGCTCGCCTGAGCCGGTAAGGAAGCAAACGGTGCGGGTGTTGCCTTTGATGTCGCGGATGAAGGCGCCGGTGATGCCTTCTTCGGTGATGTCAGTGGCGGTTTCGGTGTGGTCGCCGATCTGCACGGTGGCGGCGGGAATGGTGCGAATGCCGGCCGCGCGCGCGAGCATCGGCTCTTTCTCGGGATCGACGTATTTGACCTGAACCTTGGACGGCGAAATGGCAGTGTATTCGTCGAGGATGTCCTTTGCCTCGACAAAGCGGGTGCTGACATTGAAGTAAGTGATGGTCGCGGGCGACTTAAGGCCGTCGACGATCTTCTTCGTCTCTTGCGAGAGGCTGTAGCGCTTGTTCGCGGTTGCATCCCACGACTTCGAATAACGGTTGCCGAGATAATTGGCGACGACGACGACGGCGAGGACGACCAGGATGTAAGTGGTCGCGTAGGCCGCGTACTTTGTCTGTCTCGCCTTCAGCCACGGGCTTGCCATTCCGAGTTACGACCTCCAGCGAAGAGATTCCATGGAGCGGGCGGTGAAGAAGAGTCCAACAAAAATGACGCTGAGGTAGTAGATCGCGTCTTTGGTGGACAGCACGCCGCGGTCGAAAGAATCGAAGTGAGTTATGACCGACATATAGGACATGACCTGGGCCCAGGTAGAGGAGTCATAACTGCTGACCCAGGAGAAAACCCAGAGGAGCAGACAAGCGCCGAAGGTGAGCGCGCCGGCGATGATCTGATTTTTGGTGAGCGTGGAGATAAAGGTGCCGATGGCAAGCAGGGCCGCGCCCTGGAGGAAGACGCCGAGCAGGGTGATGAGCATCGGCTTCCAGTCTGGATTGCCGAAGCGGAAGAGGAAGACGAAGCTGATGCTGGCGTAGAGGATGATCCAGCAGTAGAGCACGGTCGCGGCGAACCATTTGCCGAGGATGATTTCGATGTCGCGGACGGGCGAGGTGGCGAGCAGCTCGATGGTGCCGTTGCGTTTTTCTTCGGCGAAGAGGCGCATGCTGATGAGGGGAACGACGAACAATCCGAGGAAGCTGCTGGTGCCGAGCAGGGGGCGGATGACCTGCTCGTTGATGTTCATGGGCTGCATCTGGCCCATCATTTCCATTTCCATGCCCTGCTTGACGAACTCGCCGACGAAATTCCAGAAGATGAAGCCGAAGATGACGCTGTACATGGTGAGCAGCAGCCATGCGATGGGCGAGGTGAAGTAGCTGGACAGCTCGCGGCGGCAGATGATCCAGATGTTTCTCATGCTTTGGCCTCCGGAGCGGGGGCGTCGGTGTCTGGGGGTGCAGGCGCGGGTGGAGCTTCGGGGGTAGTGGCGGTGTCGCTGCCGGTGAGCTGGAGGAAGACTTCTTCGAGGCTCATGGCGGAGGGGCGGAGCTCGTTGAGGTCCCAGCCGGCTTCGACGATGGCGCGGGCGAGATCGCCGCGGACGAGCTTGCCTTTGTCGCTCTCAACTTCGAAGACTGAGCCGGGGCCGCGTTCTTCTTTGAGCTGGACGCGGCTGACGCCTGCGATTTTTTCGAGGCGCTGCTGGACGGTTGGTGTGGCGAGGCTGCCGGTGCGCGGGGCCACTTCAATCAGGACCGATTCGGCTCCGCGAGCGCGGGCCTGGAGGTTCTGGACTGAATCCGTAGCGACCAGCTTGCCCTTATTAATGATGATGACCCGCTCGCATGTCTGCTCGACTTCGGGCAGGATGTGGGTGCTGAGGATGATGGTGTGGTCGCCGGCGAGGCTCTTGATGAGGTCGCGGGTTTCGTTGATCTGCTTGGGGTCAAGGCCGGCGGTGGGCTCGTCGAGAATGAGCACGTCGGGGTTGTGGATGATAGCCTGGGCGAGGCCGACGCGCTGGCGGTAGCCCTTGGAGAGCTTGCCGAGGAGCTTCATTTTGACGTCGGCGATGGCGCAGCGGTCGCAGACGTAGGCGACGCGTTTTTCGAGGTCCGCGCCGGAGAGGCCCTTGAGGCGGCCGACGAAGCGCAGGTACTCGATGGTTTCCATTTCGAGGTAGAGGGGCGGAGCCTCGGGCAGATAGCCGATGCGGCGGCGCACCTCCATGGACTGATCGAAGACGTCGAAGCCGGCGACGGTAGCTTTCCCGGAGGTGGGCGGGAAGAAGCACGTCAGCATACGCATGGTGGTGGTTTTGCCGGCGCCGTTGGGGCCGAGGAATCCGACGATGTCGCCTTTATTAACGGAAAAGGAAATGTGGTCGACGGCGGTGGTGCGGGCGTACCTTTTGGTGAGGTCTGTGACTGTGATCATGTGTGACTAGTGATGATGGCCTTCGATGGAGTGGAAGTTGTTAGCGTTTCGGGTTGGGGCCGGATGCGCGCGATATGCGCGAGCAAGAACGTCAGGACCAAGGATCATGCTAAAGCATCGCGGGTTTTTTGTGTCAAGGCAGGGGCGGGTGGTGAAAATTGTTTTGGAGAGGGCGAAGGCATGTGGACGACACTTTCCTGGGGCAAAAGAGGCGCGAATAGAGGAGGTTGGCGTTGGGGCTGCGCTTCCCAAAATGACACAGGGAGATGCCTTTGGTGCTGAGGCGGAGAATCATTTCATTGACGATGGTGGACACGAGGGCGTTCGCTACTTGCTGTGGGGTGAACCTGGCCGGGGTTTATTGGGAATGTGCTTCTGCGTTTCCCAAAACGGCACAGGCCGATGCCTTTGGTGCTGAGGCGGAGAATCATTTCATTGACGATGGCAAAGACGAGGGCGTTCGCTACTTGCTGTGGAGTGAACCTGGCCGGGGTTTATCGGGGGGGCGGGGGTCTGCTTCTGCACTTTCCGAACACGGGGGTGGGTGAGTGGAAGTCTTTTTTGGGCTCGGCGCTGTTACGTGGTTGGTGCGGGAACCGCAGGCAGATCCGAGTTCCACGTGTCCACGATGCACTTCCAGCGGCCGTCCGGCTGCTTCTTCCAGATCTCCACATTCTTGCCGCGGTCGGTCGCACGCTTGCCGCCTTCATCCCACGCCAGCTGATACGCCCCGTAGAGGTAAGCCAGCTCTCCGCTGCGCGCCACCTCGATCTTCGTGGGCTTCCAGTCGATCGAGAGGTTGGGCAACGTCAGCAACTCGCTCACCGACTTGCGAATGGCATCCGAGTTGGTGGCAACAGGTTCGTTCGGCGGTAGAACCGCCGCATCGTCAGCGTAGAACGCGACCCAGGCATCCACGCTTTTCGACTGGCCCGCGGCCACCCACGATGCGTCCAGGGCCCTAATCGCCTCGACCTCGGCTGAACGGTCTGGTTCCTTCGCAGAGCGCTCGCAACCGGTCACGCTGAGCGCGCATAACGCGAGGAGGCAGGATGCCCCTCCGGCGAGTGGGAGAACAAGGGATGGGACACGGTTCCGGTGGTCTTTCATGGAACGTCTCCTTTTGCCGAGTCAACGCCCCTATTCTCCCCCATGTCGATCTGGGCGTGCTGGAGTTCGTCGGAGTAAGCGACGTAGAGGGCCAGGGCCCAGTGAAGAGCAAGACTTTCAGGGGGCAAAGGTTGCCGATCGAAAGGTGTTGGCCGGGAAGGGTTGAGACTGCGCTTCCCAAATTGGCACGGGGAGATGTCTTTGGTGCTGAGGCAGTGAATGATTTCATTGACGATAACGAAGACGAAGGCGCTAGCTTCTTGCTGTAGGGTGAACCTGGCCGGGGTTTATCGGGGCTTAGGTTGGTTTGGGCATTTCCCGGAACGGCACGGGGAGATGCCTTTGGTGCTGAGGCAGAGAATCATTTCATTGACGATGGGGAAGACGGGGCTTTAGCTTCTTGCTGTGGGGTGAACCTGGCGGATTTTTTTGGGGGGGGCGGGGGCTTGAAGGACAGGCCCGGGGCTAAAGCCCAGCGAAGGTAAGACCTATTTTCCACGGGCTAAAGCCCGTGGCTTCTGCCGTCGTGTTGCTTCGCAGCACCGTTATGCGAAGAACTCATCCTGTTATTCACTGGTGTCGATTTGGGCGCGCTGGAGTTTGTCGGAGTAGTCGACGTAGACCGACTTCCAGGTGGTGTAGAAGTCGATGGCGCCGATGCCGCCTTCGCGATGGCCGTTCCCGGTTTGCTTGACGCCGCCGAAGGGGAGATGGACTTCCGCGCCGATGGTGGGGGCGTTGATGTAGGTGATTCCGGCTTCGAGGTCGCGCATGGCGCGGAAGGCGCGGTTGACGTCGCGGGTGTAGAGCGCGGTGGAGAGGCCGTACTGGATGCCGTTGGAGATGGCGATGGCTTCGTCGAAGCTCGCGCACTCAAGGATGCTGACCACGGGGCCGAAGACCTCTTCCTGGGCGATGCGCATGCCGGGTTTGACCTTGGCGAATATCGTCGGCGGGAAGAAGTGTCCTTTGGCGAACGCGCCTTTGGTGAGGGGCTTGCCGCCGGTCATCAGCTTCGCGCCTTCCTTTTTCGCGATTTCGCAGTAGCGGATGGAGGTTTCGATCTGCTGGCGGTTGACCTGCGGGCCTACCTGCACGGATTCGTCGAGGCCATCACCGACTTTGAGCTCTTCGGCACGGTCGACCAGCTCCTTCGTGAATTCCTTCGCGACGTCGCGGTGGACGATGATGCGGCTGGTGGCGGTGCAGCGCTGGCCGGTGGTGCCGAAGGCTCCCCAGAGCGCGCCGTCGAGGGCGAGGTCGAGGTTGGCGTCTTCGAGGACGATCATGGCGTTCTTGCCGCCCATTTCGAGGGAGCAGGGCTTGAAGAGGCCGGCGGCGACCTGGCCGACGATGCGGCCGACTTCCGACGAGCCGGTGAAGGAGATGGCCTGGACCTGGGGGTGCTCGACGATCCGGGTGCCGACCTGGGAGCCGGATCCGGTGACGACGTTGACGACGCCTGCCGGGACGCCGGCATCGACCAGAGCCTGGACCAGGTTGATGGTGGAGAGCGGGGTGTCGTTGGAGGGCTTGATGACGCAGGTGTTGCCGCAAACCAGCGCGGGCAGGAGCTTCCAGGAAGGGATGGCCATGGGGAAGTTCCAGGGGGCGATCATGCCGCAGACGCCGACGGGCAAACGGACGGCCATGGCGAACTTGTTGCGCAGCTCGGAAGGGGTGGTGGGGCCGAAGAGGCGGCGGCCTTCGCCTGCCATGTAAAAGGCGGTGTCGATGGCTTCCTGGACGTCGCCGCGAGTTTCGGCGAGCACTTTGCCCATCTCGCGGGTCATGTCCTGGGCGTATTGCTCCTTGCGGTCGAGGAGGATCTGGCCGGCGCGGTAGAGGATTTCGGCGCGTTTGGGGGCCGGGGTCAGCCGCCAGGTTTTGAAGGCTTCGGAGGCGGCGGCAACTGCGGCGTCGACGTCCTGGGCGGCGGAGGCCTGGAACTCGCCGACGACGTCGTCGGTACGAGCGGGATTGAGGTTGAAGAAGGTCTTGCGGGAGCGGGAGGGAACCCACTGGCCGCCGATGAGGTTCTGGTAGGTTTTGTGCGCCACGCGCTGTGATCTCCTGAAGGCGAATCCTCAGGATACGACGGAAGTGGTGGGTTGAACACAAAGGTGCCATTGACCGGAATAATCCAGGCTGCGAAAGTGCCGGAAGGATCGCAAAGCCGTACAATAAATAAGACTTCTCAGGAAAAACTACCCCCTCGATGTCATCGAACGGATACAAGCCTCGCTTAGGACGATCGCACAGTCTGCGGTCTCTCTTCAGTGTCTTCTCCAACGATTTGGCCATTGACCTGGGCACTGCCAACACGCTTGTTTTTGCGGCGAACAAGGGCATCGTGGTCAACGAGCCGTCGATTGTAGCCATCAATAAGAACACCGGTGAAGTGGAGGCGGTGGGCAAGGAGGCCAAGGAGATGCTGGGCAGGACGCCCGGCAACATCGTGGCCATCAAGCCGATGAAGGATGGCGTGATCGCCGACTTCAAAGTCACCGAGAAGATGCTGAATTACTTCATCCAGAAGGCTCATAACCGGAAGATGCTGGTGCATCCACGGATCGTAATCGGCGTGCCTTCGGAGATTACGCAGGTGGAGAAGCGGGCAGTCGAGGACTCGGCGTATCGCGCGAAGGCCAGCGAAGTTTACCTGGTGGAACAGGCGATGGTGGCGGCGATCGGCGCAGGGCTGCCGATTACGGAGCCGAGCGGCAACATGGTAGTGGATATTGGCGGCGGGACCACGGACATCGCGGTGATTTCGCTGTCGGGCATCGTCTATTCGCGGTCGGTACGGATGGCCGGAAACCAGATGGACGAAGCCATCATGAATTACCTGAAGCGGAAATATAACCTGCTGATCGGCGAGCGGACGGCGGAGCAAATCAAGATCGATCTGGGATCGGCGTTTCCGCTGGACAAGCCGTTGACCATGGAGATCAAGGGGCGCAACCTGATCGAGGGCGTACCCAAGACCATCACGGTGGATGACGGGGAAATCCGCGAAGCGCTGGGCGAGTGCATCGCCACCATTCTGAATGCGATCCGCGTAGCGCTGGAGCGGACGCCGCCGGAGCTGAGCGCGGATATCAGCGACCGCGGCATTGTGCTGACCGGGGGCGGAGCGCTGATCAAGAACCTCGACAAGCGGATTCGCGAGGAAACCGGTCTGCCGGTTTCGATCGCGGACGATCCACTGGCCAGCGTGGTGCTGGGCACGGGCAAGATGCTCAGCGATTTTCGCCTGCTGAAGAAGATCAGGATCGACGGATGACGGCCGTCGCGGCGGCAGCGTAAGCAAGACCCCCAGGCTCAAAGTTCATGGAATCGTTTTTCAGCCGATACCGCAACGCGCTGGTGCTGATTGCCGTGCTGCTGGCGCAGGTGATCGGCCTGGCGGTGCAGGTGCGCCGGCCCGACTCAGGGGAGGCGGATAAAGGCGGAGTGCGCCTGATTCGTTCCTGGGTGGTGGGCCTGGTGACGCCGCCGGAGCGGCTGCTGCATGGCACGGGCAGGGGAATCCGGGGGCTGTGGACGAATTACGTGGACCTGATCCACGTCCGGCAACAGAATAAGGCCCTCAAGTCAGAGCTGGACCGGGTCCGCCTCGAAGAGGATTCGATGGCCGAGGACGCGCGGCAGGGACAGCGGCTGCAGGGGCTGCTGGGATTCAAGGAAAAATACGTTTACAAGACGGTGGCGGCTCAGGTAATCGGGACATCGGGCACGGAGCAGTCGCAGGTTCTGCTGATCGACAAAGGGTCGAAGGACGGCATCAGGCCGGACATGCCGGTGATCACGCCGGACGGCATCGTGGGCAAAACCAGGGACGTGTTCCGGCACACCAGCCAGGTTCTGGAGATTTCCGACGCGACCAGCGGCGCGGGGGTGATCCTCGAGAAGACGCGGATTCGCGGGGTGCTGCGCGGCGATACGTGGGGACAGCCGGAGATCGTCAACGTGTCACCGGACGATCGTATTCAGCGGGGCGAGGCGGTGCTGACGAGCGGCGGGGACGCGATTTATCCCCGGGGGCTGGCGGTGGGAACGGTGGATCGGGTGAGGCCCGATCCCGAGGGGACTTTGGTGAACGTGCTGGTGAGGCCCTCGGCGAACCTTTCCAGGCTCGAAGAGGTGCTGGTGATAACCAGCACGGGCGAGGAAGTGCCCTCGGAGATGCAGCAGGACCTGACCGAGGCTGAGCAGGCCGAACAGAAGGCGTCGGACGTCCTGGCGGAGCGGCTGCCTTCGCGGGTAGATCCGAATGCGCCTGCGGACCAGCAGCAGGAACCCGAGGATGACAGCGCGGAGGAAGGCGCGGCGCGCCCGGTGAAACCGCCGGCAGCTCTGCATCCGGATCGCTACACGCCATCGGATACACCTCCGGCGGCGGATCTGGTGCCGGGACAGAAGATCACCGACGGGCAGAGCCAGGCCACGAGCGGCAACGAAAATGGCGCGGAGAATCCACCGAAGGCTCCAGCGAATCCGGAAAGCGGCGCGGCTCCGGGAACGACCGCAAAGCCGGGTAAGGGTAAGCCGGCAACAAAACCGGCCGGCAATACGGCCGCGAAGCCCAAGCCGAAGCCAGCAGCGGCAACGACTCCGGGAGATCAGCCGGCGCCAGGGGCTCAGCCGCCAGCGACGAACCCGCCAGCGACGAATCCTCAAGCAACGAATGCTGCTCCGGCGACGCCGAGCCAGACCACCCCACAATCGCCGCAGAGAGGGGTCCGAGCATGGCTCTGATGGCGTCCTCGCGGCGCGAGGCAGGCACGAAGTCGTTCCCCCTGGTGATCTACGTTGTGGTTCCGCTGCTGGCACTCGGCCTGCAGTCGCTGCTTTCGCTGCACCTCACCCGATTCGACCTGGTCGATCTGCCGCTGCTGGTAACCATCTACTACGCGATCACGCAGCGGGAGCCGGTGAGCGGCACGCTGGTAGGGGCTCTGATCGGGATCGCCCAGGATGCGCTGACGCATCACGCGCTCGGCATTTTTGGAATTTCGAAGGCGGTGATCGGCTACATGGCAGCGTCACTGGGGGTGCGCGTGGATACGGATAACCACGGCACCCGGCTGCTGCTGACGTTCAGCTTTACGCTGGCGCAGACGGTGATTCTGTGGCTGCTGCAGCGGCACATGCTGGGCCAGCCGGTGGCGTGGCATGGGTTCCACGAGCTGCTGCGGGCGACGGTGAACGCGCTGCTGGCGGTGGTTCTGTTTGCGCTGCTCGATCTGACCCGGCGAACGGAATACTGAGGAGAGACTTTGGACTCAAACGTACCCAAACCCGACACAAAAGGGGGATGGAAAAGCGCAAAGCTGCATCCGTATGCGGGTTACAATCGTCCTAAAGAGTACGGCGCCTCGCCGGACAGGGGAATGCCGTTGCACGGGTTCAGCCAGGGTCCCCGGTATCCTGGCGGCCAGTCCGGAACAGGAAACCCCTACTCCATGAAGAATCTATCGCGCCCCGTCCTGCTGCTGTGTAGTGCCGCCCTCCTTGCGCTGACCGCATTCGCGCAGGGCCAAAATCCAACGACACCGGCGGGATCGAAGCCAGCCGCGCCCTCTGCGCCCGCTGCCAAAGGAAGCCAGGGGCAGGCCAACCCCTCGGCCGCAGCGGCGACGCCCCCCGATACTTCGAGCGCGTATTTCCACTACATGGTGGCGCACGAATACGAGGAGATGGCGACGACCCTGGGACGCACCGAGTACGCGACGCGGGCGATCGAAGAGTACAAGATGGCGCTGAACGCCGATCCTGCCTCGAAATATCTGAACAGCCATCTGGCGGAGCTGTACTTCAGGACGGGGCGGATTCGCGAAGCGGTGGTGGCGGCGCAGGACCGGATCAAGCTGGATCCGAACGATCTGGACGCGCACCGGCTGCTGGCGGACGTGTATCTGCGCTCGCTGGGCGACAACCAGCAGCAGGAAGTTTCAGCGCAGATGCTGAAGCTGGCCATCGGGGAATTCCAGAAGATTGTGCAGCTGGCGCCGAACAACCCTGAAGACCATCTGATGCTGGCGCGGCTGTACGCGGCGGATCACGAATCGGCGCAGGCCGAAGAGCAGTTGGCGGCGGCGCGGCGGATCGATCCGGGCTCAGAAGAGACGGCGCTGATCGCGAGCCAGTTCTACACGGACCTGGGAGACGCGAAGCGGGCCACCGAAGTTTTGCAGGCGCTGCCGGACGATGACCAGACTTCGCGCACCGAGGCGCAGCTGGGCAAGATCTACGACCAGCAGAAGGACATGAAAAGCGCGATCGCGGCTTATCGGAAAGGGCTGGACCTGGAGCCAGATGACCTTGACGTGGAGCGGAAGCTGGCGGCGGATCTGCAGGCGGATAACCAGACGGACCAGGCGTTGCAGGCCTGGAAGGACATTGCCGCGGGGGATCCGAGCGATGCCGAGGCGGAGCTGCAGATTGCGGAGATCGACGAACACAACGGGAAGTTCGACGACGCTTTGGCCGCGGTGAAGAAGGCGCACGAACTGGCGTCAGACTCTCTGGACGTGCAGTTTCACGAAGCGATGATCGACGATGCTCTGGGGCGGCTGGACGACGCAGCGAAGGTGTACGAGCAGCTGGCGACGTCGACCGCGCACCTCAGCGGGCAGTACTCCGACGACGAAAAGGGCAACTACGTCACGATTCTCGTGCACCTGGCGGAGGTTTACCGCGAGCAGAGCCGACCGGAGCAGGCGATTGCTACCTACGAGAAGATGGTGGCGCTGGGCGGCGATCTGCAGGCTCAGGCCTACGACCAGGAAGTGGAAACCTGGCGCGAGGCGCACGACTATGAGAAGGCTATGGCCGTGGCGAAGACAGCCGTGGACAAGCTGCCGAAGAATGTAGGCGCGAAGCTGACCCTGGCGCGGCAACTCGCCAACACCGGCCATGCCGATGAAGGGGTCGCGATGGCGAAGGGCCTGCTGCAGAGCGATCCGAAGAATATGGAGATCTACTTCCAGCTGGCGCAGATCTATACCGATCTGCGGAAGTGGAAGGAAGCTTCGGAAGTGCTGGATGACGCCGAGAAGCAGTCGCCGAAGAAAGAGGACCAGACCATGGTCCTGTTCGACCGCGCCATGATGGCGGACCGGGCGAAACACTACGACGAGGCGGAGGCGGACTTCCGTAAGGTGCTGGCGGTGGATCCGGACAATGCGCTGACGCTGAATAATTTTGGATTCATGCTGGCGGATCGAGGCGTGAAGCTGGATGAGGCGCTGACCATGATCCGCAAGGCGGTGCAGCTGGAGCCGACGAACTACGCATACCTGGATTCACTGGGCTGGGCGTATTTCCGGATGGGACAGTACACCCAGGCGGAGGACAATCTGCAGCACGCCATTTCGCGGGGCGCGAACGATCCGACGGTGCACGATCATCTGGGCGACGTGTACGAGAAGACCGGGCGGCTCAAGCAGGCGGCGGCGCAATGGGAGCTTTCGCTCAACGAGTACGCGCACACCGCGGAAGCCGACATGGACGCGGGCGACGTAGGCAAGGTGCAGAAGAAGCTGGACAGCGCGCGGGTGCGCCTGGCGCGGGAGTCGGGGAGTCCGCAAACCGGCGGCAAGCCGGAATAGCGGGCTGAGCCTCAGCGACAGCGCTTTCGCAATCTCTATCGATCAGGGTTTAGGCGTGGCGGCTTCAAAGAGAGCGCTGCCCATCTTCTCCCAATCCTCCGGAGAGATGCCAAACTCTTTGAGGATAGCCTCGTGCAGGATACTTTCTCCGTCCGCGTGCGGGGCAGGCTCCGCGGCTGGCCCGCGGGACGTTTCCTCACAGATCGGTTCACGGTCCTGCTGCGCGTTCGCCATGGCGCGCGAGAGCGGGTCGACGATGGTTTCCAGGAGATCACGCACCGCCGGAATCTTGTTGTCCGGCACGGCGTCGAGCAGCATATGAGCCCGCTGTCGCTGTTGTGCGGCGTCTGGTTCCATTGGTCTCTCCGTGGTGCGGAATGACTCGCTCTGCTAGAGTCTCCGCCAGTGGGACCCTCGTGTCAAAGCAAACTACACTGTTTTCATGCCAGGACTGACGGCCTTGCCGGCGGCGTGCGCGGTTCCGGAGCATGGGCCTCTCGCGCAGCGCCGGTTCCCCGAGCCTGACCATCCTTACCGCTCTCCGTTTCAGCGCGACTGCGGACGCATCATTCATGCGCGCGCCTTTCGCCGGCTGGCGGGCAAGACGCAGGTTTTCACGCATCGCGGCTCCGATCATTTCCGCAGCCGCCTGACCCACACCATGGAAGTGGCGCAGATCGCGCGCACCATCGCGCGGGCGCTGGGCCTGAACGAAGACCTGACCGAAGCGCTGGCGCTGTCGCACGACATCGGGCATCCGCCCTTCGGGCATGCCGGGGAACGGGCCCTCGATGAGGCGTTACAGAGTCAGGGGCTGCGCTTCGATCACAATCTGCACGCGCTGCGCATCGTCGAGCATTTCGAAAATCGGCATCTCGAGTTTCGCGGACTGAACCTCACCCTCGCGGTGCGGGAAGGCATCGTGAAGCACTCGCACGACTATTCCGTGAAAGAGCACTCGGAGCTGGCGGAGTATTTTCTGGACCTGCGGCCGCCGCTGGAGGCTCAGCTGATCGACCTGGCGGACGAAATTGCGTACCTGACGGCGGATCTGGACGATGGGATGGAGGCGGAAATTCTGACGTTGCAACAAATCCGTAGCGAAGTGAGTCTGTTCGAGCGTTACTTCGCGCCAATTGCCGGGACGCACCCAGGCGCGCCGGACAAGCTGCTGTTCCAGGAAGCACTGAAGCTGATGCTGAATGCTCTGGCCGACGATCTGGTGATGGAGATCAGACGGCGCATCGGGGAGCACGGCATTCAGGATTTGGAGGGAATTCGCCAGGCTCCGGAGCGGCTGGCCGCGTTTTCCACAGAAATGGAGCGGCTGCGACGCGAGGCGAAGGAATTCCTTTACCAAAACCTGTATCTTTCAGAGGACCTGAAGCACGCACACAGAGAGGCGGAGCACGTGATTGCCGACCTGTTCGCGGCGTGGATGGCCGACCCCGCTCAGCTGCCGCCGAGCCACTTCAACCAGGTTGAGGAGGAAGGCGCGGCCCGGGTGGTTGCCGATTATATTGCTGGAATGACGGATCATTTTATTTTGGAATCGCATCGAAGTATCAGGAAGACGGTGGTTCCCAGCCGGTTGTGACTTCTCCCCAGAAGTGTTGAAGCCCAGGAATCCGTTGTAAGTGACCGAAGGCTACCCGGTTTGAGAAATCACCCCTCGAGGAGAGAGGGGCATGTTGATGTTGGATTTGTACCCGTGGGCCCGCTTTATTGCGGGGGTCGTCACCGGTTGCTGGATCGGCGTGATGATTGGCTGCGCCGTTGCGCTTCTCCTTGCGGGGCGGAGGGTGCGGCAGCTGGAATCCATGAACCTGCTGTTGCGCCTGAAGCTAAACGCGCGCAGGGAGCAGACCGGCGGGCTGAGGGCAACCGGGCCCGGTCTGGCGCTGCCGCGTTCCGGCGGGAACCGAACAGCGGATGCGCTGATCAGCCGGATCGCGCGCGTCAATTAGCAGCCGGGGTGCGATAAGCTCCAGAGGTGAGCGGAAAACTACTTCTTTCGTGGAGCAGCGGCAAGGACAGCGCGTGGGCTCTGCATTGTCTGCGGCGGAGCGGCGACTACGAGGTCGCCGGCTTGCTGACCACTCTGAACGCGGCGTTTGATCGGGTCGCGATGCACAGCACGCGTCGGGCTTTGCTCGAGGCACAAGCTCGGGCCGCAGGATTGGCGCTGCATGCGGTGCCGCTGCCGTGGCCGTGCTCCAACGCGCAGTATGAGGCGGCGATGCGAGCGGCCTGCGACGCGGCGCTTGCCGAGGGCATCGAGGCGATTGCGTTTGGCGACCTGTTTCTGGAAGACGTGCGGCGCTATCGCGAGGAGCGGCTGGAAGGAACCGGCCTGAAGCCGGTGTTTCCGGTCTGGGGTCTGGACACGCGCCTGCTTGCCGAGGAGATGATCGCGGGTGGCCTGCACGCGCGCATCGTGTGCGTCGATCCGAAGAAACTGCCGGCAGAGTTCGCCGGGCGAGAATTCGATGCGGATTTTCTGCGCGATCTTCCCGAGGGAGTGGATCCCTGCGGGGAAAACGGGGAGTTCCACAGCGCGGTTTATGCGGGACCGATGTTTCGCGAGCCGATCCCGATCGAGAGCGGAGAAGTGGTCGAGCGGGATGGGTTTGTGTTTGCCGACGTGCGCCTGGCGGAGCTGGCGCCGGCGACGGCGTGAACGGGGTGACATCTCCCAGGACTACAATCCCGGCATGGTCATTCACACATTCGCCTTTCGCTGGAAGCCCGGCGTTGCGGAGGAGCAGCGCCAGCGCGTGATCGGCGCCATTCAAAGCCTGCAGGGGAGGATTCCGGGCCTCGAGGAGACGTGGGTGGGCGCCAACTTCTCACCGCGATCGCACGGCTACGAGCTGGGCGGGGTGATGAAATTCTCGGATCGTGCGGCCCTCGCCGGGTATGGCGCGCATCCGGCGCATCAGGAACTGCTGGCGTGGCTGATGCCGCTGATCCTGCCGATGGAAGTGGACTTCGAAGCGTAGACGCGACGTTTGTGGGAAGGGCTCCGCATCGTTCCACGGCTCGGGAAAATCCTATAGCCTGAAAGTTTATGGCTGTAGCTGAGGAAACGGACTTCGTTATTGTGGGCGCGGGAATCGCGGGGCTGCGTGCCGCGATTGGGCTGGCTGCGGATGGCGCGCGCGTGCTCCACCCCAGCGAGCAGGCTCGCCGGGGGCCCCGGGTGCTGGTGGTGACGAAGGAAGCGCTCGACGAATCGAACACCTACTATGCACAGGGTGGAATCGCCGTTGCGATGAGCGGCGAGGAAGACGTCGCGCTGCATCTGGACGACACGGTGAACGCCGGCGACGGTCTGGTGAATCGCGAAGCGGCGCGGGTGCTGGTGGAGGAGGGGCCACTACGCGTCGAGGAGCTGCTGCGCTGGGGCACGGACTTCGACCGCGAGGCGGGGAAGCTGATGCTGACGCGGGAGGGCGCGCACAGCCGCAATCGGATTCTGCACGCGCACGGCGATGCTACCGGGGCTGAAATCGGGCGGTCACTGCTGCGGCACGCGCGGGCGATGCCCAACATCACGTTGCGAGAGTGGACGACGACCTGCGAATTCTCTCTCAGGGACGGCGTTCTACCTCGTGTGGGTTTGTTGACCCTGGACAATTTGGGCTACAACGTTGACGCGCGCGCCGTCCTGTTGGCGAGCGGTGGCGCGGGCCAGGTCTACAGCGATACGACGAACCCAGCTGTGGCGACCGGCGATGGGATCGCCATGGCCTGGCGCGCTGGGGCGGAAATTGCCGACATGGAGTTCTATCAGTTCCATCCGACAGCGCTGAGTTTGCCGGGCGTGCAGCGGTTTCTGCTGTCGGAGGCGCTGCGTGGCGAAGGCGCTTATCTGCGCAATGCCCGCGAGGAGCGCTTTATGGAGCGTTATCACCCGCTGCTGGAGCTGGCTCCGCGGGATGTGGTGGCGCGGGCGATCACGCGCGAAGGGATGGGGCCGGGAGGCGAGGCGCTGCCTGTCTATCTCGACATGCGTCACGTGACGAAGATCGATCCGGCGACGCGGTTTCCGGGGATTTCGAAGTTCCTGGCGGAGCATGGGCTGGCGCTACGACGCGACCTGATCCCGGTGCGGCCTGCGGCGCATTATCTGATGGGTGGAGTGAGGACCGATGTGCATGGACGCACGTCGCTTCCGCGGCTGTACGCAGCGGGCGAGGTGGCCTGCACCGGCGTGCACGGGGCGAACCGGCTGGCCAGCAATTCGTTGCTGGAGGGGCTGGTATTTGGGGCAAGGGCAGCCGAGGCGATGGCAGGAGAAACGCAGACTCCCCATCGCAATCAGATCGAGCCCTGGACCTTCGAGCGCAGTCCCGATGACTTTTCCGAGGCTTTAAACACGCTGCAAAGAGTGATGTGGAATTATGCCGGCTTGTTGCGCGATGCCGAGGGGTTGCGTCTTTGCCACGACGCTCTGGAAAAGATCTCCAGCCACAAATGGGGATGGACCGGCGAGGGATACTCGCGTGCTCGAATCGAATTCCAGAATCTATTGATCGTGGCGGACGAGGTCGTCCGCTCGGCACTGGCACGGCACGAGAGCCGCGGCGCGCACTATCGCAATGACTTTCCGAAGCGCGACGATGCGCGATTCGGGAGGCATTCTCTGGTCTCGAAGGGCAAGGAAGTGACGTTCGTCGATTTTCAGAGGACGGAAGCGCTGGCCTGATTCATTTGTGGAGCAGCTTGAAGGCGTGCGTCCACTCATTTTTCGTGAATCCGAGGATGCACCACAGCATGCAGAGCGGCTCGATGGCGCGCGCGGCTTCCACCGCACCCATGTCGGCGGTTTCCCACCCGAACTGATCCAGAATCCGCGCTACAGTTTCCTTCGCAGCGTCGTTGTTGCCGCAGATGAACATCGTCGGCCGTACGCCGCCGGCATATTGAGGGTTGATCATTCCCGGCGCGCCGACGGAGTTGAAGGCTTTGACCAGGTGCGCGTCGGGAAATTCTCGCTGCAGTTGCTCCAGGAGCGACTCGTTTGGCCCGGTGAAGAATTGCAGTACGCCATGCACAGGCGGGGCATCGGCGATGGGGTTGCAGGCATCGACGATCGTTTTCCCGGCGAGATTGGCTTTGCCCGCTCCGCGCAGAGCGTCGGCGGCCGCGCCGCCTTTGACGGCGAGAACCACGACCTCTCCAAACTTCGCCGCTTCGCTGGAACCGCCGATGCGTGCTTTGGGGTTGGCCTTGTTCCAGTCGGCCAGCTTCGCGGGCTCGCGCGTGCCGATCATCACTTCGTGTCCATGCTTGAGAAATCCAGCCGCCAGCGTTTGTCCCACAGTCCCCGATCCGAGAACGCCCACCTTCATAACCAACCCTCCTGAACAGTGCAGAGAAACTATAACGCGACGAGATGAAAGCGGGAAAACATCAGGCCGGGCGGCCGGAAGCGGCGGCGGGGAGAATCCTGCTGAGAACGGCGAAAATCGCGAGGATGGAGACGATCACGACAAGAGAGGTGGCAGCGGGAATGTCGATCCAGCGAGCGGCCAGCATCTTGAACGCGACAAAAGCAAGGATGCAGGCGAGTCCATAGTGCAGCAGGTGAAAGCGGTCGAGCATGGAAGCGAGGGCGAAGTAGAGCGCGCGCAGACCCAGGACGGCAAAGATATTCGAGGTGAATGCGATCCAGAAATTGCGCGTCACGGCCAAAACCGCAGGAATGGAATCGAGCGCGAAGATCAGGTCGGTGGCCTCGATCGCGACGATGACCAGCAGAAGGGACGAGAGCGCCAGGCGCGTGCCCTTTGCGTAGCGGAGGCAGCAATCGCGAATCCAGCGGATGGGCCCGCGGGGCGTCGTCGCGCCCGGTTTGGTGAACAGCAGGCGGATGGCGGCGAAGGCGAGCAGCAGGCCGAAAACGTACTGGACCCAGGCGAAGTGCGCGAGCAGGGTGGTTCCGGTGGCGATGAGGAGCCCGCGCAGAACGATGGCGCCGAGGACTCCCCAGAGCAGCACGCGCCGCTGCTGCTCCGCGCCGAGGTGGAAGGCGCGAAAAAGTAACAGGAAGACGAACAAATTATCGATACTGAGCGAGCCTTCGATCAGGTAGCCGGTAAGGAATTCGAGCGCCGGCTGTTTCCCGCTGGCGCGCGCCAGGTAGAGCGAGAAGGCGCAGGCAAGCAGGGCGAGAAACGCGGTCCAGAGCCATGCGATGCGCGTGGAAACCGGCCGGCCCGGACGCTGCAGAAGCGCGAGGTCGACGATGAGGAGCGCGGCGACGAGCGAGAAGAAGGCGAGCCAGTGGTGGGGCATCGCGGCGGCTAGCGCTGATCGAGGAGGCGAATGGTTTCGAGGATGGTGTCGCCGGCGATGGTCAGGCTCTTCGCGCTGAGCTTGTCCATGGTGTCGTCGGCGGTGTGCCAGTATGCGTTGTTGTAGCCGTAGTCCAGGTCGATGAGGTCGGCGCAGGGCACGCCGCGGTGGACGAAGGGCAGGTGATCGTCTTCGTCGGAGGTTTTGGTTTGGAAGAAATACGATTGCCAGCCGTATTCGGTGGCGGCCTGGTAAATCAGGTCTTCGAGCCAGGGCGTGGAGTTGAGGTCGCGCTGGATGTCGAGATCGCGATCGCCCAGCATGTCAGCCAGGATGAAGGCCTTGATGCGCTTCAGCGTGCCATCCGCCTGCCATTTTTCCGCGAGATGCTTGCTGCCGTAGACGGAGTCGGCGTCGGTCCAGCTCTTCACGGCTTCTTCACCATCGGTGAAGAGCAACCAGACGCTGTAGCCATCGAGGGTTTTGCCGCGCAGGTAGTTGGCCATCTCGATCAGCAGGCCGGTGGTCGAACCGCCATCGTTGGCGCCAACGTAATGGATTTTGCGCAGCGGATAGTTGGTCTCGTAATGCGAGGCGAGGACGATGACGCCGTCTTTCTTCCCCGGAAAACGCACGATGAAGTTGTGCATCTCCATGGGGCCGGCGGGGGTGTTGGTGGTGAAGGTGTCCTCTTCGAGCTCGTCGCGGCGGAATTGTTCTTTCAGGAAGGCTTCGGCTTTGGCGTGACCGGGGCTGCCGATCCAGCGCGGCCCGACGGCGACGTACTGGCGGGTGTAGTCGAGGGCGCGCTTGCCGTCAAACTGCGGCAGGTTTTGCGGACTCTGCGCGTGGGAACTCGAAAGTACGGCGGCGAAAATGAACGCGGCGAAGAGGACGGATCTTCTCACGCGGCAGCCTTCGCGGCGCGTCTTTTGCGCGTCGCGGGGTGCACCATCCAGGAGACGCCGATGCCGATGAGGTAGAGGACGAGCATGGGGCTGGCGAAAACGCACATGGTGAGCACGTCGGAGGTGGGCGTAATGATGGCCGCGATGATGAAGATGAGGAGAATGGCGTAGCGGAAGTTCTTCCAGAGGAACTTCGGGCTCACGATGCCGAAGAGCGAGAGAAACATAATAAGGATGGGCAGCTCAAAGGTGATGCCGAGGCCGAGAATGACGGTGAGAAAGAGGTCGGTGTACTCGTTGATCTCGATGAGGGCGCGGAAATCCTGGTTGAAGCTGAGCAGAAAATCGAGCGAGCCGGGATAGACCCAGCGGTATCCGAAGTAAGCGCCGGCGAGAAACAGGCCGATGGTGGCCGACATGAAGGGGACGACGTAGCGGCGCTCGTTTTTGTAGAGGCCGGGGGAGATGAACAGCCACACTTCGTAAAGCACGAAGGGGCAAGCCAGGATGCAGCCCGCCATGAAGCTGATCTTCAGGTACATGTTAAAGGGGTCGATGGGGTTGTGATAGACGAGCTGCGTCGGCAGGTGGTGTTTGGCCAGCGCGAGGATGATCGGCCTTTCCATGAAGTAGTAAATCTTTTCGTGGAAGAACCATGCGATGAAGAAGCCGGCGATGAGGTAGATCGCGACGTGGATGATGCGGCGGCGCAGCTCGGCGAGATGCTCGAGCAGGCTCATGCCGGGGAGTTCGGCGCGCTCGGTAACAGCGGCGCGGGCGCGATCGACCAGATCAACCATGGTGGACGGACTCGCTGGGCTGGTCGGCTGATTCCGGCGCTGAGGGATGGGTGCCGTTGGTGTGGGCAGTCAGGTCAACCGGAGTGGGCGGCTGGATAGCGACTTCGGCGGGGGACGGCGCGACTTGCGGAGACTCCGCGGATGCGTTGGCCGGCTCGACCGGGGTTGCGTAGGGAGTGGTGGTGCTCACGGGCGTACCTGTCGATGGGGGCAGAATGGTCGGCGTGGCGGCCGGTGTTTCGCCACTTGGCTCTGGCAAGGTTGCCGGCGTTCCCTCGGCGGCCTTCTGGGCCTGCACTTCAGCCAGCTTCTTGCGCCGCTCCTCGTCCTCCATGGTGCGTAATTCTTCCTGAATCTGGAACTTGAATTCGTTGCTGGCGCGGCGAAACTCGGCGAGCAGCTTCCCGATGGTCCGTCCGATTTCCGGCAGCTTCTTGGGGCCGAAAAGCACCAGAGCCAGCAGGAAGATGAAGATGGAGTCGCCGAAATGCATGAATAGCTCATGATACCCGCCGCGATTGGCGGGTCACAAATGGCGGCTCGGCGCGCCCGTTCTGGCGGGCTCCTGCCCCGCCAGGGGCATTGCTCCCGGTTGAAGCTGTGGTAAAACTAGTTGCAACGACAAGCCTTTGCGGGCGGTCCGTTTTTGCGACGAAGCCCGTAACCGGTGCGTCTAAGAAGTAGAGGCTGCAACATCCCCGTTGGCTGGGCGGGCTCTTAAGGCCGCAGCGAGCTGACTGCATGCCGGGTTTGGCTTTCAACATCCCCGTCCAGATTGGTACGAGCCCGTAAGGGCACGGCCCAAACGGACTGAAGGCGGCGTATCGTGAGCGTTCTGGAAGAAGTTGATGTACCTCTATCTGCCGAGGGGGAGGCGTGTTCCCTCGACAGCTATCTTGTCCTGCCTGACAACAGCATGGATGAGCGCATTGCGGCTGCGCGCCGCGCGCTGGGCAAGACAACGATCCTGCTGGGGCACCACTACCAGCGCGATGAGGTGATCCGCTTCGCCGACTTCACCGGCGACTCCTACAAGCTTTCGAAGGCAGCTGCGGAGACGGACGCGAACTACATCCTCTTTTGCGGCGTGCATTTCATGGCCGAAAGCGCCGACATTCTGGCGCACGAAGGACAGCAGGTGATCCTGCCGGATCTGAATGCGGGCTGCTCGATGGCGGATATGGCGGAGATCGGCCAGGTGGAGGAGTGCTGGGAGACGCTGCTGGACGCGGGCGTGAGCGAGAGCGAGATTCTGCCGCTGACCTATATGAATTCCGCCGCGGCGATCAAAGCATTCTGCGGCGAGCGCGGCGGGTTGGTGTGCACTTCATCCAACGCACGCAAGGCTTTCGAGTGGGCGTTTGCGCGGGCGAAGAAGATTCTTTTCCTGCCCGATCAGCATCTGGGCCGCAATACCGGCCATGCGATGGGCATTCCGCTGAATGAAATGGTGGTCTACGATCCGTGGCAGATTGGAGGGGGCATCACGCCGGAGCGCCTGCGCGCTGCGAAAGTGGTCCTGTGGAAGGGTCACTGTTCGGTGCATCAGCGGTTCCTGCCCGAGCACGTCGACAAGGTGCGGGCGAAGTATCCGGGGATTCAGGTGATCGTGCACCCGGAATGCCGGCTGGAGGTCTGCGAGAAGGCGGACGCGATGGGCTCGACGGAGGGGCTGATCAGGATCGTGCGGGAAGCGCCGCAGGGTTCGAGCTTCGCGATCGGCACGGAGATTCATCTGGTGAACCGGTTGGCGAAGGAGTTTGCGCCGCAAGGCAAGAAGATCGTCACCCTCGACGACACCGGGTGCCTGTGCACCACGATGTACCGCATCAGCCCCCAGCATCTGGCGTGGGCGCTGGAGAACCTGGTGGAGGGGCGCGTCGTGAATCGCATTCAGGTGCGCGACGATGTGAAATACTGGGCGCGCGCGGCACTGGACCGCATGCTGGAGATCAGGGCCTGAGGTTCCAGGGTCCGCGGGCCGGGAGTGTATGAAAACCTTTACGCTTGACGAAGCGCAGGCGTTGCTGCCGATTGTGGAATCGCTGCTGAACCGCGCCATCGAAGCGAAACGAGCCGCGGGCGATGTGCAGGAAGAGATGGCCGCGCTGGTGCGCCGCATTTTCATGAGCGGCGGAATGTTCGTGGACATCGCCGCGGCGCGGAAGCGCAAAGTCACGCTGGAAGCTCTGGTGCAGCGCGCGAAAGACGCACTCGAAGAGATCGACGCCATCGGCGTGCAGATCAAGGACCTGGATACCGGGCTGCTCGATTTTCCCTGCCTGCTGGAAGGCGAGACGGTGCTGCTGTGCTGGAAGCGGGGCGAGGCGCGCATTGACTTCTGGCATCGCGTCGAGGACGGGTTTGCGGGCAGGCAGCCGATTGACGCGCGGTTTCGGCGGGCCGCGCCGGAAAAGCTGAATTAAGCACCGCGCACATTGCCGGCCTCACGCTACTGGAGCTCCAGATAGGCGGCTGGCGAAATAATCACGGTTCCGCCGAACGTACCGAGGCTGAGCAGGTCCTTGTCGCCGGCGACGAGATAATCGGCCTGCGCTTTCCACGCCGTTTCAAGGATGGCATTGTCGTTGGGATCGCGGCAGACTCCCGTGATCTCTCCGGTGACCTCGACGAAGAGCGCCTGAACGAGCAATTCGTCCAGCTGGCCCTCAAGTTCTGCCGGATCGCGTGCGAACTTCCCGGTGAGAACGCGCATGATTTCGGTTCTGATGAAATCGGATATCGCGACTTGATCTTCCGTGAGTGCGCGTACGAGTGCCAGGTCGGGAATGCCGCCAAATTCCAAAGCAGAAATCCAGACACTTGTGTCCAGAACGACGATCACCGGCGGCGCAGTTTCCTGGCGTCTTCTTTACGGGTTTGATGGATCAGGCCTGCCACATCATCCGGCGTGTAACCCATGTGACCTTTCTGGCGGCCCGCCTGCTGAGAAGCATCGAGCACCGCCCGAATACGACCGGCCCGATAAGTTCGAAATGCCTCGCGAAAGAGTTCGCTGATTGTGCGGCTTTCGGCTTTTGCGATCGCTGTTACCTGCTCCGCCAGGTCCGGCGGCAGAGAAATCGTGAATTGGCGGGTGGTTCGCTGCATACAGCGATATTACAGAGTAATGCATAGTAATGCAATTGGACTGAACGCCTCCTAACTTCCCTGGACAGCGGGCTCCATGACAACTGTCATATCGCTTTGCTGACAAAGCCCACTGGGGCCGGGCGCGCATTCGCGCGATTCTGTCTATGCCGCTGAAATCCCACAACGCGGCAGGAGAGCAAGCGATGTCAGCAACCGCAGTCATTACCGCAACCGGCCCGGCGGCGTGGCCCGTGCCGCTTTCGCAGACCAGGATCGTGGCCAAACTGCATTCCGCCACCAAGCGCTACGGGCCGATCACCGCACTCGACAACTTCTCGCTCGAGCTGCGGGCAGGGGAAGTGGTCGCGCTGCTGGGGCCGAACGGCGCAGGCAAAACCACGGCTGTGCGGCTGCTGCTGGGGCTGATTGCGCCCAATACGGGCAGCGCGCGTGTGCTGGGGCGCGATCCCCGCGACGCCGAGGCGAGGACGCGCATCGGCGCGATGCTGCAGGTGGCCCGCGTGCCGGAGATGCTGCGCGTGCGCGAGCATATCGATCTGTTCCGCAGCTACTATCCCCATCCGCTGCCGGCGGCCGAGGTCATCCGCATCGCGAAACTCGACGGCATTGCGGATCAGTTGTTCGGCAAGCTTTCCGGCGGCCAGAAGCAGCGGGTGCTGTTTGGGCTTGCGCTGTGCGGCAATCCCGATCTGATTTTCCTGGACGAGCCGACGGTGGGCATGGATATCGAGTCGCGCCGCGGCCTGTGGGATCAGGTGCGGGCGCTTTCCGCGGCGGGCAAGACGATCCTGTTGACCACGCATTATCTGGAGGAAGCGGACATGCTGGCCAACCGCATCGTCGTCCTCAACAAAGGCAAGTTGCTGTGCGAAGGAACGTCGGCGGAGATCAAGAATCGCGTCTCGGGGCGGAAGATTCGCTGCATTACGCAACTCGATCTGGAATTCCTGCAGTCCCTGCCTTCCGTTTCCGATGTGCAACAGGATCGGGAGGCGGTGGTGATTACGGCTGAACATCCGGAGAAGGTTGTTCGCGAGATGCTGTTGCGCGATGAGACGCTGCATGGACTGGAGGTCTCGTCGGGAGGGCTGGAAGATGCGTTTCTGGCGCTGACCCAGGAACAGCCGGGAGCCGGGAGCCNNATGGCAAGCAATGCAATTGCCGTACCAGCCCCGAGCGGACTCAGCCTCGGCTACTACGCGAACATCTTCCGCAAAGAGGTCCGGTACGAGTTTGTGAAGATGCTGCGTACCAAAGCGTTCTCGCTGTCGGTGATCGGCTTCCCGGTGATGTTCTACCTGCTGGTCGGCACTTCAAACCGGCACAACATGTTTGCGCGCTACGTNNTACAGCTGCATGGGCGTGGTGTCGGCGTGCCTGTTCGGCATCGGCATGGGGATTGCGATGGAGCGCGCCTATGGCTGGCTGGAGCTGAAGCAGGCAAGCCCGATGCCGCGGCTGGCCTACCTCGGCGCGAAGGTCGTCACCTGTGCCGCGTTCGCGCTGATCATCGTCGCCACACTGCTCACGCTGGGCATCACCGTGGGCGGCGTCACCCTGACCGCGGTTGAGGCGCTGAAACTCGCCGGGGTGATTCTGGCCGGGTCCATACCCTTTGCGGCCATGGGTCTGCTGGTGGCGTTGCTGGTTCCACCGAATGCCGGCCCCGGCGTCATCAACCTGATTTATCTGCCCATGTCGTTCGCCTCGGGTTTCTGGATGCCGGTGACCTACCTGCCGCACTGGCTGAAGGTGATCACACCGGCGCTGCCTACGTATCACCTGGCGCAGATCGCCCTGCACATCTTTGGATACGCGGAGCCCGGCACCCGCCTGTGGCCGCACTGGGAGGCGCTGGCAGGATTTACTCTGTTGATGGCAGGTGCGGCGTGGATGATCTTCACGCGCAGTGAGGCAAAGGCTTGAAATCCGACGATCCCAACCCGCGAACCATGTTCGAGGACTGCGAACCCGGCAGCGCTTTGACGCGATCCCTCGTCGAGGAATTGCGGACCGCGGAAGTGGGTTTGCGCGGAGGATTTGGACGCCTGATTTGGAGCGAGCGCAAGGGCCGCGTCTACGATTTCATCTGGCTGGTCTACACCGTCTTCTTCTTTATCCAGCCCCTCCAGGAGCACAGTCGGAATAAGTGGCTCCTGTTCGCCGCCGCCTATCTCTGCTTCCTCTGTCTCTATACCGGGCTGGTCTACGCACGGTCCAGGCCAACGCAATATCTGGTGCTCGCCCTGATGGCAGCGCTGGGAGCCATTTACTTTCCATGGAACGCGGGCGCCAGCGGCATGTTCATCTATGTCGCGGCGTTCATCCCCTTCATCTCCGAATCCATCGCCGTCTGCATCGCTGTTTTCGCCGGCTCCTGTGCCGCCCTGATGCTGGAGGGCTGGCTCCTGCATATGAGCCCGTGGAACTGGGCTTTCACCGCCTTCTTTACCGTCGCGGTGGGCCTGGGCAACTTGGTTGCGGCACAGCGCATGCGCGCCAACAAGCGGCTCAATCTGGCGCATGAACAGATCGCCCATCTGGCCAAGCTGGCCGAGCGCGAGCGCATCGCGCGCGATCTGCACGACGTGCTGGGGCACACGCTGTCGGTGGTGGTGCTCAAGTCCGAGCTGGCCGGCAAAGTAATGGAGCGCGATCCGGAGCGGGCTCGCAGAGAAATTGGCGAAGTGGAACACATTGCCCGCAAGGCGCTGAGCGAGGTGCGCGAGGCGATTCGCGGCTATCGTTCCGAAGGACTGGCGGCGGAAATCAATCGCGCCCAGAAGACCCTGGACGCCGCCGGCGTGACCCTGGAGTGGGATGCAAGACCCTTCCAGCTNNGAGAAGGGCGGGGGCACGGCGCTGATGGTCCAGGACGACGGGCGCGGCGGCATTCAGCAGGAAGGAAACGGGCTGCGCGGGATGCGCGAGCGCGTGGAGTCGATGGGCGGCCGTTTCCGCATCGAATCGGCCGAGGGAACGCGGCTGTTCATCGAAATTCCGGCGCAGTCCGGCAGCCAATCATGAGAAAGATTCAGGTCGTGGTGGCCGAGGACCAGGCGATGGTTCTGGGCGCGCTGGCGGCCTTGCTGGAGACGCAGCCGGACATTGCGGTGTGCGCGCGGGCGGCGAACGGGCGCGAGGCGCTGACAGCAGTGGGCAAACACAAGCCCGATGTCCTGGTCACGGACATCGAGATGCCGGAAATGACGGGACTGACCCTGGCCGGCGAAGTGCGGGACCGCTACCCGCAGACGCGCGTGATGATCCTGACGACCTTTGCGCGGTCTGGCTATCTGCGGCGTGCGCTCGACGCCGGGGCGAAGGGGTATCTGCTCAAGGA
>PMAD01000277.1:26669-36084 GCA_003152415.1 Acidobacterium sp.
ATCAGCAAGCTGGGAGCGTCGAACCGCGTGGAAGCCGCCCGGCTGGCGCGGTCGAAGGGCTGGCTCTAAACGGGTTACTCCTAAAGTCACCACCCCTGTCGTTCCGATGGGGAATTGCATCATGCCTCTTTCGGTGAATTTCAGCGTGACTTCTGACCGTGCTACTTTCATGCATCGTTCGCGGGTGCTCGCGGGCGCAGATTCGGAATTCTCGGCATCGCTGGCCTCTTCCGGCGCCAGGTGTCCCCTGCCCAGGGATCAACAGTGGTTACGGCCAACACAGATCGAGCGACTCCCGCAGGAACGGAAACCGTTCTGGTGGTGGAGGACGACCGCGCGGTGCGGCTGCTGTTCACGAAGGTGCTCGAGAGCGCTGGGTATGACGTGATCGCCTGCGAAAACGGAACTCTGGGCCTCGAAGCGGCCCGCAATCAAATTGAGAAGATCGACGCGATCGTGACCGATGCGATGCTGCCTGGGATGCAGGGGCCGAGGCTGATCGCGCGCATTCGCGCCATGCGACCTGAGATTCCCGCGATTCTGGTGAGCGGCAATCCGGTGGATGCGATGATGGACCCCGCGACGGTTTTTCTGAGCAAGCCGATTTCGCCGGGCATGTTGACCCGTGAGCTGCGGCGTCTCCTGCGCGCCAGGATGTAGAATCTTCAGTCTGCCCCTCAACTCTCTTAGCAGGCCGCGGGAGAAGCATGATCATTGGTGTGCCGAAAGAAGTGAAGGACCACGAAAGCCGCGTGGGCATTACCCCTGCCGGTGTTAAATCCCTGAGCGAAGCCGGACATAAAGTGCTGGTGGAGACGGGCGCCGGAGAGCTTTCGGCGCTCACCGACGACGAATACCAGGACGCGGGCGCGGAGATTGTGGGCTCGGCCCATAACGTGTGGGGCAACGCCGACCTGATCGTCAAGGTCAAGGAGCCGGTGGAGAAGGAATACGTGTTTTTTCGCGAAGGGCTGGTGCTCTTCACGTATCTGCATCTCGCGCCGCTCCCGGTTCTGACCGAAAAGCTGCTGCAGAAGAAGGTTGTGGGGATCGCGTATGAGACGATCCGCGACCGCGCCGGAACGCTGCCCCTGCTGACGCCCATGTCGGAAGTGGCCGGGCGCATGGCGGTGCAGGTGGGCGCGGCGTATCTGGAAAAGGAAAAAGGCGGGCGCGGCGTTCTCCTCGGTGGCGTTCCGGGCGTGCCTCCGGCCAGCGTCTGCGTCATTGGCGGCGGCATCGTGGGCACGAATGCGGCGAAGATCGCGCTGGGCATGGGGGCGCGCGTCACGCTGGTCGATGTGAACCTGAACCGTTTGCGGGAGCTCGACGACATTTTCAACGGCCGCATCTTTACCCTGGCCTCGAATTCCTGGAACATCTCCCGCGCCGTGCAGGAAGCCGATCTGGTGATCGGCGGCGTGCTGATTCCTGGAGCATCTGCGCCGAAGATCGTCACCCGCGCGATGGTGATGAAGATGAAGAAGGGCGCGGTCATCGTCGACGTCGCCATCGACCAGGGCGGCTGCGTGGAGACCGCGCACCCGACCACCCACAGCGATCCAGCGTACGAAGTGAATGGCGTGGTGCACTACTGCGTAACGAACATGCCGGCGGCGGTGCCCAATACTTCCACGCTGGCGTTGACCAACGCGACCTTCCCCTACGTCCTGCGTCTGGCGCGGAATGGCGCGAAGCAGGCGATCCTCGAAGACGACGGCATTCGCGATGGCGTGAATACGTACGAGGGAACGCTCACCTGCGAACCAGTCGCCGTCTCGCAGAAAAAGCCCTGGACGCCGGTGCGCGAACTGCTGGCCTGAGGCCGAAGGGACGCACGCGGGCGGCGCGTCCGCAATCCACCCCTGCTCGTTCGATGATGCCCCAACGGGTGCGGCATGCCCTCCGGCTGCAACAAGAGCCACCGCGAATCCGTCTGAAGAAACAGCAGGTTAGGGGCATTCCGCGAGCCTATAATCATCGGTAATTTTGAAGACGGACCACCGATTTGGCTGAAATCAAGCATCGACGGGCGACGCTGATCCTGCTGGCGGCAGTGGTGTTTGTGCTGCTGCTGCTGCTGATCGCGCTCAACGCGTTCAATGTCCGCTCGCTGAATCCAACCACCACCGGGCAGATCTTCCTGCTCACGTCGCTCTCGGTGCTGGTGTTTCTGCTTTTCGTTACGGTCCTGGTGCTGCTGCTGCGGAACCTCATCAAGCTGCTGGCCGAGCAGCGCAGCCAGGTGCTGGGAGCGCGGCTGCGGACCCGCATGTTCATCGGAGCGCTGCTGCTGTCGTTCGTGCCGGCACTCTTCATGTTTTTGTTTAGCTTCTTGCTGATGAACCGCTCCATCGACAGGTGGTTCTCCGAGCCGGCGTCCGAGGTCCGCGACGACTCGACGAAGATCGCGATGGAGCTTTCGCACTATGCGTCGCTGAACGCGCGCGCCGAAGCCGAGAGCATGGCGCGCTCTCCGCAATTGTCGACGGCGTTGGGTTCAGGCGATCGGGACGCCATCCTGGACGAAATGCGGGCGCACCAGATTACGTTGCAGGGGGGATTCGCCGTCCTCTATCGCGACTCGGCGCCAGTGGCCGCTTACCAGCTGCCGCAGACGGCGGGCGCCGCGGAAGTGCATTCCTCGCTGAATGACGACGACCGGCAGAAGATCGAAGCGGGACAGCCGCTGACGGGCGCGATCCTGAAGGCGGCTCGGCGGTCGGATGAGCCGATGCTGGTGTCGGGCGGGACGGAATACGCGCTGGGCGCTGCGAGCCTTCCAGGGGGAGGGGTGGTCGTTGCCGGCTTGCCCATGCCCACGGGCCTGAATGCCATTGTGGCGGATCTGAGCACCGGGACGAGCCAATACTGGGCGCTCTACCGGCAGCGGCGGATTATCCGCATGACGTATTTTCTTCTGCTGCTCATGCTCACCGCGCTGGTGTTCTTTGCCAGCAGCTGGCTGGCGCTGAATGTGTCGCGGCAGATGACGGGCCCGCTGGAGGCGCTGGCGGACGCGACGGTGGAGATCGGCAAGGGCCACTACAGTCATCGCGTGACGGCCGAGGCGACGGCGGAAATGAGCGAGCTGGTGCGCTCGTTCAATCACATGGCCGCCGATCTGGAGCAGAGCCGGTTGCTGGCGGAGACTTCAGCGCGCGAGCTTTCGGCCGCGAACCTGGCGGTCGAGGCGCGGCGCAAGGAACTGGAGACCATCCTCGAGACGATTCCTTCCGGCGTGGTGACGCTCGATGCGTCGCGGCGCGTGGTGCTGGGGAATCGCGCCTTCGCCGAGCTGCTGCGCCTCGAAGGCCAGCCGGACCTGGCGGGAACTTCGCTCGACACGCTGCTGCCTGCGGAATTCAACGACGAGCTGACGCGCCTGGAGCGCCGGGCACGCCGCATGGGCGTCGCTTCGTCGGAGTTCGAACTGCGAACCTCGCGCGGGTTAGTCAGCCTTTCAGTCACCCTGGCCGCGCTGGATCCGCCGCACGGGCAAAATCACGGTTCGATTCTGGTGCTGGAGGATCTGTCGGAATTCCTGCACGCGCAGAGGCAGGCGGCGTGGAAAGAGGTGGCGCAGCGGGTGGCGCACGAGATCAGAAACCCGCTGACGCCGATTACGCTTTCCGCGGAGCGCATTCGCCGCCACGTCGAGCGCGGGCTGCCGGAATCGGCCGGGGTGATTCGCAAGTGCTGCGACGTGATCCTGGGATCGGTGGAGACGATGCGCACGCTGGTGGGCCAGTTCGGCGCGCTCGCGGAGTTTCCCGTCGCGCATCCTCACTCGTCGGATCTGAACGAAATCGTCGACAGCGCAACGCTGCTCTTCGAGGGGCGCATCCAGAGCATCCGCGTGGAGAAGCATCTGGACCCGAACCTGCCGCCGGTGATGGCCGATCCGGAAGCGCTGCGCCGCGCGGTCGCCAACCTCATCGACAATGCGGCGGAGGCGATGCAGGAGAGCCTGCTGCGCGTGCTTTCGATTGAAACCAGCGCCGGGGAGCGCCCGGGCATGGCGGAGATTATCGTGGCCGACACCGGGCCGGGATTGACCGACGAGATGCGGGAGCGGCTGTTCCTGCCGTGGTTTTCAACGCGGCAGCGGGGAACCGGGCTGGGCCTCTCGATCGTTGCGAAGATCGTGCAGGACCACGGCGGTTCCATCCGCGC
This sequence comes from Acidobacterium sp., assembly GCA_003152415.1. Taxonomy (GTDB): domain Bacteria; phylum Acidobacteriota; class Terriglobia; order Terriglobales; family Acidobacteriaceae; genus Palsa-343. Next base: position 30,846 of record PMAD01000277.1, read on the forward strand.
CGAAAACAACGTGCCCGCGGGTGCGCGCTTTATCATCGAATTGCCGCTGGCGGAGACGAATGGCGTGGAGACCGCGCCTGCCGCAACGCTGACCAGGGCCGTCTGAACCCCGGGACCTGATGAACCATATCCTCATCGTGGACGATGAAGCGGAGATACGCGAGTCTCTGGAAGAGATTCTGCGCGAGGAGGGCTACTCCGTTGCGAGCGCGGGCACGGCGGCGGAAGCCCTCGCCCAGGCACGCGATCCCGTGTACGACCTGCTGCTGCTCGACATCTGGCTGCCCGACCGCGATGGCCTCGAAGTCCTGGCCGAGTTGCGCGCGCTCGATGCCGAATCGCGGCCGGAAGTGATCGTGATCTCGGGCCACGCGACCATCGAAACCGCCGTCAGGGCCACCAAGCTGGGCGCCTTCGATCTGCTGGAAAAACCGCTGATGCTGGAGCGCACACTGATCGTGGTGAAGAACGCGATCGAGGCGAAGCGGCTGCGCACCGAGAACGTGGAGTTCCGGCGGCAGCTTTCGCTCGAACAGCAGATCACCGGCGAAAGCGTGCAGGCGCGCGCGCTGCGCCAGCAGATCAAGCTCATGGCGCCCACCAACGGCCGCGTGCTCATCTACGGCGAATCCGGATCGGGCAAAGAACTGATCGCGCGCGCCATCCACGCGGAAAGCCTGCGCAGCGACCGCGTCTTTGTCGAGCTGAACTGCGCGGCGATTCCCGAGGATTACATCGAGAGCGAGCTGTTCGGCTATCGCAACAGCGCCATCAGCGGGGGGCCTCCGGAGAAGCGCGGGACCTTCGAGCGGGCCAACGGCGGCACGCTTTTTCTGGACGAAGTGGGGGACATGAGCCTGAAGACCCAGGCCAAAGTACTGCGCGCGCTGGACGAGCAGCGCTTCGTGCCGGTGGGCGCGCTGCAGGCCATCAGCGTGGACGTGCGCGTGATCGCGGCGACCAATAAGGAGCTGGAAGACGAGATCGCCAAAGGGAACTTCCGCGAGGACTTTTTCTATCGCCTGAACGTGATCCCGTTTTACGTGCCGCCGCTGCGCGACCGGCGCGAAGACATTCCGCTGCTGGTGCGTGACTTTCTGCGCGGCTTCGGGCGCGAGTACGGGCGGCCGCGGGTCGAGATTGCCGAGGACGCGATCGAACTGCTGCGCCACTATCACTGGCCGGGAAACGTGCGCGAGCTGAAGAACATCATCGAGCGCGTGTTTATCCTGAATCCCCATGCGCAGCGCATCGAGCGCCGCCATCTGCCCATGCTGGTGCATCGCAGCGCGGGGCGCACGGGCGACTTCGACACGCTGCAGCAGGCGCGCGACGCCTANNGAGCGCGAGTACATCCTGAAGAAGATTGACGACTGCAACGGCAACATGAGCCGCGCGGCGGAGACTCTGGGCCTCGAACGGAGCCACCTCTACCGCAAGATGAAGGCGCTCGGGATCAGCGTGCGCGAGTCGTCAGCGGAGCGTTGACCCGGCCGCCTTCACGCGAGCGTGATGACCGTGATCTCCGGTGGGCAGCGGAAACGGAAGGGAACGCCGACCGCGCCGATGCCGCGGTTCACATACAACTGGGTGGGACCGTACCGGAAGAGCCCCTCGACATAGTGGCGGCCATATACGGGCAGATCCAGCAGCGGCATGAAGGGAATCCGCACCTGACCGCCGTGGGTGTGGCCGGAGAGCATCAGGTCGACGTTGTAGCGCGCGATATCGGGCAGGATGTCCGGCTCGTGCGCCAGCAGAATGACAGGCTCCTGCGCCACGGCGCGAGGAATAGCGCGCTCTGGATCGGCCTTTTGCTCGCAAACGCTGCCCAGGCCGGCCAGCCATACGCGCTGCCCGTCCCGTTCCAGCGCGACCGCGGAGTTCATCAGCACGGGAATCCCGTGCTCCTGCAAAGGGCCGGCGACATAGTGCGGCCCAATGTAGTAATCGTGGTTGCCGAGGCTGGCATAGCGGAGCGGGCACTCGATCCCGCTGAGGATGGCCGCGCAGGCCGGCGCAAAGCGGCGCGCAAAGGCCCTGGGCAGCGGTGAATAACTGATGAAGTCCCCGGTGAGCACCACCATGTCCGGGCGCAGCGCGTTGACCCTCGCCACCATCTCGTGCAGGAAGAACGCCTCGGTGTATTCGGCATAGTGGAAATCTGAAATCTGCACGATGCGCATGCCGCGGAAGGCATCGGGCAGACGGGCGAGCTGGATGGTGTGCTGTTCGACGCTCAGCTCATGGCGCGAGATTTCTCCGGCGTAGAGCGCAAGGCCGGTCACCGAAACGGCGGACAAGCCGAGAAAGGATCGCCGCGTCAGCCGGCGCTTCGGCTGCGGCGGCAAGAGATCCAGCTTCTCCTCAGTCGCTGGGGGCGTTTCGACTGAAATGGTCGTGTTCACTCTTCTATTTGGACGCGAAATTCCGATCAGGGGATGGGAGACCGCGAGCCGATCAGGACTCGCAGCATCCACTTCATTATCGCAACAAAGAAGAAAGGCCGCCTCTGGGAGACGGCCCTTCTTTGCTCTGAGAATCGATTACCAGCCGTAAACGCGGTACGGATACGGATACCCATACGGATACGGTGGCGCCATGTAGACCGGCCGGCGCTGCAGCTGCGGAACGCTCTGCGCCAAACGCTGCGCTTCCTGCCAGGAAACCGGCTGCACCGTGACCGCACTCGTCAGGTGGAAGTTCAGCAGAGTCTCGGGGGGCAGATAGAGGCGCGGTCCGTTGGTTCCGGCCGATGCCGCCAGGCCCGCTCCACCGCCAACCGCCGCGCCGATCGCCGCGCCGGCACCGCGACCCAGAATGCCGCCGATGATCGCGCCGACAGCCGCGCCGCCGACCGTGTTGCCCGCGGTGTAGCCAGCCTTATTGGGGCTGCGGTTCGACCAGATATCCGAAACAACCGGAAAGCTCTTCCCGCTCAGGCTGACTCCGGTAATCTGCAACTGCAATTCGCCGCTGCCGCCCAGCGCGCCGGGCTTCTTCACCTTGACCACCGTGCCCTGGAGCACGGCGCCCCGCGGAATCGCCAGCACGTTGCCTTCAAACACATCGCTGGCTGCGGTCGCCTGGAACGCAGCGCCGTCCTGCAGCTTCGCGATATCCAGGGGCTCGCTGATACGAATCTGCAGCAGCGTTCCCGCGGGAATCGTCACCGGACCGCTGGTCTGCTGCGGATAAGGCTGTCCGTAGCCTCTCTGCGGATAAGGCGCATACGGCGCACGCGGGGCTGCCGGCTGCGCGGGCTCGTCCGGGGGAGGTGGGGGAGGAATCTGCTGGGAATCCGGCGTTGCTGCGGGCTGCTGCGTGTCCGGCGGCGGAGGCGGAGGCGCTTGCTGAGCATCGGCCGGGGGAGGAGGCGGCGCCTGCTGAGCGTCCGCCGGCGGAGGCGGTGCGGTCTGCGCCTGCGAGGACTCGCTGCCGGTCACCGTGATGTTGTTCTGGATGCCGCTGACGCCCTTCACATTCGCGGCAACGGTTTCCGCTTCCTGCCGCTGCTGCTCCGTCTCGACCGTGCCGGTCAGGGTCACGACACCATTCGCGGTGTACGCTGTCACCGGCTGGTTCTTCAGCATCGCATCGTGCGTCAGCGCGCTGGCAACGGCGGACTGCAGATCGCCATCGCCGGAGCTCTGGCCCGAGGCCGTGGTTCCCGCGAGAATCCAAAGGCAGGCGGCCAGGATAACCGTGCCCGCCATGAATGAACACTTCCGAAACCAATTCGTAAGCATGATGCGCAACTCCCTTGCTTCAGGCCGATCTTCTTCTGCGTTCGTGGGTGTCAGACGCAGCGCCGCCTGAAGCGTCACTGTTCTGATGAATCCAACACCAGATTAGATGAAAAGTTCTGTTGAAAGGCCGCAGGTTATCGGCAGTAACCTCTTAATCCCGTAGCTTCCGGTAACGCTCCATCAGCGCCGTCGTGGAGCTGTCGTGGCTGCCCGGGGCAGGCCCGGAACCCTCCAGCTCGCCGATAATCTTTTTCGCCAAAACTTTGCCCAGCTCCACACCCCACTGNNTCGATCTGCCAGATCGTGCCCTGGGTAAAGACGCTGTGCTCGTAGAGCGCCACCAGCTTGCCCAACGCCTCGGGCGTCAGCTCGCTCAGCAGGAAAGTGCTCGATGGCCGGTTGCCCTCGAAAACGCGGTGGGGAACGAGCCAGTCCGGCGTGCCTTCTGCCTTCACCTGTTCGGGAGTCTTACCGAAAGCGAGTGCTTCTCCCTGCGCGAAGACGTTGGCCATCAGCAGGTTGTGATGATCACCTAAAGGATTCAGTGTATTAGCGAAGCCAATGAAATCACAGGGAATCAGCCGCGTTCCCTGGTGGATGAGCTGATAAAACGAGTGCTGCCCGTTGGTGCCCGGCTCACCCCAGAAAATCGGTCCCGTTTGGTAATTCACGCGCTCGCCGGAGAGCGTGACGTGCTTGCCATTGCTCTCCATCATCAGCTGCTGCAGGTACGCGGGGAAGCGCTTGAGGTACTGCTCGTAGGGGAGAACGGCGACCGTCTCCGCGCCGAAGAAGTTCGCGTACCAGACCGAAAGCAGGCCCATCAGCACCGGCAGGTTCTTCTCAAACGGCGTATGGCGGAAGTGTTCATCGATGGCATGGAAGCCCGCCAGCATTGCGCGGAAATTTTCCGGCCCGATGGCCAGCATCGTCGACAGACCGATCGCCGAATCCATGGAGTAACGGCCGCCGACCCAATCCCAGAAGCCAAACATGTTGGCGGTGTCGATGCCGAACTTCGTCACTTCCTTCTCGTTCGTCGAAACGGCGACGAAATGTTTGGCCACAGCCTTTTCGTCCTTGAGCTTGTTCAGCGACCAGTCGCGAGCCGTCTGCGCATTCGTCATGGTCTCGAGCGTGGTGAAGGTCTTCGACGAAATGATGAACAGCGTCTCTTCAGGATCGAGGTCCCGCGTGGCCTCGGCAAAATCCGTCCCGTCCACGTTGGAGACGAACCGGAACGTCATGTCGCGCTGGCTGTAATGGCGCAGCGCCTCGTAAGCCATGACCGGCCCCAGATCCGAGCCGCCAATGCCGATGTTGATCACATTGCGAATGCGCTTGCCGGTAAATCCCTTCCAGGCGCCGCTGCGCACGCGGTTCGAGAAATCGGCCATGCGGTCGAGCACCTCATGCACGCCGGGGACGACGTTTTCGCCATCGACCTTGATCACGGCGCCTTTGGGCGCGCGCAGCGCGGTGTGCAGCAC
>PMAD01000235.1 GCA_003152415.1 Acidobacterium sp.
TCGATTCCGACCCGCGCCTCCAGATTTCCCTGCTGACATTGCGATTGATCTGAGTTCTGATCCTCGGCCTGTGAGGAACTGGAGGGTCCGTTTTCGCGTACGCTTCTGCAGGATGAATGGACTCTACAGCTGGGCATGGGTGGAGGCGCAGGTCGCCGAGACGGCTGCGGCGTGGAACGGCTGCGCGGGTGGGCAGGCTCCGGATGCGCCACGCTACACTCCGCGCGAGCAGCGGAGGCGAGAGAAGGCCTACGACGAGGGCCTGGAGGCGGTGGAGCGCGAGCTGAAGAAGGCTCGCCGGAACCGCGGCACGGGCTCGAGGCGCGAAATCCGGGAGCGAGTCACCGCGGCGTTCGCGCGATTTTCGGCTGCGGCGCTGGATCTGGACGACGCCGCGATCGAGCTGCTGACCGACGATTTTCTGCCCGCGGGCACGCAGCTGGCGCGATGGGCGCGGCAGTTCGACCCCAGCCTGAGCATGGCCGACATTATCCAGGCAACACGCAATGCGTGGACCGCGTGCGGACTGCAGCCGCTGCTGGGTGAGCGTGTAGCGCTCACGCCGTCAATTCTCGGTTACAGCATGCTGTATCCCTACAGCGACAACTATCTGGACGGTGAGGATGTAACGGCGGAGTCAAAGCTGCACTTCAGCCGGCGTTTTCGGGAGCGGCTGCGCGGCGAGATGCTGGCCGCCGCCAACGAGCGGGAAGCCGCGCTGTGGGCGCTTGTGGAGCTGATCGAGGGTCAGTACCCGCGCTCGCTCTATCCCGATGTCTTCGATTGCCTGCTGGCCATTCATCAGGCGCAGGAGCATAGCATCGCGCAGGTCAGGAGCGTGAGTTCCGACGCGGAACTGCTGCAGGTGAGCTGCGCCAAGGGCGGCTCGTCGGTGCTGGCCGATGGAATCCTGGCACGCGGCTGGCTGAGCGAGGAGGAGAGCCGCGTCTCGTTCGAGTGGGGCGTGCTGCTGCAGCTGGGCGACGATCTGCAGGACGTGCGCGAGGACAGGAAGCGCGGGTCCGTGACGCTGTTCTCGGGGCCGGCAGCACGCGGCGAGCTGCTGGATGAGCGCGTGATTCAGCTGCTGCGCTTCAGCGAGCGCGTGAGCGACCGGATGGAGCGGCTGCCCAACGGCACCGCGATGCTGAAGGGCCTATTAAGGATGAGCTGGCGATCGCTGATCCTGATGGCAGTCGCTGCGTCGCATGAGCACTTTTCCCGAGGGCTTCTGCGGGATGTTGAGCAGTTCTCTCCGTTTCGATTCGGATTTCTGCGCGAGCGCCGCAAAAAGCTCATCGGGCGACGGGGTCTGTACGCCATGCTTTTCGATGCGTTTGTGGAACCGGACGGAGATGAGGGAGCAGCGCTTCCGGCTGGGGCGGCGGCCAGCGATGGGCCTGCCTGCGCGCTCCTGCCGGAAATTCCGCAGGCCTAGGCCGCACCGGCCGATTGCGCAGGCGGCTCATGCTACAAGAGAGCATGTCTGGATTGCTGAAGTTTCTGCTTGCCCTCACGCTGGCCGTTTCGACCCTCACCGCAAACGCAAACTGCCAGACGAAGGGTCCGGGCGACGCATCCGCATCGACAGCCGCCGCGCATTCCATCGCGGAACGAACCGCGGCGATGCAGCACTCTCCAGGCTTGCTGGCGCTGGACTGGGACGCGAAGGCCGGCAAGCTGTATCTCGAAATCCCGCTGACCGGCGACGCGGCGCACACGCGCTCGGCGGATTTGCTCTATACCCATTCCACGCCGTGGAGCGTGGGCACCAGCCAGCTGGGCGGAGCTGGCCTCGATCGCGGTCAGATCACCCAGGGCGAAATCGTCCACTTCGAACGCACAGGACCAAAGCTCCTGCTGGTGGAAACCAACCAGAAGTTTCGCAGCTCCTCGAGCGATCCCGCCGAGCAGGCTTCGGTGGCGGAGTCGTTCCCCACGTCGGTGCTCGCCGGGTTCACAATTGACGCCGAGAACCCGGATGGAACCGTGCTGGTGGACGCGACGTCGTTTTTCCTGACCGATGTCCATCGCGTGGCGGAGGCGCTGGCGGAGGGCAAACAGGGAAACTACCGCGTTGACCCGGCGCGCTCGGCGATTGTTCTCGACGACACGAAGGCGTTCCCGCAGAACACGGTGGTCGAGGCGGACCTGACTTTTGCGCCGGCGCCTGGACCGCAGGAGCTCGCGCCGCCGGGAAGAATCCTAACTGAGGTGACGCCGGATGCGCGCGCGATGACAGTGCGGGAGCGGCAGATGTTTGTCGAGTTGCCCGGGCCGGGATTCACGCCGCGCCGCTTCTCGCCGCGCGCCGGATATTTCCCCATGACGTATCGCGATTACGACGCGCCGCTGAGTGAGCCGCTGGAACAGCAGTTCATCGTGCGCCATCGTCTCATCAAGCGCGATCCAAACTGCACTCACGCCTGTGTCGCCGTCACGCCGATCCAGTATTACGTTGACCCCGGCGCTCCCGAGCCGCTGCGCACCGCGCTGGTGGAGGGCGCGCGCTGGTGGGATCAGGCGTTTCAGGCGGCAGGCTGGGCGCCGGGAACCTTCCGCGTGGATGTGCTGCCCCCGGGCGCGGACCCCATGGACGTCCGTTACAACATCATCCAATGGGTGCATCGCTACACGCGCGGGTGGAGCTACGGAGCGGCGGTGGTCGACCCGCGCACTGGCGAGATCATCAAGGGCAACGTGACGCTGGGCAGCCTGCGAGGGCGCCAGGATTATCTCATCGCCGAAGCGCTGCTGGCTCCGTACGCGAAAGGCAAACCGCCGGCCGATGCGGATCACGATGCCGCGCTGCAGATGGTGCTGCAGCGGATTCGCCAGCTTTCCGCGCATGAAACCGGCCACACCCTGGGGCTCTCGCACAACTTCGCGGCGAGCAGTTTCCCGCACGCTCCGGATCAGACCGTCTCGGTGATGGATTATCCGCATCCGTGGGTGACGGCAGGCGCCGACGGCGTGCCGTATCTGTCGCACGCGTATCCGGTCGGCATCGGTATCTGGGACAAGGTGGCCATCGATTACGGGTATCGCGAGTTCGATCGCGAGGGAAAGCCTTACGAGGATGGGGTGGTCCTCGAGAAGATCCTGCACGACTCCGAGCAGACGGGGCTGATCTACATCACCGACGAGGACGCGCGTCCCCTCGGCTCGGCGCATCCGCACGCGCACCTGTGGGACAACGGCACAGACCCCGCTGCGGAGCTGAATCGCGTGGTCGCGGTGCGCGCCGCAGCGCTGGCGCGCTTTGGTGAAGACGCGATCCGCGACGGCACGCCGCTGGCGCAACTCGAAGACACGCTGGTGCCGCTCTACCTCTTTCATCGCTATCAAACGGAGGCGGCGACGAAAGAAATTGGGGGCCTGGACTACCGGTACAACGTGCGGGGTGACGGACAAATGCTGCCCCAGGTAGTCGACGCGAAGGATCAGCGCGCGGCGCTGGCGGCGGTGCTCAAAACGCTGTCCCCCGCAATGCTGACGCTGCCTGAATCGCTGTTGCGGCTGTTGCCTCCACAACCGCCGGGGCTGCCGCGCACCCAGGAAAGCTTTCCTGCGGAAACGGGGCTGACCTTCGACCCGATCGCGGCAGCGGCCTCAGCAGCGGATCTGACCCTGGCACTCGTGTTCAACCCGGAACGCGCCAATCGCCTGGTGGAATATCACGCGCGCGACAGCGGCGAACCATCGTTGCCGGAGGTGATCGAGGCCACGCTGGCTTCGACGGAAGTCCCCGGAGGCGCAACGGGGCTGACCGCCGAAGTGAAGCACGCGGTCGACAACCGAATCCTGGAAGCGCTGCTGGCGCTGGGTGCGAATCCGGCCGCGTCGGCCGAGACGCAGGCTACGGTGCGGGCAGAGGTGACCGCGCTCAAGGCAAAGCTGGCGACCAGCGGATCAGCGGGCGAAGAGGGTTCCTTCACCGCGATGGAGGTCGCGCGCATCGACGAGTTTCTCCACGATCCGGCCAAGTTCGTCGCCGCGAAACCCGTTCCCGCACCGCCAGGCATGCCCATCGGCGACGACGAGGAGTAACGCGGGCGGGTTTAGCTGAGAAGCGGGTGCGAGCGTACCCGAATTCCCTGGCTGGCGCCCTGCCGCGGCTCCCGATAAGGGACCCCTGGCCCTTGCCGAACCGTTCCGGCACGGTTTCTACGGTAACGAAAAACCGGGCACCAGCCGCCCCTTCCAGCTATTACGACAAAAAAATAGCGAGCCGCGAAAAGTGAGGGTATAGTGGTCACCTGGCCGAAAGGCCGATGCGCGGTCCGGTCCATGTTCCCGGCGGTTACTCCCCATATTTCGGAAGTTGCCTGTGGGCAAAGAAAGGGATGGGTGACGTATGGCTTTTTGTGCGAAGTGTGGATCGTCGGTGGCGGACGGGGTCGCCTTCTGCCCCAAATGCGGAGCAGCCGTAGCCGGCCCTGCGCCGGTTGCCGGCGGCTCGGTGGGGGCGCCGGCAGCGAGCGGCCTGAGCGAGAATGTCGCGGCCCTGCTGAGCTACGTCTTGGGCTGGCTGACCGGGATCATTTTCCTGGTCATCGACAAGCGGCCCTTCGTGCGCTTTCACGCAGCGCAATCCATCGTGGTTTTCGGCGCGCTCACCATTCTCCGTATCCTGCTGACCTTCTTCTTCCTGGGCGGGTATAGCTTCGGGCTGTTCTGGCTCTGGACCATGCTCTCGCTGCTGCTGACCCTGGCGTTCTTTGTCGCCTGGATCCTGCTGATGGTCATGGCCTACCAGGGAAAGATGTTCGAGGTGCCGATCGCGGCGGGCATCGCGAAGAGCATCGCGGGAAGCACGAAAGTCTAAGGGCCAGGTCGAGGGATTGGAAACGGCCCCGCACAGTCGCGGGGCTGCTTTGATTGGCTTCATGAATTTGTGCGGCAGGTTCGGCGCGTGAGCCGGTTCCGTTGCGGAGTGCCGCCTTTACCGGAGAAAGTGAGAAGAATATGGCAAGCTTCTGCACGAAATGCGGCACAGCTAATACCGGAGACAACGCCTTCTGCACAAAATGCGGCGCACCCGTCGGTGCGGCTGTGGGTTCAGTCTCCGCGGCGCCTGCTTCGAACGCCCCCGTGGCCTCCGCGTATGGGCAACCGGTAGCGCCGCCTGCAAAAGGCGGCAGCAGCGCGCTGAAAGTCATCCTCATCATCGTCGCGGTGTTCGTCGGGCTCGGCATTCTCTCGGTCTGCGCCGTCATGTTCGGAATCTGGCGCGTCTCGAGAGCGGTTCACGTCAGCAGCAATGGCGGGGTCACGGTTTCCACGCCGACGGGCACGATGACAGCCGGCAATGCGGGTACGGTGAGCGCTTCGGACCTCGGCGTCGACATCTACCCTGGCGCGACGCAGCAGCAAGGCGCGGTGCGGGTAAGCACGCCCAACGGTTCGGCCATCACCGCCGCGTATGTCACCAGCGACTCGCTGGACAAAGTGGTGGATTTCTACAAGGGCAAGCTGGGACCGAGCGCGTCAGTCTTCCAGAGCGACAAGAGCGCGGTGCTTTCCGAAACCAGCGACGACAAGAAGAGCAGCGTCATGGTGACCATCGCAACGGAAGCCTCCAACGGCCAGACGAAGATCGCCATTTTGCATTCGACGGGGAACGGCTCGTAGCCGGCAGCCTAGCGCCGCTGGACCTGCGTTCCGCTCGCCACCTTCAGCGTAAACAAGCTCGCCGGCAGGTGCGCGTTGTAGCGAATGTCGCTGTAGGCGGCGGTGTGCGAGTCACCGGTGGGCTGGAGCATGACCACCTTGAGCGAGATATCGCGGGTCGGATCGACCCAGATGGTCACGTGGCTGAAGTTGTTACGAACATTCGCCTGCTTTGAGACGAGGTCGAGTTTGGCGGTTTGGACGCCGTCGATGATTTCCATTCCCTGAAGAGTGATGTCCCAGGCGGCGGCCAGTTCTTTGCCGCTGGCGCCGAAACCCGTGGCGAGCAGGCTGTCGTACTCACCGCGATTGGCGCCCGCCGAAAAGATGGTTTCCTGTTTCACAGCGGGCTGATAGTAGTTCAGCTCGCCATTCTTATAGAGGATGTCACGCTCGCCCTGTTGCCCTTTGTCGAGAACCATGGCCATCTCCATGGAAGAGCCAACGCGCCTGAATGCGGTGATCCCCTTTTGCGTTTCGTGATCCTGGACAACGGCGGTGTAATTGTCGACCGTGACGTCTGCCTGCACATCCTGGAATTTCGCCGAGGAGGCGTCCATCTGCGCGAGGACCTTTTCCAGTGTCGCGTCCTGGGGCATGGCTGCTGGGGCCGCGATCAAAACCAGCACTGCGCTCCAAACTCGTATCGATTTCATGGAATAAGGCACGTTCCTCCTGAACCCGTATGGTTAGGATGCGCTTCAGCGCCTGCGAACAGGTCGGATTCGCACTACCGGTGAGCCCACACACGCCAGGCGATCACGCTCCCGCCAATCTCCTTCACAGCTTCGCGGCGATCGATGGTGATGGGACCTGAAGTTGCGGCGATGGCATCGGCCAGCTCCTGATCGCTGGGTTCCCCTTCCTGGGTCCGGAGCAGCTCCACGGGAACCTCGTAGATCATCCCGCCCGCCGGATTGACCGAAGCGCGAATCTCGTTGGCCGGCCAGTCCGGCTTGGGCCGGTCGCCATAGTTGATGTAGTGGGGCGTGATGAAGATGAAAGCAAGGATCAGCGTCACCATCACGTCGAAGTGGATGCTGCCCCGCTCATGCGTCCACCAGAAATAGCTCTTCAACGTTTTTCCGACGCTCACGGTCTAAGCTCCTGCGCGCGATTCGATCGTGCGCTGCCCGCCCATATAGGGTATCAGCGCTTCGGGGACGCGGACAGTTCCGTCGGCCTGCTGGTAGTTCTCGAGGATAGCCAGCCAGGTGCGCCCGACGGCGAGGCCGCTGCCGTTGAGGGTGTGTACGAAGGCGGTCTTTCCCTGCCCTTTTGGCTTGTAGCGGATGTTGGCGCGGCGCGCCTGGAAGGCATCGAAGTTCGAGCAGGAAGAAATCTCGCGGTAGAGATTCTGGCCCGGCAGCCATACTTCGAGGTCGAAAGTTTTCGCGGAACTGAAGCCGGTGTCGCCGGTGCAGAGCAGCATGCGACGGTAGGGCAGACCGAGGCGCTCGAGGATGATTTCAGCGTTGCGCGTGAGTTTCTCGTGCTCCGCGTCGCTGTCTTCCGGGCGTGTGAATTTCACCAGCTCGACTTTCTGGAACTGATGCTGGCGGATGATGCCGCGCACGTCCTTCCCGTAAGAGCCGGCTTCGGAGCGGAAGCACGGCGTGTACGCGGTCAGCGACACGGGGAGCTTCGCTTCATCGAGGGTCTCGTCGCGGTAAAGGTTGGTCACCGGGACTTCGGCGGTGGGGATAAGCCAGTGATCGTTATCGCGATACTGGCCTGAGCTAAAGCCCTCCGCGTCGGTGCAGCGGAAGAGGTCTTCGGCAAACTTCGGCAGCTGGCCGGTTCCGAACAGCGATTTGCTGTTCACCATGAAGGGCGGCAGCACTTCCGTGTAGCCGTGCTCGCGTGTGTGAAGGTCGAGCATGAACCCGATGAGCGCGCGCTCGAGTTTGGCGCCGTCGCCCCAGTAGACGGCGAAGCGGGCGCCGGAAATTTTCGCCGCGCGCTCGAGGTCGAGAATGCCAAGCTGCGCGCCCAGCTCCCAGTGCGGTTTCGGCTGAAACGGATATTCAGGGATCGTCCCCCAGCGCTTCACCTCGACGTTTTGTTGCTCACTGCTGCCGAGGGGGACCTCGTCGCGAGTGAGGTTGGGAATCCGCGTCAGGATGGCGCGTAGCTCGGTCTCGGACTCGGCGGCCGCAGTTTCCAGCTCATCCATGCGCGTTTTCAGCGCGCGGGTCTCGTCCATCGGGGCGCTGGCATCCTGGCCAGCCTTCTTCAGGCGCGCGACTTCCTCGGTGAGCTTGTTGCGCTGCGCTTTCAGCTGTTCTGCTTCCGTGATGCGCTCGCGACGGCGCAGATCGAGCTCGCGAAAATCCCCCAGCAGCACGGCGGGATCCTGTCCGCGCTCGCGCAGTTTTTTCTCCACCACTTCAAGATTTGTCCGTACAAAACCAAGGTCGAGCATAGGTATCCAGACTATCAGCGACGCTGGTCAATCGAGGCGAACCAACCAGGCCTCGCCCTCCGCGGGCTGCAGGTTGTGCGCAATCGCGACGGCGATGCTGCGGTCGTCATTTTCCGGCCGGATGCGCACCCAGTACCCGGTGGGACCGGCAAACTCGATGACATTGGCGGTGCGGTACTGGCGGCGCAGTTCCGATTGCAGCTGCAGAGCAGAGCCCTGGTGCACGAACGCGCCGATCTGCACGCACCAGCGGCCGCCCTCGTCTATGGGCTTGGGCGTGCTGAACACGTCGATACGCACCGCGCCCGTGCCGGCTCGCCACAGACCAACAGCTTTGGCCGCACCAATAGAAAGGTCCAGGACGCGCCCCGCAACAAAAGGTCCGCGATCGGTGACGCGCATGACCGCCGACTGGCCGGTCTTCACGTTGGTTACCCTGATCAGCGAACCCATGGGCAGCGTGCGATGCGCCGCGGAGACTCCGTTCTCGTCATAGACCGTGCCATTCGCGCCCACGCGCTTGTGGTACGGCGGCCCATACCAGCTCGCTATGCCCGTCTCCGAGGAGATCGGCTGATGCCTGTCGACAAACTGCTCGTCCTCACTAAGCGACGGAACCGGACCCGGAGCAGGCGCAACGGGCGCCGGAGATGTTTCCGCCGGTGCTGCAGGCGGAGGCGGTGTGTACACCGCCTCTTCCTTATGCGAGCATCCAGCCGCCAGGAACAGCGCGGCGCCGAAGATCAGGGCGCAAGGGATGCGTCGTACCGAAGCGATGGATTCGCCGCAGAGGGGGAAGGTTCCGCTCATCATCGCTACGGCTGTGCTTTTCGACTGCGCTCGAGGTGATCCGCCAGCCGCGCCAGTTGCTCCGCCGCGATGCGCAGCGCCCTGGTGGAGTTCTCTCGAACCTCGGGTACGACCTTGTCGTTGAGAAACGTGACGACCCGCTTCACATCTTCCTCAAGGCGCTCGCTGAATCCGCCGAAGTTCTCATCCAGTTTGCGCCCCGCGTTTTCGAAGCGCCCGCCTGCCTGCTCAGTCATATTGGCTCCTGCCTTGCTGCTGCATCCAGTATTGCGATGCGGGATGCGCCGGTCAATTGTCCGCCTCGAGCGTCCCGACCAAACAATAACAGTGGATGCGAAAAAACACAGGACCATGCATCCCAAATGCCCTGGTCCGCATTCCAAGCTAGTGAAACACGGATAGCCCCCTGAAGTACTTCCGGCCAATCTGCCTGGTTCTCCAACTCGCGCCAGCCCTGTTCTTCAGCCTCCCGGCAGCGGCGCAAACGTCGACGGCTCTGCCCGATGCGACCCCGCCACGGGGAACGGCCATTGCGGGCGCGGTCGGCAACAATCTTTTCCTCGAATTCTGGCCCGATGCGATCAACGCCTAACATCGCCGCAAACAGCACGCGGATTGGTCTGGAATGCGCTGACGTTCGTCTGTAACCTCAGGGATAGCGGCGAGCGAGAAGCGGAAGTCGAACCTGCCTCCACGCACCGCAGTCGGGAGGGACATCCAGCGCAAATGCTGTCAGGTAGACCGCGAGGATCCCGGAAACGACCGATCAGGGGAGCAGTCCCGCGACCGCGCCGTGCCCGGATGCTCGCATGGCGTTCTCGTGTTCTGCTCTGTCGCGTTCTGCTGGCCTCGGCAGTCACCGGCTGGGCGCAGTCCGCGCTGCCAGATGCCCCAACGCCGCAGACCGAGATGGCCAACATTGCCGCCGACGTCAATGCACCCTGGCTCCCGTCGGCAGCACTCGGTGAGCCGGCCGCGGGGCAGGAGACATTTCCTCCCGCGGCAAGACCGCTGCCCGGCGTGAGCGTGCCTGGGCTGGAGCCGACCTACCTTCCCCCGCCCAGGTGGTGCACCGCGCATGCATGTACTGAAGCCGCTCCGCAGCGTACCTGCTGTGAGCCGGACCGCGACGTCTTCGGCGCTTACCTGCACCAGGACGCCATCCATATTTATTCGCCGGCCGAGCTGGGACGCATCGCCATTCACGGCGTGGTCGATCCCTTCAACCTGCTCACCATCGGCGGCACGTCGGTTCTCTCTGTGGCCACCGATTCGCATTCTCTCTACGGGCCGGGCGTCAAGGGCTGGGCCAAGCTGAGCGGCGTGACTCTCACCGAGGACATGACCGGCGAATTTGTGGGCACCTTTCTCATCCCCTCCATCGATCATCAGGACCCGCACTACCACCGCATGCCCAACGCATCGTTGATGCGGCGCATCCTGCACTGCGCCTATCAGCCCTTCTGGACGACCAGTGACACGGGCAAAGGGATGATCAACTACTCGACCTTTGCCGGTTCCATCGTCAGCGAAGCGGTCGACGTCACCTATGTTCCCTATCAAAAAGTGGGATGGGGACCGGGCGCAGAGCGGATCGCCAGCGGCTGGGCCAGCGATCCCATCGGAAACTTTGTCACCGAGTTCCTGCCCGACGTGGCCAGCCACGTCAACTTCAAGGTCGTCTTCATCCAGCGGATCATCAACCGCGTTGCGCTCGAGGATGGGGGATCGTAACGTGTCCCATAGCACGGTACAGTGGTACACTAAATTCAGCATTCATGATTCTCAGCTTTCGCGATCACTGGCTCCGGGATTTCTTCTTGCACAACCGAGCAACCAGGAAGGTTCCGGCGAATCTGAGTGCTGCGCTCTTCCGCAAGGTCCAGATTGTGGACGACGCTACGTCCGACGCTGATCTGCGGGTGCCTCCGGGCAACCGCTTCGAGAAGCTGCGCGGGCAGCTGGAAGGCTGGCATTCGATCAGAGTCAACGAGCAGTGGCGCCTGATATTTCGCTGGAATGGGCAACGAGGCGAAGCATCCGCCATTTACCTCGACAATCACAGTTACAGATAAGGACCGTACGATGCTGATTACCAAAAAGAGACCGGTGGGACCAGGAGAGATGCTGAGGACCGAGTTTATGGAACCGCTCGGCCTCACCCAGACCAGCCTGGCAAGGGCCATGGGGATCCCGCGGAAGCACGTGAACGAGCTCTGCCGGGACCGGCGGGCCGTCACCGCCGATACTGCGCTGATGCTCTCCCGCGTCTTCGGCAACAGCGCCGACTTCTGGCTGAACACCCAGCGTCGCGTCGACATCTGGGAGGCCCTGAACAGCCCAGCCCGCCGCGAGCGGATTCGGCGTGCGAAACCTCTAAAACAAGCGGCGTGAATCCAGAGCAACGCCGGCAACTATTTCGAGAAATACTTCGGCGTCCGCCCCGGCAGCCAAGGATCGTAATGCGCCGCAAACTCCGCGCGCTCTTCCGTCGATGGATGGCTGTAGCTCCAGAACTCCACGAATCGATTCGGACCTGGATCGTCGAGCCAGACCAGCGCGTCGCTGCAGAACGAACTGACCGTCGCCGCCTGAGCATCCGGGACCAGGCCATGAATCACTTCCTGGCCGTAGACGTCAGCCTGATGCTCGATGCTGCGGCTGAAGGTGTTCGCGATGGGCTCGGCGAGGAAGCCGAGGACCGTTGCCAGCAGCAGAGCCAGCCCCAGGGACGACCAGCTCTCCACCGCGTCGATGCCCCACCCTGCTGCGCGCGTCCGCACCAGCCAGCGCATCAGGCGAAACGCGATCCAGTAGAAGACAAAAATGACCACCGCCGAGAACGCGATCCCCTTCGCGATGTGGTGCAGGACATAGTGCCCCTGCTCGTGACCGTAGGTGAAGAGAATCTCGTTGGGCGTTTCGATCCGGATCGTTGTGTCCCACACCACGATGCGCTTCGATGCGCCGAGGCCGGTGACGTAGGCATTCGCGCCTGTGAATCTGCGGCTGGCGTCCATCAGGAAGATACGGTCCGGCGGAATCTGCAGACCGCCGCGCGCAGCGACCCGCTCCAGTTGCTCAACCAAAGCGGGATCCGTGTTGGCAAGCGGAGTGAAGTGGTTGAAAAGCGGATCGACGATAAGCGGCGCGACGAAAGTGAGCAGCACCACCACCGGTACGGTGAAGGCCCAGAACCAAAGCCACCAGCGTCGCGGAGAACGCCGCATCAGCCTGTAAAGAATGCCGAGCACCAAAACGCCGAGAAGCAACGTCAGCACCGTGGATTTCAGCCAGTCCATCCACCACGCCGGCCAGCCCTCGATCGAAAGCCCGAAGTGGAGACTAAGGCGATGTCCCAGGAGCGACGCCGGAATCTCCAGCGCGCTCAGGATCAGCAGCCACAGCGGTGCAGCAACCAAACCCTGCACCCAGCCTCGGGAAGAAACGCGGCCCGCCAGCCGCGCGATCGCCGCACCCGTCCGGAAACGCACCAGCACAACCAGGGTCAGCACGAGCCACGCTGTCCCGCCGAAATAGAGTCCTGTCCGCCAGTGGCTCAGCGCAACCGCCTGCGCCAGCTTGTCAGGTGGGAGCCCGCAGAGCGGACTTCCCGCAGTGCTCAGCAGGAATGCGCCCAGCTGCGCAACCCTAAAGATTGAAGAGCTCCCTGAGCCGGCGAGTCTGCGCGCGGCTCACTGGGATTTCGGTCTGCTTCTTGTCCGCCATGCGCAGCTGATAGCTCGACTTGAACCACGGAACCACTTCGCGGATGTG
>PMAD01000089.1 GCA_003152415.1 Acidobacterium sp.
AGCGGGCGGGCAAGGAGACGATTCCGGCCATCATCCGGCAAGTGTCGGACGAGCAGGCGATGGAGATGACTATCGTCGAGAACCTGCAGCGGACGGACCTGAACCCGATGGAGCAGGCGCGGGCTTATGACAAGCTGTCGCGGGAGTTCCAGCTGACCCAGGAGCAGATGGCGAAGCGGACCGGGAAGGACCGGGCGTCGGTTGCGAATTTTCTGCGGCTACTGAAGCTGCCTGAAGATGTGCAGGGCAAAGTGGAAGAAGGAGTTCTGAGCTATGGGCATGCGCGGGCGCTGCTGCCGCTCGAGGATCCGCAGGCGATTCTGAAGGCGGCGCAGAAGGTGGCGGCGCTGGCGATGAGCGTCCGGCAGACGGAGGGGTATGTTCAGAAGATACTGAATCCACAGGTGAAGAAGAAAGACGACGGCGAAGAAAAGGAGAATATCGATCCGAATGTTCGGGAAGTCCAGGAGTCGCTCCAACGGGCGCTGGGATTGAAGGTCCGAATCGAGGATCGCAAGGGTCGCGGGCGGGTGATTATCGAGTACGGGCAGCTGGAGGAGTTCGACCGGCTGCTGGATCGGCTGCGGCGGTAAANNGCTGTTGTCGGCTACTCGAATAATTGGCGAATCGCGAGAGCCGCATTTTTCATTGAGTATCTCGCGGCAAAACAGGGATATGCGTGCGCCGCAGCGGCATCTTGCTCGGCTTTGGGCAGCTCAAGCCAGCGGCGGAGCAGGCGTTCTGTGCCCGCGAGGGTGTCGTCGTCGACGAAGCCGGCGCCATCCGCTACGATGTCCGGCCAGATGTTGACCTGATTGCTGCTGAGGACGGGTCGGCCTGCAGCCAGCGATTCTGCGACCACGATGCCGAAGTTTTCCTGGTGCGAGGGGAGGACGAAGGCGTCGGCTGCCCGAAGCGCGCCCCATTTGCGATCGCCGGTGAGCATTCCCGGCCAGTGAACGCGTGGGCCAAGTCCCTTTTCAGCGGCGATCTGCTGGAGTTTGGCCTGGAGACCGACCTGATCGGGGCCAGCCATCACCAGGTCGATTTGGGGAAACTCCGCAGCGAGTCGGGTAAAGGCGTGGAGAAGGAGGTCGCAGCCTTTCTTCTCGTGCAGACGCGACATGAAGAGCAGATAGCGGCGGTCACGGAGCTGCGGGACGGAGCTGAGGAAGGTTTCAATCTGGAGAGCGGGATCGCCGCCGGGTTCGCTGATGCCGTAGGAGACGGGCAGGCTGTTCCAGCGATTGGGGCGAAAGCTGGTGCTGGCGAGATCGCGCTCAGTAGCAGTGGTGAAGAGCACAGCGCGGGCATCGCGCAGGACCGGATACTGGAACGGCCAGTAGAGCAGCTTCTTGAGGTGCTTGAGGGGATATTTCTTGTTGAACCACGGATCGAGAGCGCCGTGCGGGAAGACGGCATACGGCTTGCCGGAATGGCGGGCGGCCGCACGGACCGCGACGTCGGGGAAAACCCAGATGCCATTCATCACGATGCCATCGAAGCGGGAGGCGTTCTGGTGCAGCCAGCGCCACAAACGCGGCGAGAGACCGAAGCGGCCGAGCCAGCGCTGGCCGAGGGCGTGAACCGGAAAGGTGAGTCCGGAGAGGAAAGGGGCGTCGGGCGAATCCTGACAAGCGACTTCCACTTCGACCCCTATCGAAAGAGAGGCTCGGGCCAATTGGCGCACCGCCTCGGGTGGGCCACCATCGGCTGGCGAGAGACTTCCAATGACGTGGAGAATCTTCATCGATCACAAAAGCAGAACAACCCCAGTCTATCTAAGGAGATTCGACGCGAGGCTGCAGCAGCGCAGCAAAGCCAAATGCGACGGGTGACGTCATGAGCTGCCGCTGAAGAGGCGAGAGCATTCATCGGTTGTTCATTCGTACAGAAGAGTCATTCTTTCAGAACGTGATTGCGGTTGGTACACTGGGGGCGCGCTCGGCGATACCCCGCTGCTCCCGGGACGCGCAGCCAGCGCAGGGTTCTCTCCGCGTGTTTCGGCTGTGAACTCCCCCGGTTAAGTTGAAGGGCTTTTTTCCCGATGTGCGGAATCGCAGGAGTACTCGTCTCGCGCAAGTCCGAGAATCTGGATTTCTCTGAGGCGCTGACCCGATTATCGGACGCGCTGGCTACGCGAGGTCCGGACGCATCCGGCCAGTGGGTCTCCGGCTCGCGGATCCTTGGGTTCGCGCACCGCCGGCTGTCGATCATCGACGTGGATGCGCGCTCGGATCAGCCGATGCACTCGGCCGATGGGCGTTACACCATCGTCTTCAACGGCGAAATCTATAACTACCAGGAACTGCGCAGCGGTCTGGAGAAGAAAGGGCGCGGCTTCCGGACGACGGGCGATACGGAAGTGCTGCTGCAGATGTACGCGGAATACGGGGCGGACATGCTGCCGCGGCTCCGCGGTATGTATGCGTTTGGTATCTGGGACGAGCTGGCGCAGGAGCTTTTTCTGGCGCGGGATCCATTTGGGATCAAGCCGCTGTATTACGCCGAGGGCGCCGGGAATTTCTATTTCGCTTCTCAGGTGAAGGCTCTGGTGACGGCGCCGGATGTGGATCTGCGCGAGGAGCCGGCGGGACACGTGGGATTCTTTGTGTGGGGTTCGGTTCCCGAGCCGTACACGCTGTATCGGGGGATTCACTGCCTTCCGAGCGGGACATGGATGCGGGCGACGCGTGAAGGAACATCGAAGCCGCGGCTGTTCGCTTCGCCGGTTGGAGAATTTTCGCAGTTCCGTCTCGACGAGATGCCGCAATCGGAAACCGAGGCGGATGTGCATCTGCACGACGCGCTGCGGGAGAGTGTGCGGATGCACGAAATCTCCGATGTTCCGGTGGCGATCTTCCTTTCGGCAGGCATCGATTCGGGGGTGGTTACGGCGCTCGCGGCTGAGACGGGGAACGAAGTCGAGACGCTGACCCTGGGATTCGACCTGCTGCGCGACACCGCGGAAGACGAGACACAAACAGCGAGCCGGGTGGCCCAGCATTACGGGCTGCCTCATTTCGCCCGCTACATCGATCGGCCGGCGTTTATGGCGCATCGGGATCGGCTGCTGGAGAAGATGGATCAGCCGACCATCGATGGGGTGAACACCTATTTCATTAGCTGGCTGGCGCGCGAGCGCGGGTTCAAAGTCGCGCTCAGCGGACTGGGCGGCGACGAACTGTTTGGTGGCTATCCCAGCTTCCGGCAGTTGCCCTTCATGGTGTGGAGTTTGCGGGCCGCGAGCGCGGTCCCTTTCGCGGGGCGGGCGTGGCGGATCATGACCAGTGCGGTCATCAGACGATTCACTTCGCCGAAGTACGCGAGCCTGTTTGAGTACGGAGGCACGTGGGGCGGGGCCTATCTGCTGCGACGGGGGTTATTTATGCCCTGGGAGCTGCCGCAGATTCTCGATCCGGAGCTGGTGCGGACAGGGTGGCGGGACCTGGCCTCGATCGAGAGCATGAACGGCCTGACGCGGCCGCTGGCGAAAGTACCGGGCGCCACGGCGGCTCAGACGGAGTTCCTGCGCGTCTCCGCGCTGGAGATGAGCTACTACATGCGGACGCAGCTGCTGCGCGACGCGGATTGGGCGGGGATGGCGCATTCGGTGGAGATTCGGGTGCCGCTGGTGGACATGACTCTGCTGCGGCAACTGGCGCCGCTGCGAGCGAGCCGGTTCTCGCCGCGGAAGCCGAAGATCGCCGCATGCCTGCGGAAGCCGCTTCCGGCGGAAGTTCTGCGCCGGCCGAAGAGCGGGTTTGGCGTTCCGGTTCGGGAGTGGATGCAGGATTCGCCGGATCGCGGGCTGCGGCACTGGGCGACCCACGTGTACCGCGCGCTTTATACGCGAGGCGCGCCGGTGCGCTCTAAGGCAGC
>PMAD01000247.1:0-3684 GCA_003152415.1 Acidobacterium sp.
AGCTCTTCTTCAGCTGCTTCTCTTCCTCCATTTACCGCATCCGCATCGCCACCGAGCTCGCCCGTCAGCACGGCCGCAAAGTCGCCATCGTCGGCCGCTCCATGCTCGAATCCTCTGAGATTGCTCAGGACCTCGGCTACCTCGATCTGCCCGCCTCGCTCGTCATCCATCCCGGCCAGATCGGCGACTATTCCCCCGAGCAGATCATGGTCCTCATCAGCGGCACCCAGGGCGAGCCCATGAGCGCCCTAAGCCGCGCCGCCGTCGACAACCACAAGCACGCCCGCATCACCGCCGGCGACACCGTCATCCTCAGCTCCCGCGTCATCCCCGGCAACGAGAAAAGCATCTTCCGCGTCATCGACCACCTCTGCCGCCGCGATGCCGACGTCATATACGACGACGGCGCTTCCGGCCTCATCCACGTCAGCGGCCACGCCAGCCAGGAAGAGCAGCGCCTCATGATCAACCTGCTCCGGCCGAAATTCTTCATCCCCATCCACGGCGACTTCCGCCATCTCAAAAAGCATGCCGAAATCGCCCAGAGCCTCGGCGTTGTCGACCTCGCCCTCATCATCGAAAATGGCGACATCCTCGAGCTCGACCGCGACAACGCCCGCAAAACCGGCAAAGTCACCGCCGGCCGCGTCTGCATCGACTCCGGCTCCGCTACCGACGTCGTCGAAGACCTCGTCATCCGCGATCGCCGCCATCTCTCTGAAGACGGCTTCGTCCTNNGAACCCGGCCTCATGGAAGGCGCGCGCGCCGTCGTCACCCAAACCCTCGACTCCTCCAGCGCCGAAGAAAAAGCCGACTACGGCGTCATCAAGGAAAAAATCCGCATCGACCTCAAACGCTACATCCAGAAAAACACTTCCCGCCGCCCCTTAATCATGCCCGTAATCCTAGAAATCTGAAGCAAACAGCGAACACGCGGCCGCAGCTCGTCGAGCACACCCTCCAACCCCGCCTCAACCCTCGCAAGCTTCCAATCCATCCCCATCCNNCTGTTCGCTTGACTCCCCATGCCCCTGCCCCTTACTTTGAGAAAAGCGCGAAGGGCGCATCCAGTCCGCGGAAAGGGCCGTGCCCACCTTCAGTAGTCACAATCCAGCGAATCTTCTTTCAGCCTCACCACATGCGGACTCCCGAGGCACACCCGCTTTTTGCGGACACTGAAAGGAGCTTCGTATGCCTGACCGGGACATCCCCGAGCGCCCCAACCTCGAACAATATAAGAAGCAAGCCAAAGAACTAGCCCGCGACTGCGCCCAGCGCCAGCCCGCCTCCCTTGACCGCATCCGCCGCCACCACCCTCGTCTCCGCAATCGGCAGGAACTCCCCGCCATCACCCTCGCCGACGCACAGCTCGTGCTCGCCCGCGAACACGGCTTCCCCTCGTGGCCCCAGTTTGCCGCGCACCTTGAAACCCTCCGCATCATCCGCTCCCTCGAAGATCTGCCCGATCCCGTCAACACCTTCATCGAAGTCGCCGTCGTCCCGCGCCACGGCTGGCATGCCTCCGGCACCCTCGAGCACGCCGAGCTCATCCTCGCCCGCTACCCGCACGTCGCCACCGCCAATATCTATACCGCGTCGGTCCTCGCCGACGAAGCCACCGTCCGCAAATTCCTGAGCCAGAACCCTGCCCTAGCCACAGCAACAGGCGGCCCGCACAACTGGGACGCCCTCACCTGCCTCGCCTTCTCCCGCTATCTCCGCCTCGACAA
Source organism: Acidobacterium sp. (assembly GCA_003152415.1). Taxonomy (GTDB): domain Bacteria; phylum Acidobacteriota; class Terriglobia; order Terriglobales; family Acidobacteriaceae; genus Palsa-343. Next base: position 1,732 of record PMAD01000247.1, read on the forward strand.
ATCCCGTTCCGAAGCCTTCGTTCCCACCGCGCGCGCCCTCCTCGACGCCGGAGCCAGCGCCAACTCCGGTTGGATGGAAACCATCGACGACGGCCCCCCATTCCTCGAAACCGTCCTCTACGGCGCCGCCGGTCTCGCCCGGCATCCCGGCCTCACCCGCCTCCTGCTCGAATACGCCGCCGATCCCAACGACAACGAGACCTGCTACCACGCACCGGAAACCTACGACAACACCGTCGTCGGAATCCTCATCGACTCCGGCCGCTGCAACGAGCGTTCCCTCGCCTGGCTCGCCGCCCGCAAAGCCGACTGGCACGACGAAAAAGGCCTCCTCCTCGCCCTCGACGGCGGCGCCAACCCCAACTACATGACCCAGTGGCGCCATACGCCCTTCCAGCATTCCATCCGCCGCGATAACGGCCTCGTCATGATCGAAATGTTCCTCGACCACGGCGCCGACCCGCACCTCCGCAACGCCATCGACGGCCGCAACGCCTTCCAGATGGCCGCGTATCACGGACGCGGCGACATCCTCACCGCCCTCGAGCGCCGCGGCTCCACTCCCAAATTCGATGGCCCCACCGCCGATCTCGATCGTCTCGTCGCCGCCAGCGCGCAAGCTGATATGCCCCGCGTCCAGGCACTCATCGCTCAGGATCCGCAATTGCTATCGCAACTGTTACAAATCGGCGGCTCTCTCCTCGCCCGATTCGCCGGCGCCAATAACCTTGAAGCCCTCCGCATCCTCCTCGATCTCGGCGTTCCCGCCAATGCCCCTTGGCCCGAGGGCGATCCCTACTTCGACACGCCGAAGAACTCCACCGCCCTCCACTACGCCGCGTGGCGAGCCTGGCACCCCATCGTCCGCGAGCTCATCGCCCGCGGCGCGCCCGTCAATGCTACCGACGAACGCGGCCGCACCCCCCTCCAGCTCGCCGTCAAAGCCTGCATCGACTCATACTGGCAACGCCGCCGCCAACCCGACTCCGTCGCCGCCCTCCTCGCCGCCGGAGCCACCACCGAAGGCATCGAACTCCCCACCGGCTACGACGCCATCGACGCGTTATTAATGTCATCCTGAGACCGCGTCAGCGGGCGAAGGACCTTGCGTTTCGTCGTCACGCCATAACGCCTCACCCACCCGCTCGACTATCATTCAGTCCGGCTCCCAACCGCATTCGCTCGAGGATTCTAATGCCCATCCCTCCGCCCGACCTCACCTCGCGCCCCTTTCACTTCACTGTCGAGAGCGCCATGCTCTCGTCCCCGGCCGCTCTCTACCGCGCCTGGACCCAGGACTTTGACCGCTGGTTTGCCGCGCCCGGCACCCTCTTCATGCAACCCAACACCGGCGCGCCCTTCTTCTTTGAAACTCACTTCGAAGGCGCGCGTCACCCGCACTACGGCCGCTTCCTCCGCCTCGATCCCAACCGCCACGTCGAAATGACCTGGGTCACCGCTGCCACACAGGGTTATGAAACCCTCGTCAAGGTTGACCTTGAACCCTCCGGCACCGGCACGGCCCTCCGCCTCACCCACGCCGGCTTTCCCGACGAACCCTCCAAACTCCGCCACGAAGCAGCCTGGCCCAAAGTCCTCACCCACCTTGACGACTGCCTCAAAGGAAAATCCGCATGACCTTCGCCGCACGAACGACCGCCATCGCAGCGACCGCCCTCACCCTCACCGTCGCCCACGCTCAGCAGCCCCACCCCACCTACCCCACCCGCGATCCCCACACGCCCGGCTACGTACGCGCCACGGAGCTTCCCGACGCGACCCTCCCGCCCGCCAACAAAGACGGCAACTTCATCCTCGGACCCACGCACCCGCCCGCGCCCGAGATGACCGCCAACCCCGCCGTCCCGCAGGGCACCATCACCGAAATCACCATGACCTCGGCCGACAGCAAGTTCTACCCCGGCATTGCCCGCGACCCCGGCACCTTCGGCA
>PMAD01000247.1:3723-4769 GCA_003152415.1 Acidobacterium sp.
CCTTCATCGTCGGAGCCGACGGCCCCGACCGCGCCCTCTTCACCGCCCTCGATAACTTGATCGCTGCGCACAAAGTCCCCATCATGATCGCCATCTCCATTCAGAACGGCGGCGGCGACGCCCAGGGNNGAGTACGACACCATGTCCGGCCACTACGCCGAGTGGGTCGAGAGCGAAGTCCTCCCCCTCGTCGAATCCAAATGCAACGTCACCCTCACCCATGACCCCAACGGCCGCGCCGCCATGGGTGGCTCCTCTGGCGGAGCGGTCTCGCTCATCATGGCCTGGTACCACCCCGAGTGGTACCACCGCGTCCTCGCGTATTCCGGCACGTGGATCAACCAGCAGTGGCCCTGGAATCCCGACACTCCGCACGGTGCGTGGGGCTTCGTCGACAACTTAGTCCCCAACTCCCCTCGCAAGCCCATCCGTATCTGGATGGAGGTCGGCGACCGCGACCTCTACAACCCCAACGTCATGCGCGACGACATGCACGACTGGGTCCTCGCCAACGAAAAGATGGCCGCCGCCCTGGCCGCCAAACACTACCACTACCAATTCGTCTTCGCGAAAAACGCCGGTCACGTCGACCACGCCACCAGGCTCCAAACCCTCCCCGAAGCCCTCGAATACCTCTGGCTCGGCTACCCAAAGAAGTGAACCAGGGGTCCTGCGTCAGCAGGGCGACGGGGAAAGCCCCGGCCTTCAGGCCGGGGAAATAGGTCCCACAGAAGAAGGGGCTTCAGCCCCGGCATTAATCTCGCATGAAGCGCGACGAACGTTGTGGGAACGACGAGATGAGGTTCGTATCGGGGCACGACTTCAGTTGTGCCGTAAGAAAGAGCGGCGCGTAGCGCCTTTCCATGTGTTCGGTCGCGATCGTGCTAGTCCTCGGCACGCCGGAGCGAGCGTACACCCCCGCCTTTCCTGAACGCTGAACGCTGTACGCTGTCTTTTGCCAAATGTGGAAAACTTGTCAAGAGGGGCGCCCAAAAACCAAAGTAATGACCGCTGACTTACAACGACTTACACCACAATGTGCTCAA
>PMAD01000189.1 GCA_003152415.1 Acidobacterium sp.
TCCCGCGCCAGCTTGTGGAATCCCGGGAACGTCGCGCCGCCCAGAAAATCCGCATCCAGCGACACAATCACGTCCGCCTGATCCAGCCTGTACTGCGCGTCCACGAAGCTCCCAAACGCCTGCTTCGCCGCCGTGTAGTGGTTGTCCCGGTTCACCGGCTCATACTGCACCAACTTCGCCTGCGGATAATTCTTCTGCGCCTGTTGCCACTGTGCAGCCAGCGTCGGCGAGGTCACCGTCCCGCTCAGGAAATACAATCCCTGCCCGCCCGACGGCTTCTTGTCCGCCAGCATCGAGCGGAACGCCGCCAAAAACGCCGGCCATGACCGCGTGTCGCCGCGATACAGAATGTGCTGCGACCGGTCCGGATCGTACAAATCCAGCAGCGTCGCCTGCGTCAGCGGATCCGACGCACCCCGCACATACGGGTGCTCCGGATTCCCGTCCACCTTAATCGGCCGGTATGAATCGCTCTTCACCAGCACCGGTACCGCGCCGGATGCAAACGGAAACGCTGACGCGAAATAAACCGGCTTGCCCAAAATCAAGTCTTCCGGCGCGCTCACGTACGGCATAATGGGCTCATCCGGCTGCTTCGTGCATCCGGCCAGCCCGGCCAGCGCCATCGACGCGCCCATCACCTTCAGAAAACTCCGCCGCGAGACCGGGTCGATCCACTCCGAGGCCTGCGAAGGAAATTCCTTCGCCACCATCTCCGCAAACTCTGGCGTCTCCGCCAGCTCATCCACCGACCGCCAGAACTTCTTGCCCTTTTGATGCGCCAGCTTCGCCCGCACCTCAGCCAGAGTGAGCGGCTTCTTTGCATCAATCTGCACCAGGCTCTCCTGTGCATCCGCCGCAGCTGCAAGCACGGGCGACGGTTCTTCTGAACGCTGAACGCCGAACGCTGAACGCTGTTCTTCTGGCTTCTTCGTCCCGATCTGCACCAGGTCTCCCGCTGCGGAATCGAGCGCAGGACCAGGCTGTTCTGAACGCTGATCGCTGAACGCTGAACGCTCGTTGTTCTTCATCGGTGACAAACCTCGCAGCTGGTCAGCTCTCGCGGATTGCGAATGTCATAGTGCTGCACCAGAAAATTCCCCAGCGCCGCCTGGCTCGTGAACTTCGTGTAGCGCAACCCCGCCGGCAAGGGCACGGGCATCGTTTCCTCGCTGCCAATCCCCGTTCCCACCTGCGCATGCACTCCCGTCGCCGGTGCGCTCACCGCCGCCATCTGCACCTCGCCCCCCGGAGCCGTCTCCGTGCATGTCACGCCGCCCGCCGTCGGCGATCCGGCACCCACATCTTCGGCCGCGCACCACACCGGCTTCAGCTCCGAAGCGCCCGTCCACGCCATGTTGTAGATCTCGCTGGTCGGCCGCAGGTTCTTCCCCGGGTTCCGGTGGCAGTTCAGGCACCACTCCATCTGCAGCGTGTTCTGCATATACATGATGGGCATCTCGTCCACCCGCCCATGACAGCTCGAGCAGCCGATCCCCTTATTCACGTGAATTTCATGATTGAAGAATACGTAGTCCGGCAGATCGTGCACCCGCATCCACGCAATCGACTCGCCCGTCGCCCAGCTGTGCCGCACCGGCTCCAGCAACTGCGCGTCGGTCCAGATCTGCGCATGGCAGTTCATACACGTCTTCGTCGGCGGAATCCCCGCATAGCTCGACTTCTCCACCGTCGTGTGACAGTACTGGCATTGCAGCCCCAGTCCCTCCACGTGATGCTTGTGACTGAACGGTACCGGCTGATCCGCCCGCTGACCCTGGCGCGTCACCCACGGCGACCGCTGCAGTTCGTCGAGCGTCAGACCCAGGGCGATCACAATCAACCCCGTCAATATCAGGCTCATCCGGGCCAGCGCGTTCGAGCTGCGGTCAAAAATCTGCGCCATGAATGCGTCCTGCGTCCCCTCGTTCAGTGAATCGCTGAATCGCTGCGGTAGATGGCTGGAGGATCAAACCGGAGATTGCAGTCCTGTCGCCGCGATCGGCTGCCAGCGGCGGACGTTCAACAGCATTCCCCGAAATTGCCACACTGCGTTCCCGTGCCTGAAACTCGCCTTGCCGGCCGGGCCTTTTGCTCTGGGTTCGTTCTGATTGTGTTGTGGATCACAATCGATTGTGACCTGCATCACAAATTTGCGTAAAGAAAACTATAGCGGCAGTGCGCCGCCGACTGCAAGCCGCACACGCAGTGTGAAGAAAAAATATTGATCCCAGTCACCCGCCCGGCAACGCGTCATCTTTGTGGTAGGAGGACCTGGCGCCCGCATCCCGCCCGCTTCCGTCGTTCAGCTCAACGCCGACAGTGGAAACCGCACGCCCGTCCTCGCTGTGCGCAGCCGTCATCTGTAACCGTGCCAGTGGCAATCTCCGGCTCCCTGTTCCCTGTAACCTGTAACCTGTCCACTGTAACCTGTAACCATGATCGATGGTCGACGCGCCGTACGCTACGATCCCGCCCTCGCCTGCCGGCAATTAGCGCAAGCAGACTCCAAACTCGGCCAGCTCATCGACCGCGTCGGCCCCTTCACCCTCAAGCTCAAGAGCCAGCACTCCCCCTTCGAGGCCCTGCTCGAGTCCATCATCTATCAGCAGCTCCACGGCAAAGCTGCCGCCGCCATCCTCAAACGCCTGCTCACCGCCTTCGGCGAACTCCACCCCACACCCGAACACCTGCTCGAAGCCCCCGACGACCGCCTCCGCGCCTGCGGTCTCTCCGCCTCCAAAACCAAAGCCCTCCGCGACCTCGCCGCCAAAACCATCGACGGCACCGTCCCCACCCTCACCGCCATCCGTCGTCTGCCCGACGACGAAATCGTCGCCCGCCTCACCGAGGTCCGCGGCATCGGGGTCTGGACCGTTCAGATGCTGCTCATCTTCCGCCTCGGCCGCCCCGACATCCTCCCCGTCACCGACTACGGCGTTCGCAAAGGCTTCGCCCTCACCTTTCTCCGCCTGCCCAAAACCAAACCCTTCGACGCCTCCATGCTCGCCACCATCGACCAAATCGAACGCCGCGCAGAAAAGTGGCGCCCCTGGCGCTCCGTCGCCAGCTGGTATATGTGGCGCGCCTGCGATCTCGCCGGCAAAACCATCGCGCTCCCCGACTAGCTTTCTCCGCGCTCAACCCGCCGCCGCTGTCCTGTGGGATCGAGAGACCCGAGTCGCGCCCTCGCCCTCTTCAACCGTCAACCCGGAAGCTTCACTGCTCCGGCCTCGAAAGCGAAGTATTGCCGGCCAACCGCCGGCAGCCCGGTTTTGGTGCGAAGAATTACACTGAACTTCCCCATCGAGCTCAGTGGATCCGCGATTGTCAGGAAAGCGCCATGCATCCGGTCATTGAAGTTTCCGGAGTCCGCAAGACCTACGGCAAGACCGTCGCCGTCGAGGAGGCGTCGTTCGAGGTCAACCAGGGGGAAATCTTCGGATTGATCGGGCCGAACGGAGCCGGGAAGACCACCACGATGGAGTGTATCGAAGGGATTCGCAAGCCCGACCGCGGCACGATTACAGTGCTCGGTCTTAACCCTTTTCGCCAGGTGTACAAGCTGCAGGACCGCATCGGAGTTCAGCTTCAGCAGGCACAGTTGCAGAAGCGAATCAAGGTGTGGGAGGCAGTTGATCTCTGGGCGTCGCTATACGGGAAGAAAGCCATCGATGGAAGGCGGCTGCTGGAACAGCTCAGCCTCACTGACAAGCGAGGCGCCTGGTTCATGAATCTCTCCGGAGGTCAGAAACAGAGACTGTTTATCGCTCTTGCCTTGATCAACGATCCGGAACTGGTGTTTCTCGACGAACTGACCACCGGCCTCGACCCACAGGCGCGGCACGCAATCTGGGATCTGGTGCGCGGCATTCGCGAACGAGGCAAAACCGTGTTTTTGACGACCCATCTGATGGAAGAGGCCGAGCGGTTGTGCGACCGGGTCGCCATCATGGAGCACGGACGAATCATTGACATCGACACGCCGGAAAGCCTCGTGCGCCGGCACTGTCCGGAGCGTACTGTCGTTCTGGATGCCAACGACCCGGCTGCCGGCAATCACTTTAAGATCATTCCGGGAGTAGAGTCCGTGACCTGCGAAAACACGCGATTCACCATTCGGGGGCGGGGCGACGACCTGGTCACCCAGGTGATTCATTGTCTTTCGGAGAATCGGATCCCGGTCACAGATTTCCGCACCGTTCTCCCCAACCTTGAGGACGTCTTTCTCAAGCTGACCGGCCGCTCCATTCGCGAATAGGATCGACAACGATGCTGCGTGGACTGTGGAAATTGACCTGGATCGAGATGAAAGTCTTCATGCGCGAACCCCTGGGCGCATTGGGCACCATCGGTGTACCTGTCCTGATTTTCGTTGTTTTGGGGCGCTTTGCAAATCTCAGATCCAGGACGCCTTCACCGGCTGTCATGGGTCTGTCCGGCGCCGGCCTTCCTGTCCTCGTGGCGCTTCTGATCTCTGTGAGTGCGGTCCTTTCGCTGGTTACCATCATCTCCATCTACCGCGAGGGGGGCATCCTCAAGCGGCTTCGTGCTACGCCGCTGCGCCCGCAAACCATCCTGAGTGCCCACGTGATCGTCAAGCTCCTGCTCACTGCTGCAACATTAGGCTTGATGTTCCTGGCCGGTAAACGCTACTTTCCACCCGGAGCCCATGTTCCATGGTTCTCGTTTACCATCGCACTGCTCATCAGCACCTGGAGTGTCCTGTCGATCGGCTTCCTCATCGCCAGCATCGTTCCCACGGCGCGCTTTGCTCAGCCGATCGGCGCCGTCATTCTCTACCCCATGATCGCTTTCTCGGGACTCTTCGTTCACATTTCTGATCTGCCGCCGGTGCTGCGTGCTGTGACGCGCGTCTTGCCGCTCACCTACGCCGTGCGCCTCCTCGTGGGCATATGGAACGGAGATGGCTGGTTCGCTCACGGGGGTGACGTAGCAGCATTGACGGTCTTATTTCTGCTTTTTACCGCGATTTCGGCTAAGGTATTTCGCTGGGAGTAGCGCGGCTCGCGATCGTTAGCACATGGTGCTCAGGCCGTAAATTGGAACCACCATCTCATGTTCGGGGCGGTTGACCCGCAAACCGTAAGTTTGAGGTCATTCAACCGCCAGCCATGCGCCGCCCCTTACCACCCCTGACTTCCGTAACCCCCGCCCCCCGCTTTTCCCTTGCCCCAGCCCAGGACGCTCGGCAGCCTGATACTAGTTAGTAGGATCAGGTCCAGAAAGAGCCTCGCGGCGTCCGCGGGGCTTTTTTACTGCTACCGGTTTTCGGCCCTGGGCCCTGCGCCCGGTCCTGCGCTTTTGACTTCTGAGCTCTGAGTCTCTGTGCTCTGCCCTCTTACCTGGAAAGGAAATTCGAATGCCCGAACCCATCGCCATCTCCCCCGAAGCCGCCCGGCTCCCGGCTCCCAGCTCCCGGCTCCGAGCTCCAGGCTACCGGCTACCGGTTACGGGCTTCGAACCCGCCTGCGCCTCTTCGATCATCGTGAACAGCCGCGACCGGTCCACCACCTCGACAAACGGCGCCCCGCTTGTTCGGTTCGTCACCACCCAGATCGTTGGCGTGTGCTGGATACCGACGCTCTGGCCCAGGTCGGCATCGCCCTTCACCAGCTGCGCCAGCCGTCCCTGCGGATCGACGATAAAGGGAAACACCAGCTTGTGGTCCTGCGCGAACTTTTGCGCAAACACCTGCAATTCGTCCTGCGAATGGATCGTCTGCTGCGCCGCAAACGTCGCGTCGCGGAAATCGTCGCCCAGCCGCTTCGACCTGGTGTCGAACCATCGAGCATCCACCGCGGCCTGGAAGCTCCAGGTGTGGAACGGCAGCGGGAAATCGTGCCGCACCCACGGAATGTGGTACTTCTCGATCGCCTCTTTGATCACCGGATTGGCGCGCGCGCAATCCGGGCACTCCAGATCCTCAAACTCCACGATCGCCACCCGCGCTCCCGCCGGCGGACGCAGCGGCGCCGCGTTGTGCACCGTCGTCGTTTTCGACTCGGGATTCGAAAACTGGCCGAGAGCCGGCGCAACCAGCGCGCCAGAAAGAAGAAAAGGGGCGGCAAGAACACGTGCAAAGCTGTGCATGGCGGTTCCCAACATTGTAGCGAAGCAGTTCGCCACGAAACGTATACTGACGGCGCATGAAAAAGGCGATGGTCATCCCAAGGGTGTGGAAATCGACCGACGCCGCTGCTGCTGCGAAGGACTTCTTCACCAAGCCGCGCAAAACCGCGGTCCGCGAACTGATGCGCGAGCTTTGCTCCGACGACCCCTTCGACCATCGCTGCGCGGCTGAGCTGGCTCGACTCGTCAGCCGCCGCGAACCCGGTATTCTCGCGGCTTACGGCGACGTGCTCGCCGAAGTCGCCGCTGCGTTGCCCATGGAAGAGTGGCAAGCCCGCGGCTACGTCATCGTCGCCGCCGCGCACAACGCCCTGACCCGTTCGCAGCGTCTGCGCCTGCTGCCGCTCGTGCGCGCCCGGCTCGCCGAAGACCGCATTGCCGTCCGCACCATGGCCCTCGAAGCCTTCGCCATCCTCGCCGCCAGCGAACCAGAACTACGCGACGAAGCGATGGAAATGCTCGAGGAGGCCCGCCACAGCCCAATTCCCGCGATGCGCTGCCGGGCCAAACTCATGCTGCCGCTGCTGATGCGGAGCCTCTGAGGCAATAACCTAGAAGGAGGGAGCGCAACATGCGTCCCAGCGAGATAGAAATACGGTTCTTCGACACCTATTACTTTTCAAACGTGATTACAAACGTGCTCGCCGATCCGTTGGCCTATATCAGACATCTTGATGACTTCTACGGTGACGGCCGGGAAGTCCATTTTTCGAGGCCCTTCCCTCGCTTCTCCGCATTGCACTCATTTCTCGAATTCGTGATTGGCGACTTGATTATGGAGACCGGCGATATAAAGTTGGATATTCGTCAGGACCTTCTGGCGAACGCTTCGCAGTCGGCGGAGGCGCTGAACGGCGACCCAACGATCTTTCCATTAAATGAGGCTCTTCAGCATTATGGATTCGGTCATGCAAGCTTTCTGGGGTGGCTCAGCGAAAGGGGCAAGGTCTTTGACGACGCCAGACGGGATGATGTCGACGAGTATTACTCGGAGCTAAGCCTCAGCGGAGTGGTATCAGACCTTGTCGGCAGATGCGTAGACGAGACGTTCTACGTCCTCTTCACGAATCGCCAATTGCTAATCTCTTTCAATTCGATGATGTCCCGGCAGATCAACGACATTGATCTGGATGGAGTGCCGGAAGAATACCTGCACAACTTCGAACGTTCCGGTGCGCTCCGGCGCGTAGGTGTGCCAAGGTGGGCGAAGGAGGCGGTCTACTTTAGAGATCGTGGGCGCTGTGTGCTTTGCCGTTGCGATCTGTCGGGGCTTCTGTCGGTGGGCTCCGACAAGAACTTTGACCATATGGTTCCCTTGGCATTGGGCGGACTTAATGACATCACAAATCTGCAGCTGCTCTGCGATAAGTGCAATCTGAGAAAGAGCAAAGGCGAAGCGGTCACATCTGATTTCTATCAGGCATGGTATGAACCGAACGCTGCGTGAGATCCAGCTGCCGAGGGGCCTGCCCAAAGCAAAGGCCACCCGTTTCCGAGTGGCCTTCGGTCGTTCTGCGGGGTCAAGGCAGATCGGCCGCCGTTCAGTCCCCCATGACCGGTTCTTCGGCCTTGG
>PMAD01000297.1 GCA_003152415.1 Acidobacterium sp.
GTTTCCGATTACGGGGTCCTGCGGGGGAAAATTCCTTTTTTGCCCCCTATTATCAGGATACCAAGTCCAACCTAAAAACCTGCCAAATATCTTTGCGGGTATAAGGATGGAAGCGATGTGGAATGTTGGACAAAACTTTTGTACTGTGTGCGGAAAGCTTGACAAATTTTCCACATTTCGAGGTTTTGCGGAAATCGAGAGGCAAAAGCGGGGGCTACGCGCACGCTGACGGGCGCAGCATCGAAAGCAAAACCCGGCTCGGGAAGAGAACTGGAAGCTGGAGTGTCGGGGGATGCGGCGGGCGGCAAAGACAATTTGGCTCCTCAGGTAGGACTCGAACCTACAACCCTTCGGTTAACAGCCGAATGCTCTGCCATTGAGCTACTGAGGAGTGTGGACGCGTAATTTGTCTGCCAAAATTATATCAAAGGCACAACAGCTCTTGAGCCCCGCATCCTGCGTTACGCTGGTTACTATCAGGAGAAAGTCATGCTGAAAACTGCTCCGCGCCTTTCGCGGGTTCCACGCGCCCAGGCCACGCCAGCCGTCGCCGAAATCTACGAGCGCTACATGCGGACGCGCGGCAACGTGCCCAACATGTTCCGCACCGTGGCGCATCGGCCGGAGATCTTCGAGACGATGATCGCGCACTTCGAAGCCATCCTGCACACCGGGACGGTTCCGCTGCGGCTCAAAGAGCTGGTGATCGTGCGCACTTCACAGCTGAATCGCTGCGAATATTGCCTTGGCTCGCACACGCAGATTGCGCTAAGGCTGGGTTGGGCGCGCGAGCAGCTCGAACAACTCGACCACTTCGCAGACCGCGACGACTTCACCGCAGCGGAAAAGGCCGCGCTGCGCTTAGCGGAGCAGATGACGCTCGATGCGAATCACATCCCCGATGAGGACTTCGAGGCTCTGCGCGAGCATTTCGACGAAGGGGAGATTGTTGAGCTGATGGCGGCCATCGGCCTCTTCAACTACTTCAACCGCTTCAACAATGCGCTGCAGATGGAGCCGACGAAGCCTGGCGAAGGCACGGAATAGTCGGCGCCCTCAATAAAACAAAACTGCGACGCGATAGGTTGTGAAGTTTGCCTGTCCGGGCTGTGGTGCGCAAGCCCCCACGGCTGCCTTTCTGAAGTCGCCTCCGCGAATCTGCTGCGCCACCTGGGCCGGCAGTTGGGTCAGATCGGGCGTCTCGAATCGGATGATCGAGCGGGCATTCGAACCCTGCGGAATTCCATGACCCATCGCACAGGCCTGCTCCGCCGGTCCGGCTGGGGCGGAAGGATCGACGTTCTGTGCCCGCAACAACTCCTGGACGCGCTGCTCGACCTGTTCGGCCGTGAGGACTTCGGATGATTGGTCGAAGTCTTCGACGGCATACAAGGATCCGCCACGCTCCGCTACGGCGATACCGATGGCGTTCATCCTGGGGTCAAGGATGTTGGTGCGATGCGCCGTCGAGTGCATCCACTCTTGCTCGATGGACTGCGGGCTCGGGCCCGTCGCGATATTCTCCGCGATGGCCTGAAAATGTGCGCCCGCCGAGCCAGCCCGCGCCATCAGCTCCGGTTCGCCGGGGTATTGATGGGAGAGCGCCGGTTCACGCGTCATGCGTTCTGCGTGCGCCTGCGCAGCGGTTGCGAGCGCAGCGTCCCAACGGAGAGCGGGGAGCCCGTGCTGCTGGCGATCCTGGTTGGTCAGATCGAAAACGCGCCGCGCGGCGCTTTGCGGCTGCGCATGCAGGGTTGCGGCGATCAGTAAGCCCGCCAGAAGCAGAATCCTGGGCGTGCGCCCGTTCGACTGTGTCATTTCGGGGTCCCTCTGGTCTGACATCTGCGACCCGCCTGGGTGCTTATACGGTCGCCTTCGCGAACTGATCCATCACAGACTCGTAAGTCCGCCGAATTCCCTCTTCAAGGCCGGTCGTAGCCCGCCAGCCCAGCGCGTTGATCCGGCTCACGTCGGTCACCTTGCGCGGCGTACCGTCGGGACGCTTCGTGTCGAATTCCAGCGCGCCTGAATATCCCACGACCCGGCACACCAACTCCGCAATCTCGCGGACGCTCAAGTCTTCGCCCGAGCCAATGTTGATGATGGGCGGCTCGTCCTTCTTCAACAGCGACAAGAATTTCTCTTCCGGCAGGTTCATCAGAAAGACGCAGGCTTCAGCCAGGTCGTCGCTGTACAGCAGTTCCCGCCGCGGTCTGCCCGTACCCCACACGGTGAGAGCCAGCTCGCCGGTCAGCTTTGCCTCTGCCGCTTTGCGGATCAGCGCGGGCAGCATATGCGAAGTCTCGGGATCGAAGTTATCGCCCGGCCCGTAGAGATTGGTGGGCATCGCGGCAAGAAAACGGGTTCCGTGCTGGCGGTTGCAGGACCAGCACATTTCGATTCCCGCGATCTTGGCCACCGCATAGGCCCTGTTGGTGGGCTCCAGCGGGCCGGTGAGCAGATACTCTTCGCGAATCGGCTGCGGGCAGAGTTTCGGATAGATGCACGTCGACCCGAGAAACAGCAGCCGCTCAACTCGGCTGGCGCAGGCACTGTCAATGACATTCAGCTGAATCTGCAGATTTTCATGCAGGAAGTCAGCAGGATACCTGTCGTTGGCCGCGATCCCTCCGACCTTCGCCGCAGCGAGAAATACATATTCAGGGCGCTCCGTCTCGAAGAACCGCCGCACCGCGTTTGCGTCCCGCAGATTCAACTCCGAACGGGTCCTCAGCAACAGATTCGAATAACCCTGCCGCTCCAGTTCACGCCTGATCGCGCCGCCCACCAGTCCCCGGTGGCCCGCCACGTAAATCCTGCTTCTCGGCTCCATCGATCACGCCTCGTGATAGTTGAAAGTGGGGTAGCCGTGCTTACGGACCAAGGCGTCCTTCGTGGCGATGGCGTCGTCTTCGGTGACCATTTCCCTGACCAGCTCGACGAAGGTGGTACGCGGCGTCCAGCCCAATTCCTTTTGCGCCCGGCTGGCATCTCCGAGCAGGGCGTCCACTTCGGTAGGCCGAAAGTATCTGGGGTCGACCGCGACGATAATGTTGCCCTTTGCGTCACAAGCCTTCTCGTCGACTCCGCTGCCCTGCCAGGACAGCTTCATGTCGAGGAATTGGGCGCTCAGATTGATAAACTCCCGCACACTGTGCTGTTCGCCGCTCGCGATCACGTAGTCCCTGGGCTCCTCCTGCTGCAGCATCAGCCACTGCATCTCCACGTAATCCCGCGCATGCCCCCAGTCACGCCTGGCGTCGAGATTTCCCATATACAGGCAGCCCTGCAGCCCCGCCTTGATGCGAGCCAGCCCGCGCGTGATTTTGCGAGTCACAAACGTCTCTCCCCGCTGTGGCGACTCGTGGTTGAACAGGATCCCATTGCAGGCATAAATCCCATAGGCTTCGCGGTAGTTGACCGTGATCCAGTACGCGTAGAGCTTCGCCACCGCATACGGTGAGCGCGGATAAAAGGGCGTTGTTTCCGTCTGTGGCGTTTCGCGCACCAGCCCATACATTTCCGAAGTCGATGCCTGGTAGAACCTGGTCTGATTCTCGAGTTTGAGAATCCGGATGGCTTCCAGCAGCCGCAGCGGACCCAGAGCATCGGAATTGGCCGTGTATTCCGGCTCTTCGAAAGAGACCTTCACATGACTCTGCGCCGCCAGGTTATAAAGCTCATCCGGCTGCACCTTTTGCACTACCGAGATCAGGGCGCTCGCGTCCGTCATGTCTCCGTAGTGGAGAATCAGACGCCTGCCCTCCAGATGGGGATCCTCATACAGATGGTCGATGCGATCCGTATTGAAGAGCGAACTGCGTCTCTTGATCCCGTGGACTTCATAGCCTTTTCTGAGCAGGAACTCCGCAAGATATGCGCCGTCCTGACCGGTGACGCCTGTGATGAGGGCCTTCTTCAAATGATGGATCCTCTTGTGTTCGCAATCTGCTTTCGCCAGGCTCGGGCGAGGTGGATGTTGCTCCAACAGCGACCGGCGAATCTTCGATGGCAGATCTCTTCAGCAAGCATTCTGGTGCTTCAAGGGTAAATCAGAGGTTGGTTCCATTCCAGTTGCGGTTGTGACGGGCCTTACCGGGAAAAGTCCGCCGGCAGATCCCGTTGCCAGTCGCGAAAAGCGTCGTCCAGGTCGTATTTCCAGGTATACCCCAGCTCACGCAGGCCCCTGGAATCGATGTACGTCGAACGAATCAGCTTGCGCAGCC
>PMAD01000219.1:0-2928 GCA_003152415.1 Acidobacterium sp.
GGGCAAACCATGACGCATTTGCCGCACTGGATGCAGAGATCCTGGTCCCAGACGGGAATGAACTGAGCGATGTTGCGCTTCTCCCACTTGGCGGTTGCGGTGGGGAAGGTGCCGCCCGGAGGCAGCGCGCTGACGGGGAGCAGATCGCCGTGGCCGGCAGCCATGGCGCCGAGGACGTCGCGAACNNTCGCGGGGCAGAACACCGCTGATGGCGAAGAAGCAGGTCTGCATGACGGTGTTGATGCGGGTGCCCATGCCGTTTTCGCGGGCGACGGTAAAGCCGTCGATGACGAAGAGGCGGAGCTTTTTCTCGATGATGGTTTTCTGAATGGTGCGGGGCAGATGCTGCCACACATCGTCGGGGCCGTAAGGGCTGTTGAGCAGGAAGGTGGCGCCTGGCTCAGCAGCGGCGAGGACGTCGGTCTTCTCGAGGAACTCAAACTGATGGCAGGCGATGAAATTCGCGCGCGAGATGAGGTAGGTGGAGCGAATGGGCTCAGGCCCGAAGCGCAGGTGCGAGGTCGTGAGCGAGCCGGACTTCTTGGAGTCGTAGACGAAGTAGCCCTGGGCGTAGTTCGGCGTCTCCGAGCCGATGATCTTGATGGAGTTCTTGTTCGCACCGACGGTGCCGTCAGAGCCGAGGCCGTAGAAGAGGGCGCGGACGGTGCGCGGGCTTTCGGTGGAGAAGGTCTCGTCCCACTTGAGGCTGGAGTGGGTGACATCGTCGTCGATGCCCATGGTGAAGTGGTTCTTCGGATGCGGCTTGGCCAGCTCGTCGAAGACGCCCCTGGCCATGGCGGGCGTGAATTCCTTGGAAGAGAGGCCGTAACGGCCGCCGACGATGACCGGGAACTGCGACAGCGGGACGCGCCCGTTGGAGAGTGCTTCAGAGATGACGGTGACGACATCCTGGTAGAGCGGCTCGCCGACGGAGCCCGGCTCTTTGGTACGGTCGAGAACGGCGATTTTGCGGACGGTTTCGGGGAGAGCTGTGAGGAAGGCTTCGGTGGCGAAGGGCCGATAGAGGCGAACTTTGAGCAGGCCCAGCTTTTCGCCGCGAGCATTCAGTGCGTCAATGGCCTCCTCGACTGCGCCGGAGGCGGAGCCCATGAGGATGATGACGCGGTCGGCGTCGGGCGCGCCGTAGTAGTCGAAGAGCCGGTAACTGCGGCCGGTCTCGGCGGCAAAGCGGTCCATCACGTCCTGCACGATGACCGGGCAGGCGAGGTAGTAGGGGTTGCAGGCTTCGCGGGCCTGGAAGAAGACGTCGGGGTTCTGTGCCGATCCGCGGAGGACGGGGCGGTCGGGGGAGAGCGAGCGCAGGCGATGGGAGCGGACGGCCTTTTCGTCGAGGAGGGCGAGGATGGTTTCGTCGGCGATGGGGAGGACTTTGTTGATCTCGTGGGAGGTGCGGAAGCCATCGAAGAAGTGCATGAAGGGGATGCGGGCTTCAAGCGTAGAGAGGTGGGCAATGGTCGCAAAATCAGCAGCTTCCTGCACAGAGTTCGAGGAAAGCATTGCATAGCCGGTCTGGCGGCAGCCCATGACGTCGGAGTGATCGCCGAAGATCGACAGCGCATGCGTGGCGATAGAGCGCGCGGTCACGTGCATCACGGAGGGGGTGAGCTCGCCTGCGATCTTGTACATGTTGGGGATCATGAGCAGCAGGCCCTGGGAGGCGGTGAACGTGGTGGCAAATGCGCCGCCCTGGAGGGCTCCATGCATGGCGCCGGCAGCGCCGCCCTCGCTTTGCATCTCGGCGACGACCGGAACCGAGCCCCAGATGTTGCGCTTGCCTTCCGAAGCCCACTGATCGGCGAATTCGGCCATGGTGGAGGAGGGCGTAATGGGATAGATTGCAACCACTTCGGAGAAGCGGTAGGCCACGGAGGCGGCTGCTTCGTTGCCGTCGAAGATTGCGGTTTTGGCAGGTGCGGTCATGGTTCTCCTCACTGGGGTTGGGCGCGGACGAGTGCGAAATCGCCGCAAACCACTACAGGAAAAGTCTGCGCCTGGGGCCGGAGGCCCGGCTGTGACAGGGAACACAACTGTGCGAGGATGGGAGAGAGGCAGCCAGTAGCCTGTAGCCGGTAGCCTGTAGCGAAAAGCGGCCAGCGAAGAGCCGGTTAGCGAGGCGCCGAAGGCAACTGCTGGGCGGCATTGTGATTGGGGTCACGGAGAGAGGTTGAGCGGCACGCATAGAGTCTCAGGAGTCAGAGCTGTGGGCCGGAGGGTGGACGGATGAGTGGGAATGCGGAACATCCCTGGCTGACGGTGGTGGGGCTTTTGATTGGTGGGGTTGCGTTTGGATTTACGCCGTTGGCGCTGGCGTGGCTGTGGGCGCGGATTTACTCGCCGAACAAGCCGGGCCGCGAGAAGAATGCCACGTACGAGTGCGGCCTCGAGTCGACTGGGGATGCCTGGATCCAGTTTGGCGCGTCCTATTATCTGTACGCCATTGTTTTTCTGGTTTTCGATGTGGAGGCGGTGTTTTTGCTGCCGTTTGCGGTGGCGTTTACGGGGCTGGCGGTGGGGGCTTGCATCGCCATGCTGGTGTTTCTGCTGCTGCTGGTGGAAGGACTGGTGTGGGCGTGCCAGAAGGGCGTGCTGACGTGGGCGTGAGAAAGCAGCCGGTAGCCGGTGGCCTGTAGCCGGTAGCCGAGAATCGGGCGTTAACAGGCTACGGGCTACGGGCTACGGGCTACAGGCTACAGGCTGGGATGAAGAGATGGAACAGGACCTTAAAGAACTCAAGATCGAGCTGAGCAAGAACGGGATCTTCACGACCACGCTCGAGGAGATTTACAACTGGGGGCGGAAGAACTCCGTGTGGCCGCTGACGTTTGGGCTGGCGTGCTGCGCGATCGAGATGATCGCGACGACCATGGCGCGCTACGACCTGGCGCGGTTTGGGGCGGAGGTGTTCCG
>PMAD01000219.1:2953-3162 GCA_003152415.1 Acidobacterium sp.
CGGGGGATCGACCGCTATATTCCCGTCGACGTGCATATTCCTGGGTGCCCGCCGCGTCCCGAGGCGCTGATGCACGCCTTCATAACGCTGCAGAAAAAGATTGACGAGCAGGCGTTGCGGGGGCCGGATCGGCCGCGGTTTCTGCAGAAGGGTTTGCCAAGTGAATTTCCGGTGCCCGCGTTTGGTGAGCACGGGCTGGAGCCGGCGCA
>PMAD01000112.1 GCA_003152415.1 Acidobacterium sp.
ACATCATGTTGCAGCGGTTGGTTAGATCGATGGTCAGGACCGAGCCGCGTCCATATTTCACAGTCGAAGAACCGTGATGGTGGAGCTTCTCGTCGTTGTGGGCTGCTATGTCGCGGCCGGGGAAGACGTCTTCCAAGTGCTTGGAGAATTCGGTGTCGATCGACATCACGTCTTCGAAGTGGCCGTGCTTCGGACAATCTTTCACCATCAGGATCTTGCCGTCGCGTTCGATGATGGTGGGGGCCGTCATTCTGCCTGCGTGCTCCGTGTCCAGTTTTTGACTTCAGCCCGTAGCTCCGCCCTGTGGGCTACATTGGCCCATTTTCCACAACCAGGCTCAAACTTCGAGCATCCGGCGCCGAGCGGTAAAACTCGGGGCGTCCTGTCGCCTGCATCGCCGGGATTTAACAGGAGAAATTGATCAAAGCGCCAACCGTCGATTGCCATTCATTGAATCTTTGGCTACGTAGTCTCTGCTGCCCATCTGGCGAAGAAACCGCGAATGCATAATCTTGGCAGCGATAGTGAAAGTACCGACCGGGATTCTGCATTTCGATGACCTGATGACGAACCCTCGGCAGAAGACTTCAGCGGCGCACTCGCCGTCCAGTTCAACAGGAAGAAAGAACCTCATTTCAATTGCGGTTTTGGGATCCAGGGAGCGCTCGCTGCGAATCAGCACGCCGGAGATGCTGATGTTCTCAGTCTGCCCCTCATGCCACTCTCGCTCTCCTCGTGCCCGATACCGGATAATCGTCCCAATCTCATATCGCCGGGCCCGGGAGATTTCCGTGTTCGCCGCGCTCAAGATCGGTTCCGGATCCATCCCTTCTCCTGGCACTGCACCCACACATAAACTCGCCAACCCGACTTGCGAGCTTTAGGTTAGGCCAGTTCCCAGGTGGCAGCAATGGCCCGACAGTACTATCGTCATATGACTGCATAGTGCTAGTTTTCTAGAACCATTGTGTGTTACTGAGGTTCCGAACCCGCGCAGGACGGGCCTTCCCAGTGGTGTTGCGCCAGCGCGTGCCGTTTCTCTCCGAGGGAGAGAATTTCAACCGCCCTGTGGATTTCGCGTCACGATGCGACCGCGGTCAGCCGGTGATTGACAGCGAAGAGGGCGAGCTCAAGCCGGTTGGAGACGCCGAGCTTGTCAAAAATGTTGCTGATATGGTGCTTCACCGTCTGCTCACTGATCGAGCATCTCTGGGCGATGTCGGGGTTTGAATATCCGGCGACAACCAGGGTCACGATCTCGAGTTCCCGAGTGGTGAGCCCGTAATCCTTGCCACGCACGCCGTTCTCAGTGGGCGCGACACTGCGCAGTGCCCTGACCAGGTCGCTTACGCTCTCGCGGCCTATCCAATATTGTCCGGCCATCACGCACTGAATGCTGTCGAATAGCCGCTGGGTGGTCGCCTCCTTCATGATCACCCCGTAGGCTCCCAGTTTCAGCGCCTGCACGATCTGCGCTTTTTCGATGGACGCGGTCAGCAACAGCGTTCGCACCGGGATCTTCGAAAGAGAAAGCTCCCGCAGTACTTCCATTCCATCCTGGCGCGGCATCGAGAGATCGAGCAGAAGAATGTCCGGTCTGGTCTTGCGTGCCAGGTCGACGAGCACGTCTCCATCCGAAGCTTCTCCAACCACCTCAAAACCGGGTTCCGCCTGCAGCAATCGGCGAAGGCCATCCCGGAAGAGCGGATGGTCGTCAGCGATCAGAATGCGGATCGGCGACGGAAAGCTGTTAGGCAAAGAAACCATTGTGGATATCCATGCCGGGCCTGGTGGTCCGGATCCGGAACAGCTCCGGGAATGCCGGAGCCATGCCTCGCAAGACGTTGACCGTGGGTATTCGGCGGCTCCAGGCGATGGAGCCCGCATACCCGCTTCGAATCAGAATGTATGGTGTATTGCGATTCTCGGACGGATTGCTCGCTGACGCAGCCGACCCGAGAGTGATTATATCGCGGGGAAAGTTTGCAACAGCATGAAGTCGAGGTGGAAATAATCGGGATATCCACAGCTCCGACAGGAACCCGGAATCCAGGCGCGCGCTACCGCACGGTCTCTGTGCCTTGCTGACTGCGGCCGACAATTCAGGTTCGTGGAGGCTCATGGCAAAGGTATCTGGTTAAGGAATCGTTATCGCAAGAGTGTTCGAAGGAGCGCTTTCGACTCCGGAGCTGTCGACGCTCGTCACAACGTAGTCGTAGGCGTTGCCGCCTTGCACCGTGCTATCGGTAAAGGCGGCGGTGAGATTGACGCCCGTATTCAACAGCGAGTATGCGGAGGCGCCGCTCGCGGAACGATACACGTTGTATCCTTCCACCGGATCCACGGAAGTGACCGGAGCATCCCAGGCTAAATCGACGGAATAGGCAGTGGCACCGGTTCCGGTCAGGGTGACCACCGCAGAACCGCTGGTCGTGGCGTTTGTGGCGAGGGTCAGCTGCCCCGACGCTACCCCCACCACGGTCGGGATGAATACGAGCTCTAACGACACGGATTGTCCCGGGTTGAGGGTAACCGGGAACGTAATCCCGGACAGCGTGAACCCGGTTCCGTTCAGCGTTGCCCCGCTTATAGTAACCGCCTCCGTACCCGTTGACGTCAGAGTTAACGTCTGCGCGGATTGGGTATTCAGCGATACGCTGCCGAACGTCATGCTGGTCGCGTTGACGCTGAGAAATGCGCCCGCCGCATTCAGCTGCAGAGAGAGGGACTGGGAAGCGCCGCCAAAGGTAGCAGTCAGGGTCGCTGTCTGCGCGGAAGTGACCGCGGATGCCGAAGCGACAAATCCGGCGCTGACAGCCCCGGCCGGAATCGTCACGGTTGCGGGAACGGTCACCACAGGGTTGCTGCTGGCCAGCGTCACGGCAACGCCTCCTGCAGGCGCAGCACCGGTCAGGGTTACAGTGCAGTTATCCGCTCCCGCGCCGGTCATCGACGCGTTGCTGCAGGAAAACGCGCTCAGGGCAGGTGTTGGCACCGGGCCCGAGCCACCGCCGGAGCCACCACTGCCGGACCCACTCCCTCCAGAGCCTGCGCCCGTGCCATCTGCTGCCCCATTCCCGCTGAGATTGATTACAATCGCTCCCCCTGACGAGTCGTTCGTGTTGATCGTGAGCTTCCCGGTCGCGCTTCCCGCACTGGTTGGGTCGAATTCAACGTTCAGGACGATAACCTGCTCCGGATTCAGGCTGACCGGGGCCGCCAGTCCCGCGATGCTGAACCCGCTGCCGGTCAGCGAGGTCGAGGCGATGGTTACCGGTTCAGTCCCCGAAGAGGTGAGAATAACGGACTGGATCGCCGGCGAATTCATCGCAACATAGCCGAACGACACATTGACCGCGCTGGCGCTGAGGATGCGCTGGGCCGCATCCAGCTGCAGAGCGAACGCCTCCGACACGCCGCCTTCCGTTGCTGTCAGCACGTCGCTCTGCGACGAGTTGACTGCTGCCACCTTCGCCGCAAATCCGACGCCGGTGGTATTTGCCGGAATCGTGACTGTACCCGGGACCGTAACTGCTGGATTGCTGCTGCTCAGATCGACGGTCAATCCATCACTCCCCGCCGGTCCGTTCAGGGCAACGAAACAGTTGTCCGTTCCCGCTCCGATCATCGTGGAATTGTTGCAGGAAACCCCGCTCAGCACACTCGCCGTAGCCGACGGTGAGGTCGCCGTCTGCACGCCCAGCCCGCTCAGAGTGGCCGTCGGCAACCCACCCGCGTTCACGTTGCTGGTCAAAGTCACCTGGCCCGCTGCTGCGCCAGCGCTGGAAGGTTTGAACTGCACCTGGACGTTATAGGTGGATCCCGCGGCCACCGTGACCGGCAAGCTGACGGGGCTCGTCAGTTTGAAGGGCTGGCCGGTGATGTTGACCTGCGTGATCTGGACTGCGACCGCGCCGGTATTCAGGAACGACACGGTCGCACTGCTGGTTTGCCCCAACGACACAGCGCCAAAACTGAACGTGCTCTCCGTGGGTGTGAGCTCACCGATCGGCGTGTTCGACCCGCAACCGACAAACGCCAGCAGTACGCAGACCCCAACGACGAGCCCGAAGTACAGGAGGAAGCGCCGGGATCTGCCGCGCCGAGAGCGCAGCAGCGACTGACCCGTCCTGAATCGGCGATCGCGCACACGACCACCGCCAACGTCCGATCCAGACTCGGACGAGATACGCATCGGGTACATCTACCTCACCTCAAATAATCGTTCCCGCGGTGGGGCACACTTCGAGTTTTGCGCTTCTTAGGGGGGTGGAAGGCCTGAATCTCAACAGGAATCACACGCAGGAAACCGCGTCGCGGATGACACCGTTGTCGAATCTGCTCAGAGCTGTTGCCAGTCCTGCGAGATTTTAGCCGTCGCGTGTGCACGTCGATGTCCATCTTCGGCTTCGTCTCGATTACCTCCATGTTGGTTTGCGAATGACCGCGAGCTGCGCGCACTTCGTTCGAGTGTGCCTGGAGAATTTCCACAATTCGAGTGCGTAAGCCGTGCGACGGCGCTCGGTAAAAATGCGCGCAACGCAGGAATATTCTTCCCTCAAATTATTTGCATCGATTTCTGTCTGCGCAACGCGCACGTTGTAAATCGCCAATAATGACGCGCCTTCGCGCAATGCCGCACGAAAGTTACGCTCATCGGTACTCGAATATCCGCGGTACCAACGAGCCACTCATTGTTCGCGCGGGTTTTGCACAAACTAAAATGGAACCATGAACTGTGCAGATGTCGCGATCGCGGGTGCAGGCATCATCGGACTGACGACGGCCCTCGAACTCATGGCCGCAGGCTGCAGCGTAACGGTATTCGATCAGAGCGAAGCGATGTCGGAGGCGTCGCGGGCAGCGGCGGGGATGCTGGCCGCCGGCGATCCGGAGAATCCCGCGGAGTTGCGAGAACTTTCCTGCCTCAGTCTCACGCTCTATTCCGAATTTCTCGCGCACGTCGAGAGCCTCTCCGGCAAAAGCACTCCCGTCCGGACCACCCGCACGGTGCAGGGCGTGCATCATTTGCCGCCAGGAGCAAAAGCGCTCACCGCAACAGAACTGCAGGCGCTCGCGCCTGGCACCAACACCGGCGGCTGCTCGTTCCTGCTTCTGGAGGAGCGAAGCTTCGACGCATGGGACCTCGCGGAGTCCTTGCCCGCCGCGGCACGGTCCGCAGGCATCGAATTGCGCGAGCGGACAGCGGTTCAGAGTGTTCGCGGCGGAAAATCCGACGTGGAACTCGTCACAGCGGCCGGTACTTTTTCCGCTGGCGCCTTCCTCAACGCCACTGGAGCGTGGGCGCCCATACTGGATCATGCACTGCCCGTAGTCCCGCGCAAGGGCCACCTGCTCACCGCGGAGTTGCCCGGTGAGGTGCAGATGCACTGTGTCCTGCGATCGCCTAGCGTCTATGTCGTCCCTCGGGGCGGGATCCGCTACACCATTGGGTCCACCGTGGAGGACGTCGGCTTTGACCGCACCGTCGATCCGCTGCGTATTCAGGAACTGTTCTCCCGAGCCATGGTCCTGTGGTCACCGTTGCGCGAAGCCAACATTGCCGAAACCTGGGTCGGATTCCGCCCCGGATCGGAAGACGGTCTGCCCATCATCGACCGGACCAGTGAGAACTGCTGGGTCGCCACGGGGCACTTCAGGAATGGAATCCTGCTCGGTCCTGGCACCGGGCGCGTGCTCAGCCAGTGGATGACGGGCCGTCAGCCGGAGATCGATTTGTCGCCGTTCCGCTGCGGACGGTTCGCCCTGTCGCCGGCCTCGTCCTGACCGTCCGGCGGCTATCCCCGGAGCCTCCGCAGCCCCTCGGTCAGGTGCAGAGAATCGACGGCGCGGCGACGAACCGCGCCAAATGACAGGCGATCATCGCGTAAGCTATAAAAAGGATTCCTGGCGTTCTGTTCGACGCGCCGGGAGCCGCGGGAACCGGGCGCCCCCTGCATCGCGGCATTCCGTTCAACAGCACATCTCCGGGCGGAGGAGAAGGCAGCACATGGCAACGGCGACGGTGGTCAAGGGACTTGAAGGCGTGGTAGCGGCGAACTCCGGCATCTGCTGGATCGATGGATATGCGGGAGTGCTGGCGTATCGCGGCATCGACATTCACGAGCTGGCGGAACAATCCACCTTCGAGGAGACGACCTACCTACTGTGGCATGGCCATCTGCCCAGCCGCTCGCAACTCCAGGAGTTCACCATCAGATTGACCGAAGCCCGGCGCCTTCCTGCGGAAATCTACGATCTCTTCCGTTCTGTGCCGAAGACAGCAACGCCCATGGAGGTACTGCGCACCGCGGTTTCCGCGCTGAGCTTTTACGATCCTGACGAAAGCGCTGTCGATCATGATTCGAACGTCCGAAAATCGTTCGCGCTGACCGCGCAGCTGCCCATGCTGGTCGCGGCCTTCGATCGCATTCGCAAAGGCAAGCCGGTCGTCAACCCCGATCCCTCGCTCACCCACGCGGCCAACTTTCTCTGGATGCTGCACGGCACGAAGCCCATCCCCGCTGCCACCGGCGCATTCGACATGGCCCTGATCCTCCACGCCGATCATGAACTGAATGCATCCACCTTCGCGGCGCGGGTTATCGCCGGCACCATGGCGGACATGCACTCGGCTATCACTGGCGCCATTGGCGCGCTCAAAGGCCCGCTCCACGGCGGCGCCAACGAAGCCGTCATGAAGATGCTCTTCGAAATCGGCAAGTCGGGCGGCGATCCCGTCGAGTACGTGAAAGCGCTGCTGGCGCAGAAGAAAAAAGTCTTCGGCTTCGGGCATCGCGTCTACCGCACCGAAGACCCACGCGCCACGCACCTGCGCAAGATGTCCGAGAAGCTCAGCCGCGACTCCGGCAATACAAAGTGGTTCGACATGTCCCGGCGCATCGAGGAGTTCGTGAAGGTGGAAAAGAAGCTCAACGCCAATGTGGATTTCTATTCGGCGTCCACGTACACCACGCTCGGCATCGACCTCGACCTCTTCACGCCCATCTTCGCCGTGAGCCGCATCGCGGGATGGACCGCGCACGTGATCGAGCAGCTCGACGACAACCGCCTCATCCGCCCCCGCGCAGAGTACACCGGGCCGGAATACCCGGTGAAGTATGTGCCTCTGGAGCAGCGGCTGATCTGATTCAGCGGGCCGTAGTCAATCGAGGTCTTCCCCCGGAATCCGGCGCCTGCATCCGCCCCGGCGTCCACGCACTTCCCACAAACGGCGACTTGCCACGCCGTCCCCACCACAGCGCCATCAACAGACCGACAACGAGTAGAAACGGCAAAACCAGGACGCTGCCCTCGGGACCGGTCGTTCCGCCGCTCCACAGCGCGCTGCCCATGGGGTGCTCCCGGAACAGGTGCCCCTGCGCCAGCATCCCGCTGTCGGCCGTACCGTAGAAATACGATTGTCCCCAGTCCCAGGCGGCATGAAAGCCGACCGCCCACCACAGCGAACCAGTAAACCAGAGGCTCAGGCAGAAAATGAGGCCCGCGCCCACCACAGAGGCCAGCCCGACCGGCGACTCGCCCGGATTGGTCCGGTGCATGAGCCCGAAGAGCAACGCGAACAGAATCATCCCCCACCAGAAGCCGATGCCGCGGGTGATGGTGAACTGCGCATACCCGCGAAACAGGGACTCCTCGGTGAAGCCAACACAAACGAAAACAACGCCCCACAACCCTGCGTATCTCAGAGCCGCTCCGCCATGGAGAGCGCGCCCCTGCAGCGCCAGGAAGCCGAAGTGGTGCAGAACCAGAACCAGAGCGGTGATGGCGATGAAGCCCCACACGATGCCGGAGATGAAGCGAACGGTGCGCGCCGGTCCCTGGTAGCCATAGGAGAGCAGCGGACGTCGCTCCAGGCGCGCCATCACCCAAGTGGCGATAACCACTGGGACGAACTGGCAAAGCTCCATCGCCAACCCTTTCAACGGTCCGATGGGTGTGTTTAGATTCACGTGCAGCAGGGGGCCGACAAAAATCTGCGCGCCGATAATCAGAATCGCGCAGAGAGCCGCGAAGATCAGGATCGACCATCCTGCCCGCAGCCCCTGCGGCCCAAGGACAATCCATCGACTGAGGCTTTGCGGACGGGTTGCAGACACCTCGGGTGCGACGTCTGAACCTGAGGCTGGCGCCGTGGTGCGTTCTGTGCCTTCGCTCACAGACTCTCCACCGCCTGTCCGACGCGGAAAATCGTTGCCTCATCGAAGTGCCTGCCGAGGATCTGCATGCCGATCGGCAGCCCCGCGCGCGACTTCCCGCACGGAGCCGACACGCCGCAGATCCCCGCCAGGCTCGCGGTCACGGTGTAGATATCGGCCAGATACATAGCCACCGGATCGTCCGACTTTTCCCCGATTTTGAACGCCGGCGTGGGCGCCGTCGGCGTGAGAATTGCGTCCACTTCACGAAACGCCCGGAGAAAATCTTCCGTGAGTAGCCGCCGGACCTGCTGCGCCTTGCGGTAGTAGGCGTCGTAGTAGCCGTGGCTCAGCACATAAGTCCCGAGAAGGATGCGGCGCTTCACCTCGGCGCCAAACCCGAGGTCACGCGTGCGCCGATACATCGCGGCCAGCGTGTCGGATTGCGGCGCGCGCAGGCCATACCGCACGCCATCGAACCGCGCCAGGTTGGAGCTGGCCTCCGCCGTCGCGATCACGTAATACGTCGGGATCGCATAGCGCGTGTGGGGCAGCGAAATCGGCCGAATCTCTGCGCCCGCAGCGCGCAGCTTCTCAATCCCTGCCTCGATCGCGGCACGGACTTCGTCGTCGAGCCCCTCGGCAAAGTACTCCGCGGGCACGCCCAGCTTCATTCCCTTTACGCTGCGATCCAAAGCCGCCGTGTAGTCCGGAACCGGGAGCGGCGACGAAGTTGCGTCCATCACGTCGTGTCCGGCAATCACGCCCAGCACGGTAGCGGCATCACGCACATTCGCAGCCAGGGGACCGATACGATCCAGCGACGATGCAAAGGCAATCAGCCCGTAGCGCGAAACCCTTCCATAGGTAGGGAGTACGCCGACCACGCCACAGAACGATGCTGGCTGGCGGATCGATCCGCCGGTATCGGTACCCAGCGTCGCGACCGCCATCCCCGCGGCAACCGCAGCCGCCGAGCCTCCGCTGGAGCCGCCGGGAACCCGATCGAGTGCATGGGGATTGTAGACCGGCCCATACGCGGAGTTCTCATTCGAGGAACCCATCGCAAATTCGTCGCAGTTGAGCTTCCCCAGGAAAACCGCCCCCGCAGCCGCGAGCCTGCGCACCGCCGTTGCTGTATAAGGCGCCCGATAGCCTTCCAGAATCTTCGAGCCCGCCGTGGCTGCGAATCCTTCCAGAGTCAGCACGTCCTTGATCCCGAACGGCACCCCGGCGAGCTTCGGCAGTGGTTCGCCTTTCGCGGCTATGCGATCGATGCGAGCCGCCTGGGCCAGCGCGTATTCGCGGTCCACTGAGAGGAAAGCGTGAATGCGCGGGTCCTCGCCGGCAATGCGCGATCCATAGATCTCCGTAACTGCGGCCGCCGTGGTCTCGCCCTTCTGAATGGCCTCACGGATGCCGTCTATCGAAGCTGCCGTAGCCGTGGTGCTCATCGCTCAATCACCTTCGGGACCTTGAAAAACACCCCATCCGTCTCCGGCGCAGACGCCATTACCTGCTCCCGGTTGAGACACGGCCGGACTTCGTCGTCGCGCAGAACCGAAACCTTCTCCGAAGATGCATCGCCCGGCGACGCGAGGACCTCCGAAACCTGCGCCATAGGCTCCACCTGCGCGGTGTCGAGTTCTCCCAGCTGAGCGACATAATCCAGGATGGCATTCAGGTCGCGCCGCATGCGAGATTCCTCGTCTGCGGTCAGCTCCAGATTGCTGAGCTCGGCCACGCGCCGGACATCGGCAGGCGAAACTCGTTCCGTTCCAGGCATGGTTCCAGTTTACCAGGCACGCGGCGGGACGACTTAAACAACCCAGTTGACAGACGCGCATGCCTGGGTACAATCTGCCCCATACCGACTCTCACAGCCCTGATCACCCCATGAATACGGTCTGTAAGCACCCCAAGGTACGCGTTGTGGCGCGCGAAGATGACGCTGAATTTGTCGAGTGCCTCGATTGCGGAGAAGTTTTCGACTCCAACGAATTCCGCGATATGGCTATCGAGGAAACCGAGGACGAGGAAGAAGAGACCGCCTGACCGCCGGCGCCTGCATCGAACCGCCGAGCTGCCCTGGCCTGGCTCGGTCACGTCGAACGTCGGCTAAACCCGGCCCAGCACCTCTTCCGGCGTCCGCCCCTGCGCGCGCAGCGTCCGAATCGCCAGAGCATCGTGCCGCTTCGCCAGCCGCTCGCCGCGCTCGTCCAGCACCACCGGACAGTGGTACCACTGCGGCGTCGGCCAACCCATCGCCTCATAGATCAGAATCTGCCGCGCCGTCGACAGCAGCAGGTCCGCTCCCCGCACCACCTCGGTAATCTGCATCGCCTGGTCGTCCGCGACCACGGCCAGCTGGTAGGCAGGAACGTCATCGCGCCGCCACACCGGAAAGTCACCAAAATCCACGCCGGCGACAAACCGTTGCGGCCCAAAATGACCATCTTCGAACGAGACCACCCTGCCAACCGGCACGCGAAACCGCCAGTTCACACCCTCTGGGCTCTCATACCGACTCGACAAGTCCGTCGCTCCGGCCGCAGGACGGCATGTGCCCGGATACATCGGGCCTTCGTCCCCTTCCCATCGCACTTTTCCGCGGTCCGGTTCTGCAGATTCATGCGGTGCCTGCGCAATCCCGCTCAGTTCCCTGCGCGAGCACCGACAGGGAAAGAGGAATCCCCGTGCCAAAAGCTCCTTCCAAACATGGATGTATTGGTCGCGCCGCTCGCTTTGTGAATAAGGACCGAATGTCCCACCGACATCCGGTCCTTCCTGCCAGCGAATGCCGAGCCAGTACAAATCCTCGAGCATCGCGTTGGCGAACTCCGCTTTCGATCGCTGCGGATCGAGATCCTCGTTCCTGAGAACAAGGACCCCGGCGGCGTCACGCGCTCGCGTGTATGCCGTGCAGAAGGTTCTGCCGTGCCCCACATGGAGCAATCCCGTCGGCGAGGGGGCAATGCGCCCCCGGTACCGATTCCGATACTGTCTCACGCCGCCAGTCTATCGTCCGCGAACTCCAGCGGATCTCAGGCGGCGCGATGGGCTTCGCCCATGGCTTCGCCCGGCTGCGTGACCGTCACCACGGGAGCGGTTTTTCTGGGCCTCAACCCGGTAGGAAACGCGTACTCATAAAGCAGACCAATTCCCTGACCGAAATAAACCGTCGCGAAAACGCCGGGTGCTCTCCATGCAGAACGAAAACCGTGGCTCGCGCCGATCTGCATGCTGGCAATCAGGATTGCCCCAGGAAACAGCGCCAGCGGCAGGGTGACAATCGCCGCGGCCATCGGCGGCAGCTGCGACCAGGCGAACAAGCCCAGCAGCACCGCCAGAACAACGCCCAGCGGGGCGATGTCCGCAACCGTGGCGCAGTCCGGATGCTTGCGCATGAAATGGCTCGCTCCCCGGCCATAACGGAACATCTCGCGGAGCAGTCCGCGCAGTTTCTGCGGTGGCTGTTCACAGACGGTGAGGCGCGGATCGTTGTAGGCGCGAATGCCTGCCTGTCGCACCCGCTCATTGAATTCAACACCCGCGCAGGCGTCGAAGCTCTCGTCAAACAACCCGACTTCTTCAAAGACGCTCTTCAGATAGGTTCCACCCGAACAGGGCGGATCGACGAAGCCGGCGATCTCCTCGGTGCAGGGCGCGCGGCCGAGCCGGCTGGATCGGGCTCGGGCGATCGCCTCGCCCATCCGGGTGTCAGCAGGCGCAAGAAGCGGCTGAGGACGGCACAGGCATCCGGCCCCGGTGGTTTCCAGAATTTCCGCAGTATCCGCCAGCAGGTTCTTTGACGGAATCGTGCAGTGTCCGGAGAGAAACACCATGGCATCGCCGGACGCGGCGCGGATGCCTGCATTGCGTCCAGCCGAGACGCTGCGCTTCGGGTTGTCGAGGACCCGCACGCGGACTCGGCGATCGCTGTACCGTCGTCTGACCAGATCGGCGGTGCCATCGGTGGACCCGCCGTCGACGACGAGAATCTCGTAGAGCTCAGGCGGATAATTCTGCTCAAGGAGCTGATCGATCAGCCCGGGGAGCATCTTGCGCTCGTTCCTAACTGAGAGAATCACCGACAGATAAGGCAGCATGGAGACGACCTCTTTTTACTTTTTGTGCGTCTTTGCGTCTTAACTTGCTGAGTGCGATGGTCGTTTATAGCATCGAAAATCAACAACTAACGAACTTTGATGCCGACTCTTTAGTGAGCAAAACCGGGGGTTACGAGTAACTGCACTATAGTGATGCGGGCATCTCTGCCGTATCCGCCTGGGCGCACTGTGGTCAGGACACAAGGGGGACATCGTGCCATCGCCGCTCCAGACGGGAACACTCCCAGTAGCGGCTGAAGTTGTTCTCGCTGTTGAGCTCTGACCTGTTTGCTCGGGTTTCCGGAGCGGCCGCTGAGGGGTGCAAACCACGGTGACTGCCGGTACCGTGCTGGTACTTACCAGGACGGTGCGTGGCGGGTCCGATGGAGATTGGATTGCGCCTTTCTTTGTCCTATCAACGCCCGTGCGGCGACAAACAGCACCCACAGAGCATCGCCAGCGGCGCACCAGGGAGTGATCCACGGCCCCGGGGAGAGATCCTGGATGGGAAGGGGTCACGCCCCGGCGC
Organism: Acidobacterium sp.; assembly: GCA_003152415.1. GTDB lineage: Bacteria > Acidobacteriota > Terriglobia > Terriglobales > Acidobacteriaceae > Palsa-343. The sequence continues at coordinate 12,798 of PMAD01000112.1, forward strand.
AAAGGTAGCGCCGGTGCATGAGTTCGTTTTCACTCAGGAGGGTCGCCTCAGTGCTGGCGCGCGTCTGCCCGAATGATCTGGATCGCGCTGTAGAGCGAACCGCCCAGCGTGAACCCGTCTCCCGAAGCTGTGGCGTGCACGAACTGGAGATGCGGAGTGTCATGCAGGTAATGATTGCTCTGCGACGTGATGGCGAAGCCACCCGCCCTCAGCGTGTCCTCGACGGGCTGCACCTCTTCCGGACGCAGGGCGAAGTCGACGTCCAGAGTGATGTTGCTTCCGCCTGAGAACGGAACCTGAACATAGAAGCTCTGCGCCACACCTAGTCCCGCTTCCGTTCTGACGTCGCCAATCAGGATCGAACTTGCATCCGGCCGCGGCAGATAGAACGCGAAAATGTCGTCGAACTGCTCCACGAATCCTTCGTCGAACAGCTTGAGGAATTTGGGCGGCAGAATGGTCGCGGGATCGAAGACGTTATCCGTTCCCGGAATCACATTGACTCCGATCTGCGGACTGTGGATGGTTGCAAGCGCCGAGGCCAGCGAAGTGGCCAGGTCCGTGCCGTCGCCAAGCGCTTCAAACTCCACCCAGACCAGCTTCGGCGAGTCCAGAATGACGTGGCTGCCGATCGCGGTGATCTGAATATGCTTGTTCGCGCGCAGCGCCGTCTCCAGCGCGGCAACCTCGGTCTCCTGCGCCGGCAATGAGCCGTCGGCGAACATCTGGCCATCGTAGGCGTGTTTGAATGCGATGAATCCGTTCGCCACAGCTCCGGGCGTCTGCGGCTGACCGTTAACGGTCACAGTCAGGTCCTGACGATACAGCTCGAATCGCAGCACGTTTCCGGGCATTTCCGTCCCGGCAACGCCCAGAGCGCTTTGGATCGCGCTCCAGTCCGGGGCTGCAAACGCCTTCTCGCCGAGGAATGAGAAGAACACGAAAGCCAAAGCAAAGGTCTTGGCCACTTGACTGCGGCTAAAGCGCGCAAAACTGAGTGCGGGCATCGGGGGAACGCCTCCACTAAGAAAATGTCTGTCCACTGCGGACCGAGTGAATAGTACGCCCGCGCCTCGCCGCCAGTCATGAAAAACCCGGACTTATAGCTGGGTCAAACGGGGGATTGACAAATAATCGGACTTCTCCCGAGGTAATCGGGCTTCATGGTTGGCGAGGCCGCGCAGCTCAGTCTCCGTAGAAAGTGCCGTCGATTTTGATCGTCTCGCACCAGCGGCAGAACCAGACTTCCCTTCCCGGTGCCTGTTCACGCAGGTCGAGCTGCGCCCAGCGGTGCAGTCGCATCCAGCAGAAGAAGTTCTTCAGCCAGCTGGACTCGTGCAGCCGATGCGGCCACAATTTCGCCAGAGATCGTGCCAGGTGGGCATCGGATACCGGAACGTTGGGGATGTTGGCAATTTCCTGGTCTCTCTTTCGCCTGCTGGAGGGAACCCGATGCCTACGGTTTCGTCATCTTCAGATCGGTGACGATTACCTCCGTGTTGTGCGCGAACCTGATCCCATAGACGCCATCGGTCGACTTGAGTTTCCCGGTGCCCACCAACTGCGCCTTGTCATAGCTGCCCACCACAGTCCCGTTAATCGCGCATTCCACCTTGTCGCCCTTCACTGACAGGGCGATCGCCTGCGTCACCGGTTGGCCGGGCGCCTCCGCCTTATGGATCGCGGCATTCGGCTCCCTGCGGCCATTCATCTGAAACGGCGCCGGACCAAACCCGCGCACGATGAAGTTGCCGCTCCCATAGGCCGCGCAGTACAGCTCCGTCTGCTGCGCCGTTCCCATGTCGTTGCCGGCGATCACGATTCCGTAGGGATGCGGATGCGTGTTCAGGTTCATGAATTTGGGTTCAGTGAACGTCGCCGAAACTGTGTAGTCGCCGCTTGCAACGTTCGCAGGATTCCAGTAGCTGATTGCCGGACCGGTGGTCACGTGCAGGGCTCCGCCCTCCTCCGCCAGCTTCGCGTCGTTCACGCTCTCCTGCGCACCCGGGTCGAGTTTGCCCTGCCAGCCGGGAACAAAGATTCCACCACCCTGGACAGGGTGGGAGGCGTCGGCCTGTCCCTGCGCGAAAGCCAGCACGGGCATAACCATGAGGAGGGCAACTACGAATGCAGATTGGCGGACACTACGCATAGGGATTCTCTTTTTTGAACGCGACTCGCCCATTTTACGCCTTTGCGCAGCGGTCATTTCTGCATCGTGTAAGCGCTGTTCGGCACTTTCGCGCCTACCTGCGACGGTGTCGGCAGCTGTGAGCGATCCCATCCGCCCCCGAGAGCTTGCACCAGTTCGACCGCAGACATCATCTCCGACACCTGCAGTGTGTTCAGCGTCTGCCGATCGCCGAGCAGCGTGGTCTGCGCCGTGACCACATCGACGTAGGGATCGACGCCCAGATTGTAGCGCTGCGTTTCCAGGTCGAGAAACTCCTGCGCCGCCTTCACCGCATCCTGCTGGCGAAGAATCTGCTGCGAGTAGGTCCGCGTCCCGGCCAGCGCATCCTCCACCTGCTGGAACGCGGTCAGAGAGGTCTGCCGGTATGTAGCCAGATCCGCGTTGTAGGCCGCCTCATACTGATGCAGCTGGGCGCGATAAAGCCCGCCGTCGAAGATAACCTGCGAAGCCGAGGGCCCAATCGACCAGAAGCGGCTCGGCCAGTCGAACAGATGTTTCAGCGTCGAGCTCTCGAAGCCACCACCGGCGGCAATCGTGACCTGCGGGAAGAACGCCCCGTAGCCGATCCCGATCGTGGCGTTCGCTTCGGCCAGAGTGCGCTCGGCGGCTGCCACATCCGGCCGGCGTTCCACAAGCTGCGAGGGCACGCCCGTCGGGATCGCTGGCGGCGTGTAGTTCATCGGCTTTACGGGGATCGAAAAGTCGGTCGCCACCTTGCCCAGCAGCACGGCAATGGCGTGCTCATACTGCGCGCGCAACAGTCCCACGTTGATGGCCGAAGACTTCGCAGACTCCAGCGTCGCCCGCGCCTCGACTACCGAGATGTAGTCTCCGGTGCCCGCGTCGTACGCGCCCTGGTTGGCGTCGAGCGCCTTCTGATCCGCATCGACCGTCTGGTTCAGGATTTGCTGAAGCATATCCTGGCCGCGAATCTCGAAATAATACTCGGCCAGCGAGGCCTGCTCGGTCAGCTTCTCGTTCTCCAGATCCGCAGCGCTCACCTGCGCGGCGTATTGCGCTTCGCGCACCTCATTCCGAATCTTGCCAAACAGGTCCGGAACCCACGAAACCTCAAGAGGCGCGGCCCAAATGGTGCTGGCCCGTCCCGTGTTGGCGGTCGAAGAATTCGTCAGGTTACCGGAACTGCGCGAGCGGCTCCAGGAGGGGTTCAGCGTAACCGTCGGCCAGAACTGCGAGCGCGCTTCGGCAATCAGCGCGCGCGCTTCCATGTACTGCTCGAAATACTGCTTGATGTTCTGGTTGTTGATGTTCAGCTGATCTTCGAGCGTGTTCAGCTCCGGCTCCTGAAACACCTCCCACCAGTTGCCGCGGAGCATCGCGTCCTGAGGGCTGGCGACCTTCCATCCATCGGCATCCTGGAAGTTCAACGTCGATTCCTTGAAATTCGAAGCTGTCGCCTGGGGTGGGGCTGGCGCATGATACTTCGGCCCGACCATGCAGCCGGTCAGCCCCGTGAGCAGCGCCAGAGCGCCGGCGGCAATTGCCTGCGCAGACCTGCGCCTCTCGATCATGATCGTGTTCTCCTTTGCGCTCATGACGTCGCTCCTTCGATTCCCGGACGGAACGTGTCGTGGCTCCCGCGCACCATCGACAAGCGCAGCCGGTCGAGAGCCAGGTAGACGACCGGCGTCGTATACAGAGTCACCAGCTGGCTCAGCAGCAGGCCTCCCACAATCGTAATCCCAAGCGGACGCCGCAATTCCGAGCCGGTTCCGGTCCCGAAGGCGAGCGGCAAGGCTCCGCAAATCGCGGCCATGGTCGTCATCATGATGGGACGGAAACGCAGCATACAGGCCTCGAAAATAGCGTCATAGGTACTCTTCTGCTCCTCGCGCTCCGCCATCAGGGCAAAGTCGATCATCATGATGGCATTCTTCTTGACGATGCCAATGAGCAGAATGATTCCGATGATGGAGATGACGTTGAGATCGATGTTGAAGATCATCAGCGCCAGCATGGCGCCGATGCTGGCCGACGGCAGCGTGGAAATAATCGTGAGCGGATGCACCAGGCTCTCATACAAGATGCCCAGTACGATGTAGACCGCCAGCACCGCGGTGATGACCAGATATTTCTCCGAGGCCAGCGAACTTTGATACGCCTGCGCCGTTCCGGCAAAGAAGCCGCGCACCGTGGATGGCATGCCCAGCCGCAGCTCCATCTGGCTGACTTCGCGCGTGGCGTCGCTGAGCGACATGCCCGCGGCCAGATTGAACGATACAGTGACCGAAGGAAACAGTCCCGTGTGATTCACCTGCAAAGGCGTGGTGCTGGTCTGTGCTGTGGTCATGGTCGCCAGCGGACTGATGGAGTTGATTCCCGCGCCGCCGGACCCGTTCGTGTTCAGCCAGATGTCCTTCAAACCATCCGGGGACGCCCAGTATTGCGGAGCCACTTCCAGCACCACGTAGTACTGGTTGAGTTGCGTATAGATGACCGACACTTCTGACTGGCCAAAGGCGCTGTAGAGCGACGAATCGAGCGTCTGTGGGGTCTGGCCCAGTCGCGCCGCCGTAACCCGGTCGTACGTCAGCATCTCCTCCAGCCCGCCATTCTGCTGATCGGTGTTCACGTCCTGCAGCCCAGGCAGCGTCCTCATGTTGGTCAACAGAAGCGGTCCCCACTTCGCCAGATCGGGGATGTTGTCCGACTGAATCGTATATTGATACAGCGCGTTGCTGCCGCGTCCGCCAATGCGCAAATCCTGCACCGGCTGCAGGAATGCCGACGCCACCGGAAGCCTGTTCATCGGACCACGCAGCTCGTTGATGATCTGCGCGGCGCTGTCCCTGCGCTGCCCCGGACCGCTCCCCAGCGGCTTCAGCGCGATGTAGATAAATCCTCCGTTGCTCGAGCCGCCGCCGCCCGTGTAGGCGTTCACGTGGGCGATCCCCGGATTGGCCTTGATGACCTTCACCAGTTGCGTCACGGAGTAATTCATGAAGGGAAACGACGCGTCCTGCGGCCCCTGCACCCCACCAACAATCGCGCCCGTGTCCTGTTGCGGAAAGAACCCCTTGGGAATCCGGTAAATCACCACCACATTCAGCGCAATGGTGAGGACCAGCACAATAAGGATCAGCACCGGATTGTCGAGCGCCCACGCCAGCGAATGCCGGTAACCCGTGAGCAGCCAGATGAAGAACTTCTCACTCGCCCGATAGAGAATATTGTGCTTCTCGCCCTTTTCCTGATGCTTCAGCAGGTGCGCGCACATCATCGGCGTGGTGGTCAGAGAGATGACCATCGAAACGACGATGGCAATGGAGAGCGTCACCGCGAATTCCCGGAAGAGACGCCCGATGATGCCGCCCATCATGAGAATAGGAATGAAGACAGCAATCAGCGACATACTGATGGAGAACACCGTAAAGCCAATCTCGCGGGCACCTACCAGCGCGGCGTTGAACGCCGGCATCCCGCTCTCCAGGTGTCGCGTGATGTTTTCCATCACCACAATGGCGTCGTCGACCACAAACCCCGTGGCGATGGTCAGCGCCATCAGCGAAAGATTGTCGATGCTGTAGCCGAGCAGGTACATTACCGAAAACGTTCCGATCAGCGAAACCGGAACAGCGACGCTGGGGATGAGTGTGGCGCGCGGGCTGCGTAAGAAGACGAAAACCACCAGCACTACAAGAACCACGGAGGTTGCCAGCGTCCGTTCAACCGTCGCTACCGAAGCTCGAATGGTCGTGGTTCGATCCAGAACCGTCGTTACTTTTACCCCCTGCGGCAGCACCGCGGTCAAAAATGGCAGCTGCGCGTTGATGTTGTCGACGGTCTGGATGATGTTCGCGTTCGGCTGGCGGAAGATGATGATGAATACGGCGCGGGTGCCGTCCATGTACCCCGCGGTGCGCAGGTTCTGCGTGGAGTTGTAGACGCCGGCGACATCCGAGAGCCGAATCGCCGCCCCATTGTGATAACCCACAATCAGCGACTTGTAGTCGTCCGCCTGCGAAATCTGATCGTTGGTGATAATGTCGGCGGTCACGGCGCCGTTCGAAAGCTGCCCGCGCGGAGAGTGCGAATTTTGGAGGCTCAGAACGGACTGCACGCTGCCCAGGGTCAGCCCAAAGCTCTCCAGCTTCGCCGGATCTACTTCGACGCGCACCGACGGTGTAGCGCCCCCGCCAACACCAACCTGCCCCACCCCGTTAATCTGCGAAAGCTTCTGCTCGAGGATGGTCGACGCCAGATCGTAAATCTTGGTGACGTCGTACTTGTTCGAGGTGAGCCCCAGAATCATGATCGGCGCATCGGACGGATTGACCTTCCGGTAAGAAGGATTCGATGGCAAGTTCGCTGGCAGATAGGTGCGCGCAGCGTTGATGGCCGCCTGCACATCGCGCGCAGCGCCGTCGATATTCCGGCTCAGGTCGAACTGCATTGTGACGTTGCTGTTTCCCAGCGAACTCGACGACGTCATCTCCGTAATGCCGGCGATGTGCCCCAGCTGCCTCTCCAGCGGTGTCGCCACCGAGGCAGCCATGATCGCCGCGCTCGCTCCGGGCAGGCTGGCGGAAACGCTGATGGTCGGGAAATCCACCTGCGGCAGCGGCGATACCGGGAGCACCATGAAGGCGATCGCTCCCGCAATGGCCACGGCAATGGTCAGAAGCGTAGTGCCCACCGGCCGCCGGATGAACGCCCAGGAGAAGCTCACAGGCGCGTCTCCTCAGCCCTTGGCGTTGAGGTTCCGGCGTGTTCGGCGGCAGCCTTCGCCGACGGACGGCTCCCCGAGAACCTCTGGGCGATGCGATCGAAGAAGATGTAGATGACCGGCGTGGTGTAGAGGGTAAGAGCCTGGCTGAGCAGCAGGCCGCCGACCATGGCGATGCCCAGCGGACGCCGCAGTTCCGATCCGAGGCCGGTGCCCAGCGCCAGCGGAAGGCCGGCCAGCAACGCCGCCATCGTCGTCATCATGATGGGCCGGAAGCGCAGCAGGCAGGCATCGAAAATCGCATCGGTCGAATTCTTGCCGTGTTCGCGCTCCCCCTCCAGCGCGAAATCGACCATCATGATGCCGTTCTTCTTCACAATGCCGATGAGCAGGATGATGCCGATGATGGCGACCACGCTCAGGTCCTGCCGAAAGATCATGAGCGCCAGCAGCGCACCCACGCCCGCCGAAGGCAGCGTGGAAAGAATCGTGACCGGGTGAATGAAGCTTTCGTACAGGACACCGAGCACGATGTAGACCGTGACCAGCGCGGCTAGAATCAGCAGCGCTTCATTCGAAAGCGAATTCTTAAAGGCTGCCGCTGTCCCCTGGAATGACGACTGCAGACTCGCGGGAAAATGCAGCTGATCGGCAGCTTTGTCGATATCCTCGATCGCCGTGCCCAGCGAAGTGTTGTCCGCCAGGTTGAAGGACACCGTCACCGACGGGAACTGTCCCTGATGATTGATCGACAGCGCCTCCGTGGTCGTGGTGGCATGCGTGAAGGCGCTCAGCGGGATGGCGCTCGCGCCCACACTGGACGTCGTCGTGTTGGGGGTCGTTCCCGCGGTGGTGCCGCCGCTTGCTGAAGACGTCCCCTGCGTGCTCGTGGTCCCGGCCAGCACCCTCGCGGGCGCGGTGACTACTCCGGACGACGGCGTGTACTTTACCGAGCTGGTCAGCGCATTCGATCCTGCCGAGGCGGATGCGGACGACGAGAACGATGTCACGGCTCCCGCGCCGCTTGCCCCGGAGGATGCGCTGCTCTGGATGTAGAGATCGCGCAGGTTTGCCGGATCCTGCTGCCACTGGGGCGCGGTTTCCAGCACCACGTGGTACTGGTTGAGCTGCGTATACAAGGTGCTGATCAGCCGCTGGCCAAAGGCGTCGTACAGCGTGTTATCGATGGTCGTCGGTGCGATGCCCAGACGCGACGCCGTCACCCGATCGATGATCAGCGAAACCGCGCGCCCGCCGGTCTGCTGATCCGTGGCCACGTCTTCCAGCTCCGGCAGCTTCTTCAGCTGCGCAACAAACTTGTCGGTCCACTCGTTCAGCTCGTCCGTATCAGGATCTTCCAGCGTGTACTGGTACTGGGTGCGGCTCACGCGGTCGTCCACCGTGATGTCCTGCACCGGCTGCATGTAGAGGTGCATACCCGTCACTGAGATGTTGTTCTGCAGCCTGCGGATCACGTCGGACGCGCTGATGCTTTTCGGGGAGCGCTGCTTCAGCGGCTTCAGGTTGATAGAAATCCGCCCGCTGTTCAGCGTGGTATTGATCCCGTCCGCGCCAATAAAGGACGAAACGCTCTCCACCGCGCCGTCCTGCAGGATCTCGTTGACCAGCTGTTGCTGGTTCGCCGCCATTGCTTTGAACGAAATGTCCTGCGGCGCCTGGGAGATGCCCTGAATCACGCCGGTGTCCTGCACCGGAAAGAAGCCCTTGGGGATCACGATGTACAGAACGATGGTCAGCACCAGAGTGGCCAGTGCAACCAGCAGCGTGATTCCCTGGTAGCGGAGCACCACCCGCAGCGTGCGCCCATAGAAATCGATCATGCTTTTGAACACGCGCTCCGACGCGCGGTAGAAGCGGGTCTGCTGCTCCTCCGGGTTGTGGCGCAGGATGCGCGCGCACATCATCGGCGTCAAGGTCAGCGAGACCACCGCCGAAATCACGATCGTCACCGCCAGCGTCACGGCGAATTCGCGGAACAGTCGCCCCACCACATCGCCCATGAACAGCAGCGGGATCAGCACCGCGATCAGCGANNTTCTCGATCATCACGATGGCGTCGTCCACCACAAATCCGGTGGAGATGGTCAGCGCCATCAGCGAAAGGTTATCGAGGCTGTAGCCCAGCATGTACATCGCCGCAAAGGTGCCCACCAGGGAGAGCGGCACGGCCACGCTGGGAATAATCGTCGCGTACAAACTGCGCAGGAACAGGAAGATGACCAGCACCACCAGGCCGATCGTGAGCATCAGTTCGAACTCGACGTCGTCCACCGAGGACTGAATGCTGGTAGTCATATCGGTCAGCGTCGAAACCTGGATCGACGCCGGCAGATTCGCTTCCAGCTGCGGCAGAATCTTCTGAATACTCTTGACCACGATGATGGTGTTAGCACCCGGCTGCCGCTGGATATTAAGAATGATGGCCGGCGTTTTGTTCATCCATGCGGCCTGGAGGTTGTTTTCCACGCCGTTGATCACGTTGGCGACGTCGTGGACGAATACCGGCGCTCCATTCCGGTACGCGACAACTACATCCTGATAGTCGCTGGCCTGAGTGATCTGATCGTTGGAGTCGATCTGGTAGTCCTGGCGCGGTCCGTCGAAGTTTCCCTTCGCGGAGTTCACGCTGGCCGCGGTCAGCGCCGTGCGCAGATCCTCCATGTTCAGTCCATAGGAGGCCAGCTTGACCGGATTGGCCTGGATGCGCACCGCCGGCTTCTGCCCGCCGCTGATGCTCACCAGCCCCACACCGGCCAGCTGGGAAATCTTCGGCGCCAGCCGCGTGTCCACCAGATCCTCGACCTGCGACAGCGGGATCATATCCGACGTGATCGCCATGGTCAGGATCGGCGCGTCGGCAGGATTGGTCTTGTTGTAGACCGGGGGAGCCGGCAGATCGGATGGCAGAAAGGATTGCCCGCCGTTGATCGCCGACTGCACTTCTTCCTCAGCCACGTCGATCGACAGCGAAAGATTGAACTGCAGCACGATAACCGATACGCCCCCGGCGCTCGTCGAGGTCATCTGGCTCAGGCCCTGCATCTCGCCGAACTGCCGCTCCAGCGGAGCAGTAATCGTGGTCGCCGTCACATCCGGGCTCGCACCCGGATAAAACGTCAGCACCTGAATCGTCGGATAGTCGACTTCAGGCAGCGCCGACATGGGCAGTTGGTTGTACGCAACAATGCCCACGAGCAGAATCGCGGCCATCAGCAGCGACGTCGCCACCGGCCGCAGAATGAATGGGCGGGACGGACTCACGGAGCGCTGCTCTCACCCGAAATGGTCGTTTGCGTATCTGGAATGCCGACCTTGGATATGATGATGTCGGATTGGTCCTGCAATTTGTCGAAGCTGCTGTCCGCCACCTGGACGCCGGACTGAATCCCCGTCACCGCGGTCCATCCATTGTCCGTGGCTCCGGTCTTCACGATCTGCATCACGACGTGGAACTGAGCTTTTCCGCCGCTCCCATTCGCACCGCCGCTCGCGTTCCCGCTTCCCTGCTGACCCGTGCCGCTCGCCTGGCTTCCTCCGCCCTTCCGGCTTCCGCCGCCTGGGTTCGCGCCGCCTGAACTCGTGCCGCCGCTCGGACTCGCGCCGCCGGCCTGGCTCGAACCGCTGCTGCCCTGAGCGGCATTCGGGTTCCCCGGTCCCGGCTTAATCAGATAGACAAACGCCGTGTCCCCATTGTGCTGGATCGCCGAGGACGGAACCAGAATCTGGTTCTGCAGCGTGTCCACCAGCAGCCGTGTGTTGACGAATTCGTTGGGGAATAAGACCCCGTTCGCGTTCTGAAATTCCGCGCGGAGCTTCACCGTACCCGTAGTCGTGTCGATCTGATTGTCGACGGTGGCCAGTCTTCCCGTTGCGACCTGCGTCGTGTTGGTCCGATCCCAGGCTTCAACGCTCAGTTTTGCGCCTTTGCGCATCTGCGCCAGCACCTGGCCCAGATTGTCTTCAGCGAGCGTGAAAATGACCGTGATGGGCTGCATTTGCGCGACCACGACCAGGGTGGTCGTCGAGTTCGCTGTCACCAGATTGCCGGGGTCCATGAGGCGCAGGCCCACGCGGCCCGTGATCGGCGAAGTGATATGACAGTAGCCCACCTGCACCTGGTCGTACTGCACCGTGCCTTCGTCGTTCTTCACCGTCCCCTGGTCCTGCAGCACCAGCTTTTCCTGGTCTTCCAGCGTCTGGCGCGGGATCGCATTCTTCGCCCATGCCTGCTGATAGCGCTCCAGGTCCATCTGCGCCTCGGCCAGCAGATTTTGATCGCGTTCCAGGGCCCCCTGCGCCTGCGCCAGCTGCGCCTCGTAAGGCCGCGCATCGATATCGACCAACGGATCGCCCTTCTTGACCATCTGGCCCTCGCGATAATGCACTTCCGCGATGACACCCGTGACCTGAGCGGTGATCGAATCCGTGTACACCGAGGTGACCGTCCCGATGGCTGGCAGATAGATGCCCAAGCTGCCCGTTTTCGAGGTTGCGGGAACCACCGGAACCGGTCCCGTGATCATCCCGCGACGACCGCCGCCGCCCGCAGCCGCCGCTTGGCTCTTTTGGTGCTGTGTGATGACCCAGTAAAAGAGCAGGCCGAAGGCGATCAGAACCACCGCCCAAATCCAGCGGTGACGGCTCTTCCTCTTGGGAGGCGTGGTGGAAGGAGGTAGCTGATGATCCGTTGGGGCGATCGAAGCGGAAGGTTGAGAGTTCATCTTCTGTTGTGTCGTAGTTGTTTCGGTCTTAATCGTTCAAAGTGGGTTTTCCGAGGGGAACGTCATGCCTGCCCGGAACAGGCGACGGGCGAAATCGCGTCAAATCCGGAGTTTATCACCGCAGTGAACTGCCCTGTCCCGAATCCAGAATACGAGTGTTACGGGCGGAAACGGTTCAGTGGAAGAGGCACAGAGAGATTGGTCCTGCCACGGCATTGCAATTAAGGACGAGTGAACCGCACAAATGGTCGCAAACTGGATCGCCGCCCCGATCGACGCGGAAGGAGGCTTCGGCTTCGCGGCACCCGCACCTTCGGAAATCCCTGGTCCGGAACCGTTACTGGAAGGTGTCCGGGGTGCCCGACACATCCAGCCCGCCAGGGTACTATCGACTCATCGGTAACAACTTACGTTTGATCCGACTGCATCCAACCCACTGCCCTGGCGTGGTTCTGCCGCGTTCGTTTTCCTTCCGGCCGCAGCCGGCAAACTCCTCTTGTGACTGAATGAGCGGCAACGGTAATTCGGGTTCCCACAACGCGTGGGGGGATCGTATTCGAGCCCTGCGCAACGTACCCCCCGTCCTCCGCATTCTCTGGGAGTCCGGCCCCAGCGTGGTCACGTGGGGACTGTCCCTGCGCATTGTCGTCGCTGCCATGCCCTGGGCGATCGCCGGGGTGGCATCCCGCATCATCGAGGGTGTCAAACAGTCCGTTGACCATCAGCCGTTGCCGGCGCATTTCGGGTGGATCGTCGCCGCCGAGGTTGTCCTCGCCATCGTCTTCAGCGCTCTGACACGCGCCATCGATTACACCGACTCCCTGCTCGCCGACCGCTACACCCACCATGTCAGCATCGAGGTCATGCGCCAGGCCGCGCGCCTCGACCTCACCACCTACGAGGACCCCGACTTCTACGACCGTCTCGAGCGCGCGCGGGTCCAGGCCACCGACCGCCTCGCCATGATCCAGCAGATGGGCCGCCTCTTCCTCCAGGTGCTCACGACGGTGATCTGGAGCGCGCAGTTGGTCTGGTACTCGCCCTGGCTTATGCTGCTGCTCGTCGTCGGCGTCCTCCCTGCGTTCTTCGGTGAAACCCACTTCGCCTTTCTCGGCTACGCCAAAAACTTCCGCCAGACCCCTGTTAAGCGCGTCATGGACTACCTCCGCCAGGTGGGCGGCAGCAAAGAAGCAGCGAAAGAGCTGAAGCTCTTCAACCTCAGCGACTATCTCACCAACCGCTTCGCCGCGCTTTCCCAGCAAATCTATAAAGAGAACGTCGACCTTTCCCGCCGCAAACTGATGTGGGGCGGTCTGCTTTCCCTCCTCGGTACCTGCGGCTACTACGGCGCTTACGTTTTCGCGATTTGGGAAGCCCTCCACGGCAAGTACAACGTCGGCGCCTTCTTCCTTATCACCACATCCATTCAGCAAGCCAGCGGAAACCTGCAGCAGGCCTTCTCAACAGCGTCGGGCATTGCCGATCAGGCCCTTTTCCTGACCGACCTTATCGGTTTCTTCGAGCTGAAGCCCGTCGTACAGTCAAAGCCTGACGCCCTGCCCGCGCCCAGACCCATCCGCCGCGGCTTCGAATTCCGCGACGTTTCCTTCGCTTATCCCGGCACTGAGCGCCGCGTTCTGAAGAATTTCAACTTCACCATCGAGCCCGGCCAGCGCGTCGCGCTGATCGGCGAAAACGGCCNNTCATCACGCGCCTCTACGATCCCACCGAGGGTCAGATCCTTCTCGACGGCGTCGACCTGCGCGAATACTCCCTCGACGACCTGCATCGCGAGATGGGCGTCATCTTCCAGGATTTCATGCGCTACGAAATGACCGTCCGCGAGAACATTGGCGTCGGTCAGGTCGAAATCTCTCATAGTGACGCGGACATCGCGCTGGCAGCCCAGAAAAGCCTCGCCGCCGAAGTTGTTAAAGGGCTTCCCGGCGGCTACGACCAGATGCTCGGCCGTCGCTTCGTCACCGGCCTCGATCTTTCCGGCGGAGAATGGCAGCGCATCGCCCTTGCCCGTGCCTACCTGCGCGACGCGCAGCTGCTGATCCTCGACGAGCCGACCGCGGCCCTCGATGCAAAAAGCGAGCTGGAAGTCTTTCAACGCTTTGCCGAGCTGACCGCGGGCAAAATGGCTCTGCTCATTTCCCATCGCTTCTCAACGGTGCGCATGGCCGACCGCATCGTAGTACTTGCGGGCGGCCGTCTTATCGAAGAAGGAACCCACCAGCAGCTGATAGCGCTGGGCGGCCAGTACGCGGAGATGTTCGAGATGCAGGCGGCGAGCTATCGCTAGCCGAGTGCGTCCCAGAGCGGACGGAGCTGTGTTATGAAGGGTCATGCGACGATGATCAACGAACAGCGCTTGCGGGAAGCGGGCCTGGTGCCGGAGAAGCTCCGCGCCGCCGCACGCGACGACGCGCATCGTTGGGGCGCCGTTCATGGCTGCAGGGACCTCGCCGCGTTTAACGCGCGCGTCGAGTCCGCCCGCCTCCATCTCCAGGATCTGTTCCGGGAGCTCGATCAGCTGCCGACCGAAGGCTGGCCCGGACCCGAGCCTCTGCTCGAAATTCGCGAGAATCCGCGCATGATGCACTCGGTTCTGGCCGAGCTCCGCACCGTGCGTCGCAAACTGCGCCGCCTGCCCCGCGCTGTCACCGGCGATCATCAGGACGAACCCCGCGCCACCGCGGTCGCCGCCGCGTATCTCGCCGCCAGCGGCTCCATCTGGAACGCGGATGCGTTCCGCATCTACCTCGACGAACTCCAGCGCGCGGAGCCTCTGCTGCTCGAAGAACTGTGGGTCCTGCCCGTCGCGCTGCGCTTCCTCCTGCTGGAGCAGATCCTGGATCAGGCCGCCCCTCGCCTCGTGGCTCTCTCCTTTCCCGATGATGTCCCGCACTTCCAGGGCCCCGCCGCTGACCCCGCTTTTGCCAAACTCCTCACCACCCGCATCCAGTCCCTGCGCGAGATCGCCTACGTCGACTGGTTCTTCGTCATGGAGCCGCTCGTCGTCTTCGATGCGATCCTGCGCGAGGACCCGGCCGAAGCCTATGCGCATATGGACTTCGACAGCCGGGAGGTCTATCGCAAACAAGTCTCCCGCATCGCGCGTAATTCCAACTGCACGGAAAATGAGGTCGCCCGCTGGGCCATCCAACTGGCCACGGCGGCGCGGCAACGACCCGCCATCGACGAGCGCGTCCACCTTCGCCGCGCCCACGTGGGGTACTACCTCATCGATCGCGGATTCGAAGAGCTCAAGTCGCGCATCGGCTACCATCCCCGCTTCATCGATCGTGTCCGCGATACTCTGCACCGGTATGCCGACGACTTCTTCATCGGCGGGATCGAGGTCCTTACCGTCATTCTTATCGGTGCGGTGCTGCTGCCGCTGATTCCGAACCACTCCATTCTCGGCGGCCTGACCCTGGCGTTTCTGCTCCTGCTGATTCCCGCGACCCAGGGAGCGGTGGACCTGGTCAACAACACCATCTCCTCCGTCTTTCGCCCGCTGCCGCTGCCGAAGATTGACCTGACCGATGGCATCCCCGCCGACTTCGCCACGCTGGTGGCCGTCCCCACCCTGCTCCTGAACGAGACCCAGGTCCGTGAGCTGGTGCAGGACCTTGAAGTTCGCTGTCTCGCCAACCCCGATCCCAACCTGCACTTCGCTTTGCTTACCGACTTGCCCGACTCCGTAAACCGCCCTCTCGATAAAGACAGGGATCCGCTGGTCGACCTCGCCATTCGTCTCATCGACGATCTGAACGCCCGTTATCAGGGCCAGAGCAAATACGGCCGCTTCCTCCTGCTCCATCGGCACCGCATCTTCAATGCACGCCAGGGCGTCTGGATGGGCTGGGAGCGCAAACGCGGCAAGCTGCTCGACCTGAACAATTTCCTCATCAGCAATTTCGACGCGTTTCCGGTGAAGGCCGGCGACATCAGCGTACTGCGGCGCGTGCGCTACATCATCACCCTCGACTCCGACACCCAGCTGCCGCGCGGCACCGCCCACGCCATGGTCGGCGCCATGATGCACCCGCTCAACCGCGCTGTCATCGACCCGGAGCGCCGCATCGTCACCGAGGGCTACGGCATCCTCCAGCCGCGTGTCGGCGTCAGCGTCCACTCCGCAGCGCAGTCGCGCATGGCCAACATCTACTCCGGCCAAACCGGCTTCGACATTTACACGCGCGCCATCTCCGACGTCTATCAGGACCTCTATTCGGAGGGCAGCTTCACCGGCAAAGGCATCTACGAAGTCGCCACGCTGCACTCCGTGCTGGAAAAGCGCTTCCCCCGCAACGCCCTGCTCAGTCATGACCTCATCGAAGGCGCCTACGCCCGTGCCGGTCTGGCCACCGACATCGAGGTCATTGACGACTACCCCTCGCACTACAGCGCATACACCCGCCGCCGCCATCGCTGGGTGCGCGGCGACTGGCAAGTCGCGCAGTGGCTCTTCGGTCGTGTACCTGACGAGTCCGGCAAATTCGTCCGCAATCCCATCTCCACCATCTCTCGCTGGAAGATTCTCGACAATCTCCGCCGCTCCCTGGCCGAACCCGCCACCATGGTCCTGCTCGTCGCAGGATGGCTTGGCCTGCCCGGCGGAGCGCTTTACTGGACCCTGGTCACGCTTTTCCTGCTCTTCGTTCCGGTCTTCATCCAATTGATCTTCGGTCTCGGCCGCTCCCTGTTTATTGAGCAGGAAGGTGCTGCCAACGACGTGATCGCGGGATTCCAGCAGGCGCTCTTCACCACGCTGCTGACGCTCGCCTTTCTGCCCCACCAGACCATGATGGCCATCGACGCTATCGTGCGCGCGATGGTCCGCCGCATGGTCACCGGGCAGCGCCTGCTCGAGTGGGAAACCGCCGCGGAAGCCGAATCTTCCCAGCGCCGCACCACCGCCGTCGACCGCTATCTCGCCTTCACGCCGATTCCCACCGCTCTGCTGGCAATCCTCGTTGGCGTCACCCACCCCACCTCGCTGCTAGCCGCGGCGCCCATCCTCATCCTCTGGGGCTTCGAGCGCGACATCACCCGATGGCTCAACAAACCGCCTCGCGAGCCGCGGCAGCAGCTGCATCCCGAAGACGACCTTTTCCTGCGCGAACACGCCCTGCGCGTGTGGCGCTTCTTCCACGAATTCGGCGGTGCGCGCCACAACTACCTCATCCCCGACAATGTCGAGGAAGACGGCCTCTTCGAAGCTGCCCGCGTTTCCCCCACCAACCTGGGCCTTCTCTTCAATGCGCGCCAGGCCGCCTGCGAATTCGGCTTCCTCACCGCGCCGGAATTCGCCGAGCTCATGCACCGCAGCTACGCGACCGTGGCGAAACTGCCTCTGTACCGCGGCCACCTCTACAACTGGTACACGACGGATACCCTGGAGCCGCTGTTACCCATTACCGTTTCGTCCGTCGACAGCGGCAATCTCGTCGCCTCGCTCTACACGCTGAAAACCGGAACGCTCTCGCTCCTGAAGCGGCCGCTTCTCGAGCCGCGGCTCTTCGAGGGCCTCGAGACCCATCTGCGCCTGCTCCAGTCTGTGAAAGATGTGCCCGAGCCGCTGGCGAATCTGCGTCCTCCCGAAGATCCTGACGCTTGGCTCGCGTGGGTTCTCTCCCCCGAAACGCAAGCCGCCTTCGCCAATCTGCCCGCTTACACCGAACCATCACTCGACGAACAACTCTGGTGGTCGAACGAAACCCGCGTCCGTCTGCAGGCGATCACCACGCTGGTCAACGACTGCCTGCCCTGGCTCAAGCCAGAATACGCATCGCTCCACAGTCTGCTGTTCGAGAAGCTCCCGGTCGATGCACCACTTCGCCCCGCGCCTGCCGCCCCTGCGCCGGGCACCGCCGTTGTCCTCCCCACGCTGGAAGATTCCCCTGACTACGCAGCCGTGCTCGAACAGCGGCTCAGCCGTCCTCGCCTCATGCCCGACTCGGCCGAGACTGCCGCGCTCATGGAATTGCTGCGCATCGATCTCGTCGCCGCCGGCGCCGGTCTCCGAACCCTCATCGAAAGCCTCCGTCGGGTCTCTGCCGAAGCCGGCCGCCTCGCCGACGAGACTGACTTCGCCTTCCTCGTCAACAAGGATCGCCTCCTGCTCTCCATCGGCTACGAGTTTTCGACTAGCAAGATTCACTGGGCCTGCTACGACATGCTTGCGTCGGAGGCGCGCATCGCCACCTACATCGCGGTCGCCCGCGGCGAGCTTTCCCAGCAGGGCTGGTTCAAAATGTCTCGCGTTCACACCCAGGCTTACGGCTGCTCAGTGTTGCTCTCCTGGACCGGCACCATGTTCGAGTACCTCATGCCCGCGCTATGGATGCGCAGCTATCCCGAGACCCTGCTTTCCAACTCACTCCACGGCGCGGTAGAAATTCAGCTCGCCTATGCCCGCGCACACAACCTGCCCGTCTGGGGAATCTCAGAGTCCGGCTACGCGGCGAAGACTGACCAGGGCCACTACCACTACCAGGCCTACGGCATTCCGCAAATCGCGCTCAAGTGGGACGCGACCGCAGGGCCCGTCATCTCGCCCTACTCCACCTTCCTCGCGCTCAACGTCGAGCCCACCGCCTCCATCCGCAACCTGCGCCGCATGGCCGACGAAGGCTGGACCGGCGCCTACGGCTTCTACGAGGCCGTCGACTTCACCGGCGACAAACCCGAAGCTGTGCGCGAATGGATGGCCCACCACCAGGGCATGTGCATCCTTGGCCTGCTCAATCTGCTCGAGGACAACGCCATGCAGCGCTGGTTCTATGACAACGCGCAAATGCGGTCTGTGGAGCTTCTGCTCCACGAAAAACCCACGCGTGAAGCCGCTGCAAAATCCGCCAGCCCACCCGCCCCGAAGAAAGCTAAACGCCCGACCGCTCTCAGGAAAGCCGGCTGATCGCCCTCTTCTTCGCCCAGAATTTCGCAGATAGTTGCGCTCGCCGGAAATTAGCCAACCGTCGCTTCGCTCACGGCTGCCACGGGTTCGTAATTCAGGTTCGGTCCCAGCCATCGTTCCACTTCGGCGACGCTCATGCCCTTGCGCTCGTGATAATCGACCACCTGATCGCGGTCGATTTTCCCAACGCTGAAGTAGCGCGACTCCGGATGCGCGAAATAGAGCCCGCTCACGCTCGACCCCGGCCACATCGCAAACGACTCCGTCAGCCGCATTCCGATATTCGCCTCGACGTCGAGCAGCCGCCAAATCGTCCCCTTTTCCGTGTGGTCCGGACAGGCCGGGTAGCCCGGCGCCGGCCGAATTCCGCGATACTTCTCGCCGATTAGATCGGCGGGGGTCCAATGCTCGGCGCAGCCGTAGCCCCACTCCTTGCGCACGCGCTGGTGCAGGCATTCCGCAAACGCTTCGGCCAGCCGATCGGCCAGCGCTTCGGCCATGATGGCGTTGTAGTCGTCGTTGTCCGCCTTGAATCTGTCGACCACTTTCTGCAGACCAATGCCGCTGGTCACCGCGAACGCGCCGATCGTGTCCTCAAGGCCGGTGTCTCTGGGCGCAATGAAATCGGCCAGCGAACGGCAAGGCTCGCTGCCCTCTCGATTAGCCTGTTGCCGCAGAAAATACAGCCGCTCCTGCACAGCAGCGCGTGAGCCATCTTCGTAAAGTTCCACATCGTCGCCCACCGCGTTGGCCGGGAAGAAGCCGTGCACGCCACGCGCGGTCAGCAGGTTTTGGTCGACGATGCGGTCGAGCAGGGCTTGCGCGTCCAGGAACAATTGCCGCGCCTCCGCTCCTTGCCTCTCGTCCTCCAGAATCCGCGGATAGACGCCCTTCAGCTCCCAGGTGTGAAAGAACGGGCTCCAGTCGATAAACTCCCGCAGCTCGGCAAGCGAAAAATTGTCGAGGACGCGAACTCCCGTAAACGACGGCACCGCGATGTCTTCCGCTCGCCACACGATCGGCGTTCGCCGGGATCGAGCTTCGGCTAAAGAAACCATCGGCTGCTTTGGTGCGGAATGCGCCTTGCGCACGGCCGCATACTCCAGCCGCAGCTGCGTCACGAACTCCGCCTTGTTCTCTTCGCTCAGCAGGCTGGTGGTCACAGGGACCGCGCGGCTGGCATCGAGCACGTGAACCACAGGTTCGCTGTAGTGCGGAGCGATACGGATCGCGGTGTGCGCGCGGCTGGTCGTCGCCCCGCCAATCAGCAGCGGGACCTTGAACTCGAGCCGCTCCATCTCGCGAGCCATGTGAACCATCTCGTCCAACGACGGCGTGATCAGGCCGCTCAGGCCAATGATGTCGGCCTTCTCCGCCTTCGCGCGCTCGAGGATCCTCTCCGCGGGGACCATCACGCCCATGTCGATCACTTCGTAGTTGTTGCACGCGAGCACGACGCCCACAATGTTCTTCCCAATGTCGTGCACGTCGCCTTTCACTGTCGCGAGAACGATCTTCCCCTGGGCTTTCACCTCGTGCCCGGCCGCGAGCAGGGCTGCCTTCTCCGCTTCCATAAACGGAGTCAGGTGCGCCACAGCTTTTTTCATCACGCGGGCCGACTTCACCACCTGGGGCAGGAACATCTTGCCGGCTCCGAACAGATCCCCAACCACGCCCATCCCCGCCATCAGCGGTCCTTCGATCACCGCCAGTGGACGCCCCAGCTGGAGCCTGGCTTCTTCCGTGTCCGCATCAATATACGTGTCGATTCCCCTGACCAGCGCGTGCGTCAGCCGCTCCTCAACCGTGCCGCCCCGCCATTCTTCGGCCTGCTTCTCCGTTATTGCTGGACCGCCTGCCGCCTTCAGCGCCTCGCCATACGTCACCAGACGCTCGGTCGCATCCGGCCGGCGATTGAGCAGCACGTCTTCGACCAGAGTCTTCAGCTCCGGCTCGATCTCCTCGTAGATTTCCAGCTGCCCGGCATTCACGATACCCATGTCGAGCCCCGCGCCAATGGCGTGATACAGAAACGCCGAATGCATCGCTTCGCGGACCTTATTGTTGCCGCGGAAGCTGAACGAGATGTTCGAGACGCCACCGCTTACCTTCGCGTGCGGCAGGTTCGCTTTGATCCAGCGCGTCGCGTTGATGAAGTCGACCGCGTAGTTGTTGTGCTCCTCCATGCCGGTGGCGACGGTGAGGATGTTGGGGTCGAAGATGATGTCCTCGCCAGGAAAGCCGACCTCGTCGACGAGAATCCGGTAAGCGCGCTCGCAGACGCGAATCTTGTCTTCGTAGGTCGCAGCCTGGCCCTGTTCGTCGAAGGCCATCACCACCGCCGCCGCGCCGTACTTCAGCACCGCGGCAGCGTGCTCGCGGAACTTCGCTTCGCCCTCCTTCAGCGAAATCGAGTTCACGATGCCTTTGCCCTGAATACATTTCAGGCCGGCCTCGATGACCTCCCATTTCGAAGAGTCGACCATGAAGGGCACCGCGGCGACCTCCGGCTCGCTGCCCAGCAGCTGCAGGAACCGTGTCATCGCCTCCACGCCGTCGATCATGCCCTCATCCATGCAGATGTCGATGACGTTGGCCCCGTTCTCCACCTGCTGCCGCGCGATCGAGACGGCTGCCTCGTACTTGCCTTCTTTGACGAACTTCGCGAACTTCGGCGAACCAGCCACATTCGTCCGCTCGCCAATCATGATGAAGACGCCAGCCTGCTGCGTGAACGGCCGCGATCCCGACAGCCGCAGGGGCTTCGGGTTGGCGATTGCCGCCGAAGTCTCGGGCGCGCTCAACGGCTGACCTCCCCCTCGAGGACCGCGACTTCCTCATCGGACCTGATNNAGCTTGCGCGGGGGCTGACCTTCGAGTGCTTTGGCGATCGCAGCAATGTGCTCGGGTGTGTTGCCGCAACACCCGCCGGCGATGTTGATGAGCCCTCCTCGCGCAAATTCGCCCAGATACCTCGCCATATCCGAAGGCCCCAGATCGAACCCCGTCGGCGACAGCGGATTCGGCAACCCCGCATTTGGATAACACGAAATCGCGGCATTTGCCTTCTCGCTCAGCTCTTCGAGAAACGGATACATCAGGTCGGGCCCGAGCGAGCAGTTGAGCCCAACCGAGAACGGACGGGCGTGCTCCATCGCATTCCAGAACGCCCCCACCGTTTGTGCCGAGATCATCGTCTCGCCGCCACGCCCCACTGCCGCGGAGATCATGATCGGCAGTTCCTTATTTCTGGCAGTCAGCCCGTCCTCATCGAACACTTCGCGAATCGCAACCAGCGCCGCCTTCGCATTCAGCGAATCGAAAATCGTCTCAACCAGAAGAAGGTCTGCGCCACCGGCGATCAGCGCGCGCACCTGCTGCTTGTACGCTGCTTTGACCTGATCGAACGTGACGACCCGGAACCCGGGATCATCGGCATCGGGCGAGTTGGAAAGAGACACGGTGAGCGGTCCGATCGCCCCGGCCACAAACCGTGGCCGTCCCGTTACATTTGCGATACGGTCAGCCCACTCGCGGCATTGCCGCGCCGACTGCTCATTGATCTCCCACGCCAGGTTGCCCAAAAACGAATCGTCGATCACCTTCTGATAGAACGCAGGATCCTTGCGTCCCCCGTACTCGCGCGGGTCATCGACAAAAAACTCGCTCTGGGCGATGCTGGTCGCGCCAAAAGTATTCGTCTCGATGATGTCGGCGCCGGCCTCCAGAAAGCGCCGGTGAATGTCGCCGATCATCTTCGGCTGCGTCAGCGTAAAGAGATCGCCGTTGTTCAGCAGATCCTTCTTCGCATCCGCAAAGCGCTCTCCACGGATATCGGCTTCCTTCATTTCGTACGTGCGGATGGTCGTGCCCATCGCGCCGTCGATGATGGCGATGCGGTCTTCAAGGATCTTGTGAAGCGAGTGCTGGATGTCTGTCATTAGAAGGGGATCTCGGCCTTGTTATCTCTGATGGTAGCGAATCTTCGGCGAATCTCGAACCGCCCGTCGGGCAAGCGGCCAATCCTTCCATCGGAAGCAGTGATTTCCGAACTAAATGGAGGCCCCTACTGCTTAGCCTCCGGATCCATCAGATTCAGCCCCGTCTTCTCGTCAAACCTCTTCATCAACGGCGTCGAATCGGCGGTCACCCAGACCTCCAGAAGAGGAGAAACATGGCCGCCCAAAACGTGTCCGCCTCGGGTGGTTCCGTCGCTCATCGAGACCACGCAGTGCATATGCACCGACGGCTTCCCGTTCAGCAGCGCGATGTCCCCCACCAGCGAATCCACCTCTCCCGGTTGATTGATGGGAATTACGCGGTACATCTTCTTCTGGATGTCGAACCAGGCCAGCCGAGCATCATGCAGCCCGCCCACCGCGGTCAGGTGCGCGCTCTGAATGTGATACTCCTCCGCAAATTGTGTCAGCCCGGCAAAGAATTCGTCCCCGATCTGGAACACGACCACGAAGTCCCGCTGGCCGTTGCCTTCGCTCAGCAGTTTCACTTCCATCCCCGGTGCCGTCCCATGCGGCCCAGCCTGCGAGGTCGGCACGTATTCGGGCGCGCTCTGCGCCCTGGCGAAAGCTGAAAGTACGGCTATCGAGACCAGCAGAACGAGGGTCTTCATCGGTTGCTCCTGTTTTATGGATGCAGAGCCCGAGCCGAGGCTGCGAAAAAAGCGACTCTACTTCACCGAATCCGACTGCGCCGCCATCTCTCCCGGCATCCCCACGGTCGGAACCAGCATGTCTTCCTTGCGCATCACCAGATTCGTCGCGTTCAGGCTTGCTAATTCGAAACCATGCCCGTGCGTGATCGCGTCCGTCGGGCATGCCTCTACGCAATAGCCGCAAAAAATGCAGCGGTTGTAGTCGATGTTGTAGGTCTTGGCATAGCGCTCGGCGCTGGAGATGCGCTTCTCCGCCGTATTCTCCGCCGCCTCAATGAAAATGCAGTTCGAAGGGCATGCAGCCGCGCACAGAAAACAGGCAACGCACTTCTCCAGCCCATTCTCGTCCCGCTGCAGCACATGCGCGCCGCGAAAACGCTCCTGCAGCACCGCTCCGCGCGTCGGCCCCTTGCCGTCGGGATAATTCTCCACTTCGGTGGGCTGAAACATCTCGCGAAAGGTGATGCTCATCCCCTTCGCGATCGCCGCCGCGTTGCGCACAATCGACATACCCTTAGTATACGGAACTCTAAACTCCCTTCTTCCAAAGGACGCAAAACCTGAGCGATCTATCGAACCGTCAGCGCCCCATGCTATGCTCAGGGCGAGTAGACTTATGCGCTGCGTCTCTTCCATCCCGGCCATCTTCAGCCGCAAGAGCTGGAACGAGGCCTTCGCGCGCGCCATCGCCCCACGGCGATATAGCAGGATTCTGCCTACCCGAACGCGACCGAGTCTCTTCGGCAGCGACTAGTCATCGCAGCCTTCGACGCCGCCACTGCGCGCGTCGTGTATGAAGACGACCTCTCTCATCAGCAGCGCCGTCCCGATCTTAGGATCAGTGAGCCGCCCCACACCAGCACAGGACCCGTAAGGAGAGACACATGACCGTCGCATCCGCAATCCTCGCCCAGTACGGCCCCAAATTGAAGACCGCCCTCCCCGGCCCCGAGGCGCGCCGCATCGTCGAGGCTGACCACCATCTCATCTCGCCCAGCTACACGCGCTCCTATCCCATGGTCGCGAAACGCGGCCGCGGTCTGCGCGTTGAAGACGTCGATGGCAACGAGTTCCTCGACTTCGCCGCCGGCATTGCCGTCGTTTCAACCGGCCATTGCCACCCCGAGGTCGTCGCCGCCATTCAGAAGCAGGCTGCCGAGCTCATCCACATGTCGGGCACCGACTTCTACTACGAAGCGCTGGTCACCCTCTCCGAGCGCCTCTCCTCCATCGCGCCCATGCCCGGCCCACATCGCTTCTACTACGGCAACTCCGGCGCCGAAGCCATTGAGTGTGCACTCAAGGTCGCCCGCTACCACACCGGCCGCCAGAACATCATCGCCTTCTTCGGCGCCTTCCACGGCCGCACCATGGGCGCGCTTTCACTCACCGCCTCCAAGCCGCAGCAGCGCCGCCGCTTCGCCCCGCTCGTGCCCGGCATCACCCACGTCCGCTATCCCTACGCCTATCGCGGCTGTACCGGCGGTCCGCAGGAAGAAGAAGCTTTCGCGCTCGGCTGCGCGCGTTACATCGAAGAAAAGCTCTTCCACACAGTTTTGGCGCCCGAAGAAGTCGCCGCCATCTTCGTCGAACCCATCCAGGGCGAAGGCGGCTACGTCGTCGCTCCCACCATCTTTATGCAGGAGCTGCGCCGCATCTGCGATAAGTACGGCATCCTGCTCGTCGCCGACGAGGTCCAGTCCGGCGCCGGCCGCACCGGCAAGTGGTGGGCCATCGAGCACACCGGCGTCGAGCCCGACATCGTCTGCATGGCCAANNGGCATGCCGCTCGGCATCTGCATGACGCGCGCCGCCATCATGGACTGGAAGCCCGGCTCCCACGCCTCCACCTTCGGCGGCAATCCCGTCTGCATCGCCGCCGCACTGGCGACCATTGACATCCTCGAACGCGAAGGCATGGCCAACGCCAAAAGGCAGGGCCAAAACATCTTCGCCCGTCTCCGCCACTGGCCGGCCAAACATCCGGTCATCGGTGACGTCCGCGGACGCGGTCTCATGATCGGCATCGAGATCGTCAAAGACCAGCGCACCCGTGAATCCGCGCCCCTTGTCCGCGATCGCATCGTCGATCTGGCCTTCGAGCGTGGCCTTCTCATCCTCGGCTGCGGCGAAAACTCCATCCGCCTCGCGCCGCCGCTCATCGTCAACGAGCACGAATCGGCCATCGCTCTCGACATTCTCGAGGAATGCATCAAAGTTGCCGAAGAAGAATTAGCACATCCGCCGGCGCTGGCTGGCTCAGCGGTTTAAGGTCAGCAGCCCGGCGGTTGGTCGCGGGACCCGGCAACGCGGTCCCACACGCACCTACTCCAGTGGCCGCCGCCCGTTGCCGCGCCCAGGCCGTTTCGCCTGCCGGCCAAAGAAGATCCCCGCGACCAGGAACACCGCCGAGATGACCGCGTTCGTCAACCCCATCCGCAAATTGCCGTGGCGCATCGCCAGCGCGGCGTTCAGGAACCATATCGCCGCCCCCAGATACCAGATCCAGTTGAAATTGCGGCTCACTTTCTTTCGGGATGCGCCGCTCAGTGCGGTCGCCACCTCTCCATTCCCATAGTAAAACGTCAATTCTGCAGACACCGGGGGCGGCGAGTTTGTTCCGCCTTCCGCCCACCGCCTGCCTTCCCCCTCCCCCGCCTCCGCTGTGCTACCATCCCTGTTCCTGCGGGCGCGGCTAACAAACGACCTCGAAATTCCGCCTCCGCAGAACTGCTTTTATGCCGGACGAAGACCGGTGCTTCCGGTCTCCGGCACGCATCCATCGCGCGCCGGAGCACATCCCGCCTCGCATGAGACGCCCTCCGCGACGCCGTGTGGAAATCCCTGTGCCCGGCGGGGCTGTATCCGCCATCACAGTGAGCGTCATGCTTTTGATTTCTACTTGCCTGTTTTTGCCACGCGATGCATTCCCGGCTGCGCCCTGCGCAGGCCGCGCACCTCGCTTTACAAGGAGCACTCCATGAAAGCCTATCCAGGAAGTGAGATCCGCAACGTAGCTGTAGTGGGGCATGCGCACAGCGGCAAGACCACGCTCGTCTCCGCTCTGCTGCATGCCGCCAAAATGACCCCCACCCTCGGCCGCGTCGAAGATGGTTCGGCCGTCACCGCCTACGACGAAGAAGACGTCGCCCGCGGCACCACCATGCAGAACGCCCTCGCCTTCGCCGAATGGAACGGCGTCAAGGTCAACTTCATCGATACCCCCGGCTTCCACATGTTCGTGCACGAAGCCCGCTGCGCCATGGCGCCTGTCGAGGCCGCCCTCGTCGCCGTGAACGCCGTCACCGGCGTCGAGCCCATGACCGAGCGCGTCTGGAAGTACGCCGAAGAGTTCAACCTGCCCCGCGCCCTCGTCATCAATCAGATGGACCACCCCCGCGCCGCGGCCTCCGCCGATTCGACACTGACCGCACTCACCGAGCGTTTCGGCCGCCTGTGCATCCCCGTCCAGTTGCCTATCGCGGACGGCAAAGGTTTTGAAGGCGTCATCGACCTCGTCACCATGGAAGCCTTCTTCTACACACCCGGCGGCGACGGCCGCGGCAAAATCGGCGAAATCCCCGCCTCTTTGAAAGAACCTGCGCAGCGCGCGCACGAGACCCTGGTCGAGCTGGTCGCCGAAGGCAAAGACGAGCTCATGGAAGAGTATTTCCGCGAAGGCACCATCCCCGAGCAGCACCTCATTAGCGCTCTCCACGAAGCGATCCGCGAAGACCGCATCTTCCCCGTGCTCTACGCGAGCGGCCTCGCCAACGTCGCCACCGATCACCTCCTCGACTTCCTCAAGGTCTACGCTCCCGCGCCCATCGAGCGCGAGCCCGTGGCCGCCCGCGCCGCGCTGCATGCCGTGGCCGTCACCAACGGCGAAGCCGCCGTCGCGGCCAACGCGGATCAGTCCCCCGAAATCGTCATGCGTAAGGTGTCCGACACCGAGCCGCTCTCCCTCTTCGTCTTCAAAACCATGACCGACCCCTTCGCCGGCCGCATCAGCTTCTTCAAAGTCTTCTCCGGCGTCCTCAAAAACGACGGCACCGCGCAGAACTACTCCCGCCGCACCGCGGAAAAATTCTCGCACCTCTCCGTCATGCAGGGCCGCACCGCGGTTGCCGTTCCGGAACTCCACGCCGGCGACCTGGGCGCAGTCGCCAAGCTCAAGGAAACCCTCACCGGCGACACCCTCGGCGACAAGAGCCACGAAATCTTCTACGAGCCGGTCACCTTGCCCGAGCCCGCCATGACCTGGGCCATCGAGCCCAAATCCCGCGCCGACGAGGACAAGCTCGCCCCCGCCGTCCACAAGCTCATGGAAGAGGACCTGATGCTCCGCTTCTTCCGCGATGCCCAAACCAACGAATTCCTGATCGCCGCGTCGGGCCAGTCCCACATCGAATCCCTCGTCAGCAAGCTGCGCCGCCGCTACCACACCGAAGTCACGCTCAAGGCTCCGCGCGTACCGTATCGCGAAAGCATTCGCGGCCGCGCCGACGCCCAGGGACGCCACAAGAAGCAAACCGGCGGCCACGGCCAGTACGGTGACTGCAAAATCAAAATGGAACCGCTCCCTCGCGGCGCCGGCTTCGAGTTCGTCAACGACGTCTTTGGCGGATCCATTCCCCGCAACTACATTCCCGCTGTCGAGAAAGGCATCCAGGAATCGGCCGCCCGCGGCTATCTCGCCGGCTACCCCGTCGTCGACTTTAGAGTGATCCTCTACGACGGCAGCTACCACGACGTCGACTCCAACGAGTTGTCCTTCAAAATGGCCGGGCGCATCGCCTTCCGCAAATGCATGGAGCAGGCCAAGCCCACGCTGCTCGAACCCATCATGAGCGTCGAGATCGAAGCTCCGCAGGAATTTGCCGGCGCGCTCATGGGCGACCTCAACCAGCGCCGCGGCCGCGTCCAGGGCATGGACAGCCACGGAGCCACCAACATCATCCACGCCGAGGTCCCCATGTCCGAGATGCTCACCTACGGCCAAACCCTCACCGCCGTGACCCAGGGCCGTGGCAGCTTCCACATGGAGATGAACCACTACGACATCGTCCCGCAGCTCATTGCGGACAAAATCGTCGCGAACGCGAAGAAGCCCACCGGAGAAGAAGAGGAAGAGTAAAACTCCACAATTCAGCGCAGACAACAAGGCCCGCCATCCCGGCGGGCCTTCTGCCTTTGCTTGCGCGGTTCGCTAAGAGAACATCGCGGGAAGCACTTTCAGGAGGATCGTCACCACCACCCACCATCCCCAAATGGCAACGGCCGACTGCCCCTTCTTGATGTTGCCTACGATTGCGCAGCCGATAGTCAGCAGCACCAGTGCCCAGATCGTAAAAATATCGACTGCCGTACCCAGCGCGATCAACGTCTTGGGCCAGTCGGTCGGCATGTAGTATCCGAGATTCGTCCCCACAAAGTTCTTCAGGTTGAACGAATCCGGGTCCACAAACCAGGTGGCGACAATCCCCAGAATTCCCTGGATCGCCCACGGCAGCGTCGCGTACATCCACACCGCCAGCATTTGTCCAAATTTCGCCGTGCCCCCGAAGCCGAAATTCACCGTTGCCATCAGGACGGCCGCCGCGATGATTGCCGAGATCAATCCCAGTATCGGCACGCCCCAGAAGCTGTATTTCGTGATATTCGCGCCCATCGCGATCGCCTTGGCCTGCTGATCGGCGGGCAGCTGCTCTACTCTTTGCTGCTGCGCCGGACTCTGATGCAGGATGTTGGTGTAGGTTTTTTCCCAGCCAATCTTTTGCTGGACGACGTACCCGAAAGCCACCGTGATGATCACCCCGATCAGCCACGGCAACCACCAGCTCGCGCTGCGCTTGATATCGGTAAACGTTTTGGAAGGAGAAACAAAAGCATCGACCACCCGCTGGATCTCGTTCAGCGGCGGAGCGGATGATTCGGGTTGAGCAACAGCATCGGCCATAGCAATCCTCCGGAAATTCCTGCGTAAATCTCTGCCTTCTCTCGATTTCCAGGAATTGTACTCCCGGCCCCGCCAAACCTGAATGAAATTCCTCGGTCCGCCGCCGCGCGCAGTACCTGTCCCGCTACTTTTCTTGCGCGTCCGGGTCGGGTACTCTGGAGTTGCTCGTATTGACAACCCCAGCGGACCTCAGGATGCGCATCCGTTTCTCCCTCGTCTCCGCGACCGGCTTCCTGCTGGCCCTGCCGGTTCTCGCCTCTACTGCGAACCCCGCGGCCCCCGCACATCCTCGCCATGCGCACCACGCTCGCGCAACCGCTTCGCAATGCGGCCAGGTTGCCGGCCACGCGAGTCACACCGTCCTTGCCAACCCCGCCGCAGTACCCTGCCACGCTTCAGCCGCGTCTGTCGCTCCTGCCCAGACGACCGTCGATCCTGTCGCGCCAGTCGACGCTGTTGCCCAACCCTTGCCGAGCCCTGCCAACCCAGATCCTGTCACCCACGCCCGCGCTCGCGCCGCTGCGCTCGCTACGAAATCGGTGACCACCCACGCTTCTATTCCGCGCGTCGCCCGCGTCCGTTTCGTCCCGCCCCTGCGCGGCTCTCTCGAATCCCTGATGCGCCAGAATGAACGCGACCAGGCCGAGGGCCTCGTTCGCATCGAAAACGACGCCCAGCTCGAGCAGCTTGAGGCCAGCCGAGACGTCATCCCAGTGCCAGCCAGCTACTCGCTGCGCTTGAATCCCGATTTGCCCGCCAACCGCCGCTACTGCCGCCCCTGGACCGCTCGCTTCCTCGCCGACCTCGCGCACAGCCACTACGCGCGCTTCCATCGCTCCCTGCAGGTCAACTCCGCTGTCCGCACTGTCGAGTACCAGCGCTCCTTGATCGCGAT
>PMAD01000223.1 GCA_003152415.1 Acidobacterium sp.
TCATCGAGCGCCAGATCGTTCCCCACCATCGACACGTGCTTCAGCGCCTCCGGCCCATTCCCGATCAGCGTTGCGTCCCGCACCGGAGCCGTCACCCTGCCGTCCTCGATCAGGTAAGCCTCCGACGCCGAGAACACAAACTTCCCGCTCGTGATGTCCACCTGCCCGCCGCCAAAATTCACCGCATAGAGCCCGTGCTTCACGCTGCGGATAATGTCTTCCGGCGCGTCGTCCCCCGCCAGCATGTACGTGTTCGTCATCCGCGGCATCGGAATCTGCTGGTAGCTTTCCCGCCGCCCGTTGCCCGTGCTCGGAATCCCCATCAGCCGTGCGCTGAGCTTATCGCTCAGATAGCCCTTCAGAACGCCGTTCTCGATCAACACCGTCTCCTGGGTCGCCGATCCCTCATCGTCCACATTCAGCGAGCCGCGACGCGACGGCATTCGCCCGTTGTCCACCACCGTTACCTTGCTGCTCGCCACCGGACGTCCAATGAGCCCCGCAAACGCCGACGTCTTCTTCCGATTGAAATCCGCCTCCAGACCGTGCCCCACCGCCTCATGCAGCAGAACCCCCGGCCATCCCGGACCCAGCACCACTTCCATCTCCCCCGCCGGCGCCGCCACTGCGCTCAGCTGCAGGATCGCCGTCCGTGCCGCCTCCTCCGCAAAGTGCTCCGGCCCCTTCGCGCCCGTGAAGTAGCCAATCTCCACGCGACCGCCGCCGCCCGAGCTGCCCTTCGACATCCGCTCTCCATCCTTCGCGATCACAAACACGCTCATCCGCGCCAGCGGCTGCGTGTCGCTGGCAAACGTTCCGTCCGAAGCCGCAATCAGAATCCGCCGCAACTCATCGGCATAGCTCGCCCGCACCTGCGTGATCCGCGCATCGTACTTCCGCGCCGCGCGATCCGCCCGCATCACCAGCTCCAGCTTCATCGCCAGATCGGCATCCAGATCCGCCGCCGGTGCCGGATACAAATTCGGCGTGTCGGTCTCTGTGAATCCCTGCACCGTCTGCTTCGCCGGCCCGCTCGCAATCAGCGCCGCCGTCCGCGCCGCCCGCAGTAGCCGGTCTGCCGCCAGATCGTCGGTGTACGCGTATCCGGTTCGCTCGCCGCTCACCACGCGCACGCCGCAGCCCGCGCTCACACCCTGGCTCGCCGACTTCACAATCTGCTCGTCCAGACCCAGCGACGTCGCCGCTACCGACTCGAAGTACAGATCCGCGTAATCCCCACCCGCTGACAGCGCTTCACCCAGGCAGCGCTCCAGCAGCCGCTCCGTAATCCCGAACTTCTCGAAGAAATATCGCTTATGCTCCACGCCTTACCCTCTCTCGCCGGCGGCCGCCCCGTCCTGCAGCCCTTACCCTACAGTAACCCTTTCGTTGTATGGCCTCCTTGATTCTTCATCAGAATTCCAGCGACAGTCGACACCCGATCGTGACATTCTGATAACCATGAAGAAGCTCCTCCTCCTCTCCTGCATGCTCCTGTTCACCGCGTCCGCTTTTGCGTCGTCGCATCACCCTCACCATCATCATCACAGGATCCACAACGGCACGCCGAACCACCGCCCTTCCTAAGCGTTCAGAGCGCAGTCCACCGCGCTCACTCGCACCGGCGATCGCCTCGGTCCGTTTTCACCGCGCTGAAGCCTGCCTTGTCCTGGCTCTGATCTGCGGTGTACCTTGCGGTGTATGAGCACTGCAACGCAACCCGCCCCCACCGCCGCCGATCCGCGCTACCCCATCGGCAAATTCCGCCGCGCCGAGACCAATCTCTCCGACCACGAGTCTCACTTAGCCACCCTCGCCGCGCTCCCGGAGAACCTCCGCGCCGCCGTCGATGGCCTCAGCGCCGCCCAGCTCGACACCCCCTATCGCGAAGGCGGCTGGACCGTCCGCCAGCTTGTCCACCACGTCGCCGACAGCCACATGAATGCTTACATCCGCACCCGCCTCGCCCTCACCGAGGACTGGCCCGTCGTCAAGGGCTACGACGAGAAGCTCTGGGCCGAACTCGACGACGCCCGCACTGCGCCCCCCGAGCTATCTCTCCGTCTCCTCGACGCGTTGCACTACCGCTGGGTGCTCCTCCTCCGCTCTCTCACCGAAGATCAATGGCAGCGCGGCTACGACCATTCCGAAAACGGCCGTCAATCCCTGGAAGAAATGGCCGCCCTCTACGCCTGGCACTGCCGCCACCACACCGCCCACATCACCGAATTACGAAAGCGTATGGGCTGGTAGCTTTTCTCTTGCTCCTCGCCGCGGCGAGCGCGGACCATCGAACCAGATGCCTCCCCCCGCTGCTCCATCCGCCGCTCCCGTCGCGACCGCGCTCGCCCGCTCCATCGAGGACTTCCTCGCCGACCACTCCCACGCCGCCATCCTCGAAGATGGCCGCCTCCTTTTCGATCTCCGCCTCGCCAGTTACTCCGTCTCGGCCGACCACGGCCGCTGCCTGCTCCATCTCTGGTCTGAGGACCGTAACCTCGTCCGCACCATCTCCGCCATCCAGCCGCGCCGCGACACCCTCCGTCTCGAAACCCATCGCTTCGGCCAAACCAAACCGCAAACCCTCACCCTCATCCCCGATCCTGACTTCCGCACCCCCACCGCGCGCGACACTTCCCGCCGCCGCTACCTGCGCACCCTCGAGCAGGCCCTCGCCACGCACTTTCCCGGCTGGACCCCGGAATCCTTCCGCTCCGCCATGGACCTCGAACACAGCTTCGGCCCCGCCTACGCGCGCGGCATCCTCACCAAGGGCCAATCTGCCTGGGCCGTTATTGGCGTCGGCCCCGAAGAACCACCCGTAACCATCGATGGCGCCCTCACCCTCGGCATTCTCTGGCTCGACTACTGCCGCGAACACAGTAACGGCCGCCGCGTCTTTCACGGACTCCGCATCGTCGTCCCCACCGGCTTCGCCGCGACCGCCCGCACCCGCATGGCCTGGCTCAACCCCGCCCTCGCCCAGTGGGAGCTTTATGAACTCAGCCCCTCCACCGCCGAACTCACGACCACTCCCATCGGCGACACTGGCAACCTCGCCATCCAGCTTCCCCACGCATACGACCCCGCAGCCGCGCTCGATCGCTCCGCCGTTGCCATCGACCATCTCCGCTCACTGCTACCGCCGGGCCTCCTCGCCGCCACTGAAATCCGTCCGCGCTCCGCAACCGAAATCGCTTTCTCTCTCCACGGCCTCGAATACGCCCGCATTCGCCACACCCTTCTCCCCGGCTCTTTCACGCGTCAAAACCAAATCTCCTTCGGCGCCGGTCCCAGCGAAACCCTCCTCGATGAGACCACCGAAGATTTGTTCCTCGACCTCATGGATCGCCTCTTCCGCGGCCGTGATCCCGCTGCCTCCACGAACGACCCGCTCTTCCGCCTCCAGCCCGAACGCTGGCTCGAATCCGTTCTCCGCCGCGACCTCTCGCTCATCGACCCCAGCCTCGGCGATGCCCCCGTTTACTCCCAGCTTTTTTCCTTCGCGTCCGCCAATCGCACGCTACTCGACCTGCTCACCGTCACTCGCCAGGGCCGTCTCGCCATCCTCGAGCTCAAGGCCGACGACGACCTCCACCTGCCCCTGCAGGCCATCGACTACTGGGCTCGCATCCGCATGCTTCACCGCGCTGGAGACATCGCCCGCCACGGTTACTTCCCCGGCATCGAGCTCTCCCCCGACGATCCGCTCCTCTACTGCGTCGCCCCCGCTCTCCACATCCACCCCGCCAACGAAANNGCGTTCTCCTCCGCAAGCACAGCCCGTCATCATGAGGAGCAACGCGACGAAGAATCCCCCTTTCCGTCTCTCCGCACTCATGGGAGACAAAGAGCCGCTCCAAAAAATTAACTCCAACCCACGCCCATCACGTCTACAATTTCCGCCATGCCCAACTTCGACCAGCATCCCGCCGGCAATTTCGTGTGGTTCGAGCTCTCCACCACCGGCCAGTCTGCCGCGAAACAGTTCTACTCCTCCCTCCTCGGCTGGGAGTCCCAGGACATGCCCATGGGCCCCGACATGCTCTACACCATGTTCCGCCTTAACGGCCGCGACACCGCCGGCGCCTACACCATGAAGGCCGAAGAACGCCAGATGGGCATCCCGCCCAACTGGCTCATGTACATCTCGGTCGACAATGCCGACGCCACTGTCGCCACCATCCTCGAACACGGCGGCAATCCCATGTCTCCGGCCTTTGACGTTCCCAATGTCGGCCGCATGGCCGTCATTCAGGATCCCGCCGGCGCCGTCTTCGCCATCTTCCAGCCCGG
>PMAD01000191.1 GCA_003152415.1 Acidobacterium sp.
CCGTTCGTCCCCACCACCGGCTCCACAATCACTGCCGCCACATCGCTCTCGTTGCGGATCATGTGCTCCAGATACTCTGCGCACGCGATCCCGCACTGTGGATACGTGTGCTTGATCGGGCATTTGTAGCAATTCACCTCTGGCGCGAACAGGAAACCCTGCCCCTTCCCGCCCACCGGCTCCATCGCCCAGCGCCGCGGATCGCCCGTCGCCGCAATCGACGCCATCGTCGACCCGTGATACGACCGGTACCGCGCTATGATCTTCGTCTTGCCGGTGTACATCCGCGCAATCTTGAACGCCGCCTCGTTCGCCTCCGTCCCCGACGTCGTAAAGAAAAACTTCGTCAGCCCTTCAGGCAACACGTCGAGCAGCAACTGGCTCAGCTCCGCGCGCGCCTCCGTCGCGTACGCCGGCGACGCATACGCCAGCGCCTCCGCCTGCTCCGCAATCGCCCGAATCACCGCGGGATTCTTGTGCCCCAAATTCACGCACATCAGCTGCGCCGACAAATCCAGATACCGCTTCCCCACACCGTCCGTAAAGTAGCACCCCTCCGCATCGGCAATGTGCATCGGGTTCCACGTCTTCTGGAACCGCCACGTCCCATAGTTCAGCTTCTTCGTCAGCTCCACCACCTGTTGCGTGGTCAGCGTCCCCTGCGCCGCGGAAATCGTTTCGCTCATCGGATCACCTGTCAAAATGGACTACATAAGAAATACACGAGACCGCGCACTTCGCGCCAAACTTCATTGACCCGCATGCCCGACGCATTCATCTCCCAACAAATCGTCACTCCCGACGCCATCCGCCCCGGCGCGGTCCTCGTCGACGATGGCAAAATCATCGCCATCGTCGATCCCGCTGAAGTTCCGCCCGGCTATCGCGTCATCCAGTGTCCCGGCGCGCTGCTCCCCGGCCTCGTCGACTCCCACATCCACATCAACGAGCCCGGCCGCACCGAATGGGAAGGTTTCGCCACCGCCACCCGCGCCGCCGCTGCCGGTGGCTACACAACGTTGATCGACATGCCGCTCAACTGCCTCCCCGCCACAACCACCGTCGCAGCCCTCGAAGCAAAACGCTCCGCAGCCAACGGCAAATGTCTCGTCGACTGGGCCGCCTGGGGTGGTGTCTCCGCTCACAACGCCGACCACCTCGAACCCCTCGCCCGCGCAAGTGTCCGTGGATTCAAATGCTTCCTCGCCGAGCCCGGCATCGACGGCTTCTCCCGTGTAGACGAAGTCGAGCTGCGCATCGCCGCCCCGCACCTCGTCCGCACGGGCCTACCGCTCCTCGTCCACGCCGAACTACCCGAACCTCTCGACCTTGCCGCTCGTGCCCTTACCGCCGCAGACTGGCGCCGCTACGAAACTTGGCTCCGCTCCCGCCCTGATGAAGCGGAAGTCGAAGCCATCCGCCTCATGATCCGCCTCTGCCGCGAATTCGGCTTCCCCGTCCACATCGTCCATCTCGTCACGGCCCAGGCCCTCCCCGACATCAGCCGCGCCAAAGAAGAAGGTCTTCCCCTCACCGTCGAAACCTGCCCCCACTACCTCCACTTCGCCGCGGAAGAAATCCCAGATGGCAGCACCCTCCACAAATGCGCTCCGCCCATCCGCAGCGCAGAAAATCGCGAGCAGCTCTGGGGAGCCTTGCGCGACGGCGTCATCGACCTCATCGCCACCGATCACTCCCCTTGCCCGCCGGCAATGAAGCGCATCGAGGACGGCAACTTCGCCGCCGCCTGGGGTGGCATCGCCAGCGTCTCCGTCGCTTTATCCGCTGTTTGGACCGGCATGCGCCGCCGTGGCTTCTCGCTCAGCGACCTGGCTCGCCTCATGTCACAGCAGCCGGCACAATTAGCCGGCCTCGCTGGCAAGAAAGGCCGAATCGCCCCCGGCTACGACGCCGATTTTGTCGTTTTCAGCCCCGACGCCGAGCGAACCGTGACCGAGGACCAGCTCCACACGCGCGACGCCCTCTCGCCCTACATCGGCCAGCGTCTATTTGGCACGGTGACCGCTACATATCTGCGAGGAAATCCCGTCTTCGAAAACGCCCGCTTCTCAGAAAGCCCCCTCGGCCGCGAAATTACGCCTTAGCGGGCCACTTCCCCATCATCTTGAGAGAGAAGTCCAGCCGCACCACGCCTCTGGTCACTGATCACTGATCACTGTTCTTACGCCGTCGCCAGCAGCCTCTCCGGCCGCCCCGTCCCCTGCTCCGCCCCGCCCATCCGCACACTCACAATCTTCGAGACGCCCGGCTCCTGCATCGTCACACCATAAATCAAATCCGCGGCCACCATCATCCGCTTCGAGTGCGTCACAATGACAAACTGCGTCTCCTCCGCCATGCCGCGCAGCATATCCGCGAGCCGCCCCACATTCGTCTCATCCAGCGGCGCATCCACCTCGTCCAGCACGCAGAACGGGCTCGGCTGATAAACGAAGATCCCGATCAGCAGCGACAGCGCCGTCAACGCCTTCTCGCCACCTGAAAGCAGCAGAACATTCTGCAGCTTCTTCCCCGGCGGCTGCGCCACAATGTCGATCCCGCTGTCGGCCACGTTCTCTTCATCGGTCAGCCGCATGAACGCCTGCCCGCCGCCGAACAGCTTCCCAAACGTCGCGCTGAAGTTCTCATTGATGTGCGCGAATGCCTCATTGAACTTCGTCCGCGAAATTTCGTCGATCTCCTTGATCGTCGCCTGCGTGTTGTCGATCGAGTCGATCAGATCTTTGCGCTGCGTCTCCAGAAATTCGTGCCGCTGCGCCGTCTCGTTGTATTCATCGAGCGCCATCATGTTCACCGGCCCCATGCCTTCGAGCCGCTGCTTCATCTCCCGGCACGCCTGGTCTTCCGCCACCAGCGCCTCGCCTTCAATCCGCGCCAGCGCAGCATCATCCCGCAGCGCAGCGGCCTCCAGACTCAGATCCGCAACGCACGCCTCTTCCGTATGCCGCAAATCCGCGGTCAGCGTCGCCGCCTGATTCCCGCAAGCCCCGCGCGCCTCGCGCTGCGCATCGATCTCCGCCCGCAGCGTCTTCAGCTCCTGCTCCATCACCGCCACTTCAGATCGCAGCGCGACAATTTGCCGATGCGCGTCCGCGGCCTCCCGCTGCGCACTGTCGCGAGCCTCAATCAGCTGTTGCCGCGTTCCCGCCAGCTGCTCATTTTCGCGCGCCCGCTGTTCCTGCTCCGCATGTGCGGCCGCCAGCTGCTGCGTAATCTGCGCAACCCGCCCCTCCAGCTCCCGATACATCCGGTCGATGCGCGCAAACGCCGCCTCGGCTCCGCGGCTCCGCTCCTCCAGACCCGCAAGCTCCGCTGAAAGCTGCGCCGCCTCCTGCTGCGCCAGCTCCCGGCTCGCCCGCAACTCCGCCACCGAACTCTGCAGCGCCTCGATGCCGGCTTCCGCACCCTGATGCTCACCCTCCAGCCGCACCGCTTCGTCGCGCCGCTGCTCCAGAAATGTTTCCTTCCCCGCCCGCGCATCGCGATTGCGCTCGCTCTCGAGCGTCCAATCCTGCAACCGCCGATCCAGCCGCTGCACCTCCATCTCCATCTGCCGCAGCGCAGCGCTTTGGTTCGCGCTCTCGCGCTCAGTCACACGCCGCTCTTCCGACCTCGCATCCAGCGTCCGCGTTAAATCCGCCAGCGTCTTCGCCAGCGTCGCCGCCCGCATCTCTGCCTGCCCCAGCTCGCGCTCAATCTCGCCCAGCTTCTGCTGCGTCTCACGCACCTCGCGCTTCAGCGCCAGCGGACCCTCAGCCCCCGGCCGACCGCCCGTTACCGTCACGTTGTGAAAACATTCCCCCGTCGGCGCCAGGAAAAATGCGCTCGGATTCTCAAGCGCCAGCGACCGCGCCGTCTCCGAGTCCGGAGCCACATACCCCTCCCGCAGCTTCGGCAAAATCGCCTCCAGCGACCGCCCAAACCCGTCCAGCACGCGAATGCAATTCCGCAGCGGCACAATCGTCTGTGCCGTGTTGTGATGCGGCACGCTATCGTCGCCCGCAAACGAAAACTTCGCCTGCGAATCCTCAGGATGCACCAAAAACGTCGCCCGCCCATCCACGCCCGTCTTCAGCAGTCGCACCCCTTCGTGCGCCGAATCCCAGCTCTTCACCACGATGAAATTCAGCTCATCGCGCAGAAACTCATCGACCACGCTCTCATACTCGCCGTTCACTTCCAGAAAATCCGCCAGCGTCCCCACCGGCGCCAGTCCTCCACCCAGCGAGTGTGACTGAAACAGCTTCCGCACCGTATCCGTCGAGTAGCTGTGTTCCCGAATCAGCGCCTCGAGCGATTGGCATCGCCCGCCCAGCGTAGCGTGCTCCGCGCGAAGCTGATCGGCATGCCGCCGCGCCTGCTCCTCTTCCCTGCGGCTTGCCTCAATCTCGCCGCGCAGCGACGCAATCTCCGCCTCCACCCGCCGCAGCGTTTCCGTCACCGACTCAAACGTCAGCGAAATCTGCCCGCGCTCAGCACCCAGCGACTCAAGATCGCGCCGCGCCGACTCCATCTCCACGCCCAGTCGCTCCGCCTCACGTTGCAGCGATGCCAGCGACTCCTCACCCTGCGTAATCTGATTCCGAGCCTGCCCAAGCTGTGACAAAAGCTGTGCCGCCAGCCGCCGAGCCGTCTCCGACTGCTGTTCCGCCGCGCCAACCGCCGCAATCGCCCCGCGCACAACCTCCTGCTTCTGCCGCGTTCGCTCGCGAGCCTCCGCCGTCTCCGACGCAGCCGATTCCAAAAAGCTCCACTGCGTCTCCCGCTCCGCCGTCACGCTCACCAGATGTTCCTGCGCACCCTCCAGCTCGGCTCGGGCGGCGGCCATGCGCGCATCCAGCTCCGCAATCCGCTCCTGATTCGTCTGCTGTCGCGCATCCGCGCGCTCAATCTCCACCGCCCGCTGATTCGCCCGCGCCTCCGCATCCTTCGCCGCATCTTCCAGCTCGTACCCACGCGCCACCAGCGCCGTATGTCCCCCGTCGAGCGCCTCCACGCGCTCCGCGCCCGCATCGATGCGCGCCGTCAGCTCGGCAATCTCCGACTCCAGCGCCGCCTGCCGCGCATCCATCTCCGCAATCTTGCTCGCGAGAACAACCTTCAGCTTCTCGCGCATCTCATCGCGCAGCCGCGCATAGCGCTCCGCCTTCGCAGCCTGCCGCTTCAGCGACCCCATCTGCCGAGTCACTTCTTCGAAAATATCGTTCACCCGCGCCAGATTCTGCTTCGCCTGCTCCAGCCGCAATTCCGCCAGCCGCTTCTTCGTCTTGAAGCGCGTAATTCCCGCAGCCTCTTCGATGATTGCCCGCCGATCGTGCGGCCGCGAGCTCAGCAGTTGTCCAATTCGCTCCTGCCCGATAATCGCGTACGACTCCGGCCCCAGACCCGTGCCCATGAAAATGTCCTGAATGTCGCGCAGCCGGCACAGCTTCCCGTTCAACAGATATTCGCTGTCACCGGTGCGAAACAGCCGCCGCGTCACCACCATCTCGCCCTTCTGCGGCGTGCGGTTGAACTTCCGCCGGCGAATCTTCAGCACCACCTGCGGAACCGGACCTTCCTGCGCACCTTCCGCCGCAACCGCGCTCTCCGGCTCCGGCTCTCCTGGGGCCTCGGCGTCAATGGACTGCACCGCACCAGAATCCTCAGCCGCCTGCTCCTCAAGCGGAACACCCGGCTGCGTCTCCGCGATAATCTCCTCGACCTCAGCAGCCCGTTCCGCGCGAAATTTCTCCTCGTCCCAGTCCGGATTCGCCTCGTCGACTACCACCTCCGGCTCGCCGAGCAGCGGCCCCTCGTATGCGTCGGGATCCACCAGCGTCAGCGACACTTCCGCCATACCCAGCGGCTTCCGCTCGCGCGTTCCGGCAAAAATGACGTCCTCCATCTTGCCGCCGCGCAGGCTCTTGGCGCTTTGCTCGCCCAGAACCCAGCTCACCGCGTCCAGAATGTTCGATTTGCCGCAGCCATTCGGACCCACCACGATCGCGATCCCCTGGCCAGGGAGCTGGACGTCGGTGCGGTCGGAAAACGACTTAAAGCCTAGAATCTGAATCTTCTTCAGCTTCAGCATGGGGATTGCTCACTCCTGAACATATGAGGACAAAGACGATTCGAGCCAATAAGAACGACTGTAGCGCCCGCTTCCGGCACGGTCAACACAAGCACCCCAACATCTTGTGGATAAGGAGGGCCAAACCCAACTATTAGGTGCGGTTGTCAGTTTGCCGAGCGTCAGCGCAGACTCGAACTCGCGGATATTGCCAGATGTACTAACGGTAGCCCCGGATCCCGGGCCTGGCAAGTGAAATTGCGCCCCAACCAGCACCGCCGGTGATCCCCCGCAAATTCAGGGTTCAGAACCCGCCGCCCCCCTGGATTCCGCGCCGCATGCTGCCCGCATCCCACCATCGAAACCCAGGTCCCGCACTCCGTTGTTCTGCGTCCAACGAACTGGTTGAATGGAAGCTTGATGCCACGTCCGCAACGTGGAATTTCCGCGATCATCGCTCCGCTCGCCGCTCTGCTCGTCTGCGGCGCTACCGTCGCGCCTGGGCAGGTGCCCCGCCCGGTTCAGCATCCCGCCGCCCCACAGGCAAATTCCAACCTCGTCGTCCTCACCGTCGTCGACCAAAATGGCGTCATCGT
>PMAD01000335.1:0-8830 GCA_003152415.1 Acidobacterium sp.
TATCCATTATTTGGTCCCTCTTTAACCCGCGGAAATGCGGCCCCTACCCCCTCCTTTTTGACAAGTGTTTGATTCTGTGCGAGTTGACTCGGTCACGACATACTATGTGTGTGAAAACAAGTCAGTTGCGAGACGCGCATGAATGATGCATTCATGCGCATGAGGGGCCAGATGATTGCATTGGGGGCAGTTGGGACTGGCCGTCCAGGCAGACGCGCGCTTCGCGCGCAACGCAAAACGATACCCCTCCCCCCTGGGGCTGGACTGTGGCAAGTGGTTGAACTGGATAGGGTTCTGAAGCGGGTGTTTTTGACTGTGGCAAGTGGCTGAAAAGGCGTGGAATTAGGGACGGGGAATGGTAGCGGGGTGGGGGCGAGTGAAAGTTTTGACGTGTCATGTGCGCCTGGCTTGCCTTCCATGTTTGTTTCTGTGAGCCCAATAGAAAAGGCCGCCCCGAGGCGGCCTGTTGCATTGATCGTGAGGGGGAATTTTTCTTCTTTGCCCCCTATNNTTATCAGGATACCAAATCCAGCTATGAAACCCGCCAAATATCTTTGCGAACATTGTGGTGGAAGTGCCTTGGAATCAGGGGCCGTTACTTTGGTGGGCAATTATCCCCGCACGTCAAGTAGTAGAATTGACACACCGTGACAGGGCAAAGAACGATGTGAAAACACCCATCGAAAAGGGGCCCATGATGGCGACCAAAATGCATCCCACAAAAGTGTGCTACATTATTGGCCCGTCCAGCCGATACTGTTTTCTAGATGCTGAAAATCTTGGCGTTGGGTGGCGGGGAGAAGTCGGCAATCTCCTGCGCGATCCCAGACTGTTTGATGCTATGGCGAAGGTGTTCGCCATCTTCTGCGCCGACTCCTGGTTAATTCCGCCGCAAAACACCCCATATACTTCGGGTGGAAACTGCTGTGGTTGTTGAGGGGGAACCGGCGCGGGTGGGGTCGGTGGAGTTGCCATATGTTCGTTCTATCTCCCGCCGGGATTATACGGCTATGCAACTATCCCCGCACAGGTTCATGGCTTCCCAGTAGAAGGGGACTGCGCAGCACCTAACAGCATTGCAGTCGTAGATACGCTGGTGATCTGTGCTGGACTAGCCGCTGCGGCCTTTTGTAAAATCGCGACCTCTTCAGCTATTGCGCCGATAGCGCTCTTTGCGATGTCGAAAAGCCCGATTGCCTCTTTCATCGACAAGAAATCCTGAGGATGCATGAGGGGATTCCGATGAAGGTCACGGATTTGATCTAAAACCTGAAGGACTTTTTGATTAGCATTTGCCGATCTTAGCTCCTGAATACACGGGCCCCATTCGATACGGTCCACTGTCTTGCCGGTTAGTTCCATATAGTATTGCCGCAGCACATTTTCAGTTGCCCGCATTGCGTGAAAACCCGCCGCCGTTGGCAGTTCAAACGCAAGACACCGGCCGGCCTCTCTAAAATCCTTTTTAGCCTGATCGCCGATCACAGCCAGTGCATCTTCGAGAAGATTCACTTCGGCCTTCGTCGCTAATAGCGGCATCGAATAGCCGCCGATCTGTGAGACCAAGTAAGTCTGGTGGCGCTGAAGTTCCAGAGCCATGACCGTTTCCAGGTCTGTCAGTTTGGTGCGAATGGCTCGCAATTCCCACTCCTCGACTTTTTGGGGAGGGTCCGCCCATACTTTGCTCCCCACGTTTTGGAGTGCAGTGCTCAGCTCCGCCGCCGCGTCTCCCGAAAGTTCTAAAGGCATCAGACGCTGTTCCGTGAAGAACTGCTCGATGTAGTAGTTGGCCAGAAACATAGGGAATACGTTGGCCTTCGTCAACTCAGAGGCATCCGAAGGGACTGACCGCAAAGGAGCGAGTTCGTTCGCTAGTTGGTACAGCGCATAAGTGTTGATTTGTTTCATCGTCAGCCCCTCCGCGGAGGCCAGGAACCACGCAACACCATTATCTACTGCGCTCACGTCCGCCTTTCCGGCGGATCATGATACACTCCGCCTACGCGGAGGATTCAGTGGCGAAGAGGGCCAACTCTACCGACAGTAATCCGAACGCGCGAGCGCAAGTGTTGAAGCCATCGAAGGAAGTACGAGCGAAAATGCAGCCCCTCAGCCGCGACTCGTTTGAATACCTTCTGAGGCACGCAGCAAATCCACCGGCTGCGAAATCTCCTTCAAAAGCAAAGTGAACATCGGCTCTGGCACCAGTCGATGGTTGTAACGCCAAGTGTACTCGTCCAGATAGCTCTGGAGGTACTTCCGGCTCACTGAGTGGTACACCCCGCCGATTCCTCTCTTTACCAGACTCCAGAATCCCTCAATCGTTTGCGTGTGAACGTCGCCCATGACGTAGATTCCGGCGCTGTGATTGATCCGCCGATGCTGGTAGCCCTCGCCAGCCAGCCCGTGGTATGAAGTGTAATCATCCGTGTACACGGTTGATTCCGGCAGGATGTACTCTTTGGCGATCCCAAAGAGAGTGGCGCGGGTTGTGTCATCAGCGATAGTGGCGACGACGCGACCTTTGCCTTTGCGCTCTGCGATCCCGACCACGATGCTCTTGTTTCCCTTGCCGCCTGTAGGGCGTCCCTGTAGCCCCTGCCCGCGCCTCTTGCCACCAAACACGGACTCATCCATCTCCACCGCTTCGCCCTCCAGACTGATATCCTCCGACATCAGGGTGCGAATCTGTTTGAACATCCGCCAGGCCGTTTTGTAGGTCACGCCCACTTCACGCTGGATTTGCTTGGCTGAGATTCCGCAGCGCGTGGCGCTCATCAGGTACATGGCGTAGAACCATTTGCGGAGGGACGTGCTGGACTTCTCGAAGATCGTCCCGGCCATCGGGGAAATCATGGCCCCGCAATAGTCGCAGGCATAAGCCGGACGCCCGGTAACGCGGTGATGTTTGCGGTCTTTCTCGCACTTCCAGCAGGGCATCAGCCCTTCGGGGTACTTCTGATCCTTCAGGAACGCAAGGCAGGCGTCGTCATCGGGGAACTGCTCGTTAAAGCTCCCAATTGTGTACCGTAAGTGCTTTGGAATGCTTTGCTTGACTTTCATGGCAAGAACATCATAACACAACTGTACTTGATGTCAAGGGATAATTGCCCTTTGG
The DNA here is from genome assembly GCA_003152415.1 of Acidobacterium sp. Classification (GTDB taxonomy): domain Bacteria; phylum Acidobacteriota; class Terriglobia; order Terriglobales; family Acidobacteriaceae; genus Palsa-343. The sequence goes on from PMAD01000335.1 coordinate 3,119, forward strand.
TGAAGAGGTGCGGGGCTTGACAATTTCTAACGATGGCGGCGTTTCGGCCGGATTGTGTCGATTGAGTGCTGGACATCCGAAAACACTCCTCCCCGCCCCTCGCCAATGCACAACCTCCGGTGGTAGTGTTCTCGGGTGCAAAATCCGGCGCGCACCGGCCCTGGGAAAAGAGACAACCCGCCATGCCCTGCGTCTCTTCCGGAGGCTCGTTCGCCGTTCCGCTCCGGCGCCTGGTCGTGACCGATTGCACGCGAGGTTAAGCTATGGCAACCATTGCAATCGATCCCCGGGTCAGCGGCGCCACCGCTGATTTTGTCTCTCAGCAGCACCAGCTATATATCGATGGCCGCTTCGTCAAAGCGGCTTCCGGCAAGAGTTTTCCCGTCTACAACCCGGCAAGCGGCGATGTCATCACCGAGGTCCCCGAAGCGGAAGAAGAGGACGTGAATCGGGCAGTGCTCGCGGCGCGGCGCGCCTTTGACGATGGCCCGTGGCCGCGCATGTCGCCCTCGGAGCGTGGCCGGATGATCTGGAAGCTCGCCGATCTGCTCGAACAGCACCTCGAGGAGTTCGCCGAGATCGAGTCGCTCGACAACGGCAAGCCGCGCACGATCGCGCGCGTCGCCGATGTTCCGCTGGCCGTCGACATGTTCCGCTACATGGCCGGTTGGGCCACCAAAATCTCCGGCAAAACGCTGCCGCTTTCCAACGGCTATGACTTCCACTCCTACACGATGCGTGAGCCCATCGGCGTGGTCGCGCAGATCATCCCCTGGAATTTTCCGCTACTCATGGCGGCGTGGAAACTGGCTCCCGCCCTGGCCTGCGGCTGCACCACCGTGCTGAAGCTCGCCGAACAGACGCCGCTCTCCGGGCTGCGTCTGGCCCAATTGATCGACGAAGCCGGATTCCCGCCGGGCGTGGTCAACGTGCTCACCGGCTATGGCGAAGGAGCGGGCGCGCCGCTCGCCGCGCACGATCTGGTCGATAAGGTCGCCTTTACCGGTTCGACGGAAGTCGGCAAGCTGATTGTGAAAGCCGCGACCGGCAACCTGAAGAAGGTCTCCCTCGAGTTGGGCGGAAAGTCCCCCGCGATTGTTTTCCCCGACGCCCCCATCGATCAGGCCGTCTCCGGCACCGCCAGCGCCATCTTCTTCAACCACGGACAGTGCTGCTGCGCCGGCTCGCGCCTGTATATCCACGAGAAGGTCTTCGACCAGGTCGTCGAAGGGGTCAGCAAAGTGGCTGCGGATATCAAGCTCGCACCGGGACTCGACCCCTCCTGCCAGATGGGTCCGCTGGTCAGCGACGAGCAGTATCGCAAGGTCGTCGGCTACATCGAATCGGGGATCAGCGAGGGCGCGAAGATCGCCGCCGGCGGGCCGGTCTCCGGTTTCGAGCGCGGTTATTTTGTGCGGCCCACCGTTCTGACCAACACCAACCCGCGCATGAAGGTCGTTCAGGAGGAGATCTTCGGTCCGGTGGTTTGCGCTGTACCGTTCTCGGACCAGGACGTCGACCGCATCATCAAGCGCGCCAACGACACGGTCTTCGGCCTGGCTGCCTCGGTCTGGACGCAGAACCTGAGCCTCGCGCACAAGGTCGCTCGCGGCCTGCGCGCAGGCACGGTCTGGGTCAACTGCCACAACGTCTTCGACGCTTCCCTGCCCTTCGGCGGATATAAGCAGTCCGGCTGGGGCCGTGAAATGGGTGAAGAAGTCCTCCACAACTACACCGAAATCAAAGCCGTCACCGTGGCGCTTTGATCTGCATCCGGCTCCGGCGGCGCCTTGCCAGGTCCAGGATGGCATCGGACATTCTGAGGAAGCAGGCGTCGGCCCGTTGCTCCCTCACCTCAGCCCTCAGCTGGAGGTGAGGGAGCGCTTCAGCGAAGCCGTCATCGCCGCGTTCACACCGAATCTGCACGCTGGCGCCACCGCGCCTCCGTGAGACGCCCGGCAAGGCGGGCGTCCATTCTCACTGTCCGGACTGCACACTCTCCATCTCGCGCCGCGTGTATTTTGCCGCGTACATGGCAGCGTCGGCAGCGCTCAGCAGCCGATCTCTGCTGGTCGCGTCCTCCGGATAGAGCGCAATCCCAACGCTCGCCGAACCTTGCAGGACAAAACCCTCGACCTTCAGCGGCTCGTCAAAGCATCGTTCGAGGCGGAGCGCGACCTCCTCAGCCTCGGCACGGCTTCGGATCGATGGAATCAGCGCTGCGAATTCGTCGCCTCCCAGCCGCGCGAGCACATCGGTGGGGCGGAGCTGGGCCTTCATGCGCAGCGCGGCCTGCTGCAGATACTCGTCTCCGGCTCGATGACCGCAGCGATCGTTCACCTCTTTGAAGCGGTCGAGATCGATGTAGATAAGACCGAAGATCCGTTCCTGCCGGGCAGCTTCGGCCATCAGCGCGTCCAGACGCGTATCCAGCGAAAAGCGATTGGGAATGTCGGTCAGCAGGTCGAATTCCGAACGGTGGATCAGATCGGAATAAAGTCCGCGCGTTTCCACCGCCAGGGTGACCAGCCGCGCACCCAGCGCAAGCGCAGCTGCGTGTTCGCCAGGCTGCGAGTCCGCTTCGAGAGCGGCGCAAACGGCCCCGTGCGACGGCCCGGAATGCGCCGGAATCTCCTCCTGGACCACCCGCGACAGGCCCGGATGGGGCGGACAATTGCCCTGATGCGACCCGCCCCTGAGTTCGCACCAGCACGGCGCCCCGCCCAGATTGGCCGACACCAGTTCGGTAATCTCCTCGATAATCTCGGCAAGCGGCCGCGATCCGTTGATGTCCTCCAATATGCGGCTGCGCCGCCTCTCCAGAATCGCTTCGGCTTCGATCCGCTTCGCCAATTCGGCCGTCTGGTTGCGCACCTTGCGCCTGAGAGTCCAGACCCAAGCCGCGCCCGCCCACAATACCGCCGTCAGCAGACCCACCACGATGGTCAGGTTGCGCACGTTCAGGCCGGAGGGTCTGGCGATCACTACGATGTCATCCTGGGAGCGCAGCAGCAGATCGAATGGGACCTGGCCGTTGTACGGATTCGCGTTCTTCAGCATGCAGATACCGGATACTCGCACCCTCGATCCCGGCGGCATCTGTTTCAGAGGAGGAATCGGCAGGTGGCTCGCCGCCCCCGGCAGAAAGTAGATGGCCGAGAACAAATGGCCCTCCGCATTCAGGACATACTCGTCCTGCGCGGCGCCACGCACGCCCGCGACCACCATCGCGTCCAGGGAAACCAGGTCGAACACGTGGCGGCTTCCGGATAGCTCCTCCCACGACGAGGACTGCGGTGCGATTGGCGCGCGCACCCTGTTATCCCGGACTTCACCCCGGGCCAGAGCCAGGAACCCATCCTCCACCTCGGGGAACCCTGTCGCATCCGCCGCATCACCCACCCGCAGAGGCGTGTCCGCCTCGCTCATGACTCTGATGCTCTGGCCGGCGCTCTCCAGAACCACCATCGATCCCGGCTGGTAGTAGGTGATGGAACCGTGAACCCTCACTCTCGGAGTCCGATCGTCGACCCTCCGCACGCGCAGAATTTCGCTCGTCGACATAATCGGCAGAGCATCCAGACGCACCGTCGCCGGCTTGAGGATCTTCACGTCCGCGAGCGTCGGAACATAAAGCTTGATTCCCGTCTGCTGCTGCTTCCCATCCAGTTTGGCCGTTGCTACCCCGGTTACGTCGACCTCCGCATCCAGCATCCTGCGCCGTGCCTGGGTGTCGTCACTGTCCAGAACGGCTTCGATGTATCCCTCCGGGGTAAGCATCTGCAAATAGGTGGGACCGTCGGCGCCCGCCGCCGGATCCGCCGCCTGGACGACGGCCCGTACCGTAATCAGTGTGCAATCGCGTTCATTGCGGATCAGTTCATCGAAGTTGGTGCGCACCGGATCCGGCGGCCTTCCATGACGCAGCAGAATCACGCGATCCGCCCAGGCCGAGGGACGAAAGCTGTCCACCATCGTTCCCTCTACCAACACCCGGTCTCCGGAGATCAGACCCGCGTCCCTCGGCGCGCGCACATAGATCCCTGCGCCGCCATCCTCGACGAAGAGCATGTTTTCATACCCTCGGTAGTAGACAACCGTTGCCTCAAAGGCAACGGGCCACTTGCGGCGCGCTCCCTCTTTGCCCAGAACATGCACTGCAGACAGAGTCGTGGGATGGTACGGCTGGGCGGCACATACCGCCCAGCTCCATGCCACTCCCACCGCCAGCGCGGCCACCCACCGCTTCATTGCAGACGCCCACCCCGGAAGGCGCGAAGCCTTCCTATGTATCCTTCATCGGCCACATGCCGGCGGAAATCACACTTATTGGCAAGGAGTTAAAACTACCCCTCCGCAAGCAATTTCATCGACTTACCCGCTGGCCAGGAAACGATCCAGAGATATCTGGCCGTATTCAGCGAGCGGCGGTGCTATAACGCCTCTGCCCGCACCTCGACCCTCGCCCAATCGTCTGAACCCTTGCGCCCACTGTGGCATCCTGTAGGAGCACATGGCTTCAGAGCGGACACGCCGAATTTCGTTTGAGAAGACCATCGCCAGCGCCCGGCAGACGATCATGCTCAGCGAGATCGCCAAGCTGGCCATCGACAGTTTTCGCTCGTCGAAGGTGCGTTTTGTGCTCACCGCGCTGGGCATGGTCATCGGCACCGCTTCGGTGATTCTGGTCGTCGCCATTTCTGCCACAGGACGCCAGTACATCCTCAGCGAAATCCAGGGCATCGGCACCAACCTTGTCGAGCTGGAGTACGCCGGCGGCGGCTCCGGCGCAGTCACCAACATCCAGTCCGATTTTCTGACCTTCGACGACGAACGCTCCATCGACGAGCAGGTGCCCTCGGTCGCCGCTTCCTCTGTAGTGCTGGAGATGCACGAGAACATCAGCATCGGGGGCGGCGTCGTGAGAGAAGTGCTGGTGCTGGGCGTGGAACCGCCCTACCGCCAGGTGCGCAACCTGGTCACGCTGGCTGGCCGCTTCTTCGACGAGGAGGACGAAGCCGCCCACGGTAAAGTGGCCGTGGTCACCGAGCCCTTTGCCCGCGCCATGTTTGGCAGCCCCGGCGAAGCCATCGGCCGCACCTTTCAGATCAGGGGAATTCCCTTCACCATCATCGGCACCTTCAGAGAGCGCGTGGAGACCTTCGGTGAAACCGAGATCGCCAATCAGACCATCCTCATTCCTTATTCCGTCGGCCGCTACTTCACCGGCACCGACAACGTGAAGGAGATGTACTTCTCAATCCGCGATCAGAACGACGTGGAGGACGCGGCCAAGCAGATTGTCTCCGTTGTTCAAACCGATGGCCGTCACCAGCCCACATCGGTCTATCAGACCCAAACCATGACGGCGCTCATCACCCTGGCGGGTCAGGTGGTGAACGCGCTCACCGCCATGCTTCTGCTTGTCTCGGGCGTAACCCTGGCGGTAGGAGGCGTGGGCATTATGAACATCATGCTGGCCACGGTACGAGCGCGTACTCGCGAAATTGGCATCCGCAAGGCGCTCGGCGCCACGCGCCGTGAGATTAAGCTGCAGTTCCTGCTGGAGGCGGTCTTTGTCTCGCTTTTCGGCGGCCTGATCGGCGCGGCGATCGGGCTTGCTATCCCGTTCTCCGTTCGATTCCTCACCAGCTATCGTGTGCCCGTCTCCGGCTGGTCGGCGGTGATCGGGCTGGTTGCCTCGGCAAGCGT
>PMAD01000335.1:8950-9529 GCA_003152415.1 Acidobacterium sp.
GAGGAGCGAAACCTGGGCGAACTGGATCATTCTGCGATACAGGAAGCACTGCTCGAATGGTTTCGAAGTCACAGGCAAGAATGGAGAGTCCGCGCCTACCCCGAGCTCCGCGTCCAGGCGTCGCCCACGCGTTTTCGTGTTGCCGACGTCTGTGTGCTCTCAGCCTCCGCTCCGCGCGAACAGGTCATTCAGACTCCGCCGGTCGCCGTCATCGAGATTCTCTCGCCCGAAGATCGCGTTAGCCGCTATTTGGACCGCCTCGAAGATTACCGGAAGATGGGCGTTCGCAATGTCTGGGTGATTGACCCCGCGACACGCAGAGGCTTCGATTTCTCCTCAGGCAGCTGGATCGAAACCGTCTCCTTTGCCGACGCGGCCACTGGTCTCCGCCTCGATCTCGCTGCCCTCTTTGCTTCTATCGACGACGCCCTGGGCGACCCCGGGACGCGCTAACCTCGCCGGGCCTTTCGCTGAATGAATCCACCTCCGGCGTGCCGCGCCATCACCATCACAACAGGAATAATCCTTGAGCGCCATTCGCAATATCGCCATCATCGCCCACGTCGACCACGGCAAGAC
>PMAD01000328.1 GCA_003152415.1 Acidobacterium sp.
ACTATATCGAGGCCAAATTCACCGATACGACGGGAACGGGAAAGCGCGACGAGGGCGCGGGAATCCTGGGCCGGCCCTGCTCATTCGAGTTCACAAAACAGACCGAGACGCCCGCAGCGCCGTCTGTTTCACCTCCTCCGCAGTAAGAGCAACATTCACCGGCGCGAGCCCCGAGGGGTCTTAAGACCCGAATTGTCTGGTTGGTCGGCTGTCCGGAAGTTTCGTTTCCATCGCGAAAAGCGAAAATCGCGTAACGTTACCNNATCAGGCCAATGCGCTGATTGACCCCCATTGTGCCCGCTCTCCGTGCCCTGGTGGATTGTCGTCGCCAACTCGGAAGTTGGCCGCGCCGAGCCGCAACCCCGTCGGTGTTCCCATCGCCAAACGCGAAAATCGCGTAACGTTACCCTTTCTCCAAAAACTGTCAATCCTTACGTCCGTAACCGCGCGCCTTAACTCCTTTCGCTGGCGTGCGCATTGGTTTCACTGACCCCGCCTTTCCCCGCATTTTTATTCTTCCAATCTGATATCCTGAACTTAGATGGAAAATGAAAAAAGGCCTCGCCTTCGGCGGGGCTTTTCTGCGTCTGGAGATATCCGCATTGCCGCAATTGCACCAAAACGAGCCTCAAACCAGCATCTCGGCCGCATCCGCTACAAACCCGGCCGAGTCTGTAACAAACCCGGCTGCGTCTGTAACAAACCCGGCTGCTTCTGTAACAAACCCGGCCGAGTCTGTTACAAACTCGGCCGTGTCTCAATTGATTCATGGCAGGCCAGTTAGCCTGTTGTCGAACTCGACAAGCCCAGAGAACCCCAATGAAATCAATCACCCTTTGGAAAGGGGAGGGGGAGGGGGGTGGGGGTACCCCACCAGCCGAAAGTACCGTCGCGCCCCGTTCCACATCGCGCAGGATTTGCGCCTCCGGAGACCGCTACCTACAACGGCGACATTGCGTGCCGTTCGCGCGCAGCTTCACCCCTGGCCCAAAGGGCGGCCAGCACGAAGGGTGTNNGGCAGCGTGCAAGCAAGCACCACGGTCCAGAAGAGGGAATACGCGCCGAGCAGGAGTGCGCCCATCCGCGCGCGCAGCAGAATCAGCAGCAGGGCCAGCACTCCAACCACACCGGGCAGCAACGTGATCCACAGACCGGCGCGTCCGGTGGTGCGGATCAATCCGAGGTTCAGGGGGAATTGCGCGTCACGAAAAATCAGGACTGAAAGTGTCAACAGATAGACTGCGGTGAATGCCGACCAGAGCAGCACAACCCAGCGGTAAACACGCGGACCGACGGAAACCGGCATAGAGACCTCCCAGGGTGCTGGGGGCACTCAGTATTCGATACGCTTCAGGAACCCGAAAGGTTCCCCGTCAGCACTCAGCGGCCAGTCGAAAGTACCGCTGCGCCCGCTCTACATCGCGCAGGATCTGCGCTTTCAGCGCCTCCGGAGAAGGGAAGCGCCGCTCCTCCCGCAGCCGCATCAGAAAACAGACCTCAATCGGCGTCGCCTCCGTCAGCTCAACCGGAGGCGGGCCATCAAGGAGGTGCGATTCGACGGCGAAACCCGCGCCCTCGAACGTCGGCCGCGAGCCGGCATTCGTCACCGCGTTGAAAAGCGGCGCGCCGGCGCCGTCGCCAATGCGCACCCGCGTCACGTAAACGCCATCCGGTGGCAGCAACTCCGTGTACGGAGCAAGATTAATGGTCGGCGTGGTCAGCTTCTTTCCGACGCCGCGCCCGTGAACCGCAGTGGAAAGGACCGAAAAGGGCCGTCCCAGCAGCGCTCGCGCCACAGACAACTCGCCCGCCACGATGCGCCGCCGGACTTCGCTGCTCGAGACCGTGACACCGCGCACGATGAGCGAGCCGTGCGAGACCACGCCAAAGCCAAGCTCCTTGCCCAGCGACTTCAGCTCGGCAATGCCGGCCGCCGCATCGTGGCCGAAGCGGAAAGTGTCGCCCTCGTGAACTTCCAGAACGCGCAACGCCGAGCGCAGAACTTTTTCGGCAAATTCGCGCGGCGTCTGCATGGAGAAATCCCGCGTGAAGGGCAGCACCAGCGTCGCATCGATGCCGGTCTGCTCCAGCAGCCGCAGCCGCTCCGGAATTGGCGTAATCAGCTTCGGCGCCAGCTCCGGCCGCAGCACTGCCAGCGGATGCGGATCGAATGTCACCGCGATGGACTGCGCCTGAAGCGAGCGTGCCCGCTCGATCACGCGCCCGATAATCTCCTGATGCCCGCGATGCACGCCGTCGAAATTCCCGATGGCCGCAACGGTGTGCGGCATCGGAGGCATCTCGGTGATCGATCGGAATATTTGCATGGCTCGTTGCCGGTCTTCTAAACGCTAAGCGCTGCGTTCCGCCTCACAGCTCGAAGGGAATGCGCAGCCCGTCATACGAGAGCCGCACGTTGGCAGGGAACGTCTTCTCCGTCGTCTCGTGGTCCACTTCATGCGACATGTGGGTGAACCACGCCTGGCGCGGCGCAATGCGTTCCACCCAGCGCAGGGATTCGGGAATGGTGGCGTGGCTGGGATGCGGCTGCGGCCGCAGCGCATCGATAATCACGACGTCGAGGCCTTCCAGCAGCGGCAGGCTCGACTCCGGAATACTGCTCATGTCGGTCAGATACGCGGCGGATCCAAAGCGAAAACCGGCTGCCTGCAGATCGCCATGGGTCAGCGGCACGCGCTGAAAGCGGGCTCCATGCACTTCCGCGGTCTGCGCACCCTCCAGCTTGCACAGCTCGACGCGGGCTCGCGTCGGATAGGTTGCGTTTTCGGAAAACGTATATTCGAAAACCCGCCGCAAAATCGCCGCCGTCTGCTCGTCCACGTAGAGCGGCAGAGACGCCGGCTTGTGCTCGAAGCTGAGCGGCCTCAGATCGTCGAGCCCGAGGATGTGATCGGCGTGCGCATGGGTATAAAACACGGCGTCCACGTGCCGGATGCCCTCGCGCAGCGCCTGATCCCGAAAATCCGGCCCCGTGTCGATCAGCACCAGCCGCTCACGGCCGCCGTCCTTCCAGGTAATGGCGATCGACGGCCGAGTGCGCCGGTTGCGCGGATCGGGCGAGGTGCAGACCGCACAGCGGCAGCCGAGGGTCGGGATGCCCATCGAGGTTCCGCTGCCGAGAACAATGATTTCCGCTTTCATGCGGCCCGAGAGCTACTTCTTCTTTCCATCGGCGGGACGCTGGGCCGACTTGGCTATGGCGTTGGTGATCTCGAGAAACATCATGCGCAGCTCGAAGAGCACATTTTGCAGGGTCGCTTCTTCCTTCTGGGTCAGGTTGCCCTTTGTCTTCTCCTGCAGCAGCGCCAGCATGTCGATGCTCTGCCGAGCGCCCAGAATGTCAACCCGCGCCTTCTGTCCCGGCTCGGTGCCGGCGCCCAGCGCGATCATGGCCGAGACGTAGAAGGACTGGATGATGTGCTCAAACCCAATCACGCCTGTCGGTCCCATGCCCGGATTTGCCTGGCGCAGCATGTCGTCGATCTGCCGCGACGATTCCTGGTAGGCGGCGTGCTGCTCGGCGGTTTCCTGCGCGGTGAACTGCGGCAGCTCCGCATCCACGGCCGCCTCTTCCTTCGTCTCCGGCGCGGGCATGGTTACGACTTTTTCCGGCGCAGGTGGTGCAGCCGGCTTCTCTTCCTGGTGCTCGGCGGCAGGCGCATCGTCGCGCAATTCGCCTTCCATGGTGAATTTGCGGCGGTCGGTTACGGTAAATGTGGGCTCTTTCTCATCCATAGACAGCAGTTCTCCCCGCATGGATCAAAATCCGGATCATTCCGTCGCCGGAATCGGCGGCGCGGTCAGCGGTATCGCCGTGCCTCCGTCGTACGTGATCGGTTCAATCTCACTCTTTTCCAGCGCCTCGACCCGGGTCACGCACAGGGCGAGGGTCTTCGAGAACCCCGGCAGATCAATGGAAGCCACGCTGGTCAGCTCGCCAACTGCCGCATCGCCGGCGCGCAGCTCGATCTTTTCGCCTGGCCCGAGCGTGGGCGCCGCACCCTGCAATTCAAATTGCCGCAAAGAACGGTGAACCGTAGCTCGCGAGCGAATCCGCTCCACGATCTCCTGGCCGATGTAGCAGCCCTTGGTGAAGTTCAGCGCCCGCGGCAGATTCGCCTCCTGGGGCAAGTGCTTGTCGCTGAAGTCCACGTCGAAGAGGGGCGTTCCTTCGAGGATGCGGAGATCCTCCAGAGCCGCAACGCCGCATGGAATGGCCGCAGCCCCAACCAGAGCTTCCCATACCTCCAAAATGTGCCCGGTTGGGATGTGGATCTCGAATCTGGTGACCACAGGACTCCAGGCGCGGACCAGCGTGACCTCGACGCCTGCAAGCTGGCCAGTCCGGAACGTACCAGTCTCCGGCAGGGTGAGACCCAGTTTCTGAAGGATCGCCGCCGCGCCGGGCCCCGCAATTCCGATCGCCGTCGATCCGTCTAACTCTTCGAGCTTCACATCGTCCATAATGATGTAGCGGCGCAGATGCGCGAGGAGACGTTCGGACTGGCAGCGGTCCGTTTCAATCAGCAGCGAATCTTCAAAGCAGGACACATCGCCGTCGCCCTGAATGCGGCCCTGGGGATTCAGAATCAGGGTGTAGCCGGTCTGGCCGGGAGCCATACTTTTTACGGCTTGCGTGATCATGCCGTTCAGCCAGCGAACGCGGTCCTTGCCGGTAGCACGGAGAAAGGTGCGGTAACCCAGATCGAAAACCCCTGCTGCATGGAGCAGGGCCTGCAATTCCGAAGAAGTTCCGGAAAAGCGGAGCGGCGTCTGGGCGCCCCGGTGCATCTTCAGTTCGAGAGCGGANNGGATGGGCAGCGCTGAGCCGGGCGGCCAGGGGCGTTTCTGCAACAGCGGCGTCGGGAATCTGATAGGCCTGGCTCATAAAGGGCTCTGAGGAAAATTATAGTCTGCGCATAGCAGGGAAGGCTCAGCGGGCGGATTCGCCGCAAGGAGCGAAAGGACACGGGATGCGAGGGAAAAACAAGGCGTGGTTGGCGTCAATGGTTGCTCTGGCGGCGCTCGCCGCTGGAGCGCAGATGCCTGCCAGTAGCGCGGGGC
>PMAD01000111.1 GCA_003152415.1 Acidobacterium sp.
ACGCGCCCGCCTCGCTCGCCGAGCAGGCGCTCAAACTCGGTTTCATCTTCCCTTACCTCTACGACGAGACCCAGGAAGTCGCCCACGCTTACGACGCCGCCTGCACGCCCGACTTCTTCCTCTTCGACTCGACCGGCAACCTCGCCTACCGTGGCCAGCTCGACTCCAGCCGTCCCGGCAACGACATCCCCGTCACCGGCCGCGATCTCCGCGCCGCCCTCAAAGCCGTCATTGCAGGTGAACCGGTCAGTGCCGATCAGTATCCCAGCGTCGGCTGCAACATTAAATGGAAGGACGAATGGCTCAACCGCCTCTGACTCGGGCCCGGCTTGCCCCGCACCGCATCACCCGTAAATAAAAAGCCAGCGATCGCTCGCTGGCTTTTTTTGCACTCAGGGAGAAACTTATTCCACGTCGCTGACCTTCCCCGCCTTGAAGGTCACCTTCATGTCCTTGTAGACGTAAATCTTCTTTACGCCTAAGTCGATGATCCGTGTCGGCTGCCCCATCGACGCCGTCACCTGATCGATGGTTTGCCCGATGGCGATCGTCGGTGGTGGTCCCGCTGGCGCCGCTATCGGAGCCGGAGCAGCAACGCCGCCGCCAACCGCTGGTCCGGTTGCCGAAGCCGTCGCCGCCTGCTCGTCCTGATCGGCCGCCTTTGTCTGGTCAGCGATCTGGTCGCCGGCTGTGGTGTCCGGTCCCGGAGCTCCCGCTGCAAACGCTGCCTGGGTCGGAGCTGCCCGCGCCGAAGGTGGCGCCGCCGGCAACCCGCCCTGGCCCTGCTTCTTCTGCAGATCGCCCAGGCCCTGGTCGATGTTTTCACGCATGTGGTTCTGCATGTCCTGCAGATCGGTAAACGCCACCGTCACCGTATCGGACTTCCGGCACTCACTGGCGCCCTTCGACGCCAGCACCACCGCCGTCGCCGCTGTCGCATCCGGCGCCGGCGCAGCAGCCACTTCGATGATGTCGCCCTGGCTGACCGCGCACTCGGTTCCGGCCGTATCCGTGAGATCGAGGTTCGCTCCCGTGATAAATACATGCGGCTGGCCATCGCTCAGCATCCGCGAGATGCCGCTCGATGCCGGGTCGATGTCCTGATTCGCAGCGTTCTGCGCTGCCTCCGCGTTCTCCAGCGCCAGCTGCCGCTTCACCTCGTCGGCAACCATCGCCTTCACCTCAGGCGTCAGCGCCGCAGCCTGGTCGGCCGCCGCCTGCTGTGTCGCCGCCTGTTGTGCCGCAGCCGACTGCGCAGCGTAGGCATCCTGCAGGCTGGCTGCGATCATATAGTCCGTCAGCCAGAATGCCGCGCTCGGATAAACCGGATACGGAGCGAAGTAGCCGCCGTAATAGCCGTACCACGGAGCCGCTCCCCAACCCCACCCATAGGCCACCGGAACCGCCCACGGATTGTAAGCCCATCCGTAAAACCCCGGGCCGTAGTAATAGCCAGGCGCATATACGTCGAGAAACGCGCCGTGGTATCCGTAGCGCCGATAGTAGCGGTCGTAATACCGCCCGTGGTCGTAGTAAGTGCGATGCCCGAATTCGCGCCCGTGGTACATATAAGGATGCTGGACGTACCCGCGCCCACGCCCCTCGCCGTAGACGCGCGAGTGATCGGCGCGATCCACCCGCACCTCCCGCCCGCCATGCAGATCGTGATGAACGGTCATGCCGCGACCAGAATCATGGAACTCGGCGGGCCGCCCGTCGGCGCGCCTCGTCATCTCCGTCCCGTGAGGTCCCGCCACGGTGTGACTACCCGCCGGTAACCGTCCCCCCGTCGTTGTCGTCCGCGAAACGGTCGTGCTGGTCGTGCGGCCGCCGGGACCGGTCGAAGTCGTGGTGCGCGACGTCGTGGTCGTCGTCCGGCCGGGGGTGGTCGTCGTAGTGCGCCCTCCGGTTGTGGTTGTCGTGCGGCCCGCAGTGGTCGTTGTCGTGTGCCCCGCAGTCGTCGTGGTTGTGTGACCAGCGGTCGAGGCTCCGCCCGGTTTCACTGAACTTGAAGGTGCCTTCGCCGGAGCGCTTACCTTGGGCGCCGCTGGCTTCTTCTGGGCGTTGGCGGTGGCAATCAGGCAGCCCGGAACCATCACAACAACGGCTGCAAAACGGACAAATCTTGTAGCGCAAACAGCGAAATTGGGCACGGCATTCTCCTTACATAAGTGCGTCCAGCGTATTCCCGCGACCCGATCAGCCGCTTTCCGGCTACTCAACGTCGGTGACCTTGTCGTTAACGAATGTAACCTTCATATCCGGGTAATAATCGATCTCTTTCGTCCCCAGCTTTACCACTTTCTTCGGGGGTCCAAAGGCCGCGACGACCTGCTCCCTGGTCTCCTTCAGCGTGATCGTCGGCGGCGGAGTATCGCTCGGCGGCGGTGGCGGCGGAATGGCGGCCATGGGCGCTGGCGCCGGTTCGGCCGGAGCAGGAGGAGGAGCAGGCGCAGCAGGCGCCGGTCCCGGAGCACCTCCCGGTCCTCCGCCAGCCGTCTGTTGTCCCTGATCCCCGCCATTATCCGGGGGCGCAACATCCAGAACTTCCGATACGCTTTTCAGCGCCTGATCGTCCGAAGGGTACGCTCCCTTCGGGAACGGAAACTTCAGCGACGAGTAGTAGCGGATGTCCGAAACTGGATCGCTCATGAACTCGAGCACAATCCCATCGTCGCGCACATCGACCCTGGTCAGCCAGAATTTCTCGCCCGCCACAAACGTGCGCGTGCCCGCTCCTTCCGCTTGCCCGGTCCGATTCCTGAGAGCCGCCAGTCCGCGCGTCATCTTCCACGCGCCCGTGCTGGTGATATGCCCGTCTTTATAAACATTCGCCGCCGCCGAGCCGCTCGTCGTCGAGGTCATCACCAGCCCGTCCTTTTTCAGGACGATCACCGCGCCCGCCGTCACGATATCGCTGTGATCGGCCGTCGCTTTCGTCGGCGTGTATTGCGCCGAGATCTTCTGCTCGATGCTTTGCGGTGTCCCCGCCGTCTGCGCATGGGCAGCGAAACCGAAGAAGACACTGGCAGCGAAGGACAACAGAACAGCCGGGACCCGGAACTTACCGCGGTGGGATTGCATACTGCCCCCTGTAAATGGATGGCGTCCAGTATGTCCCAAAGGCCCGCCGTCGCGCCACCCTTTTTTGGAGATTTTCCGCCCTTTCACCGTCACCAGTTAGCATTTCCAGGGGCATAATCCGCCTTGCCATGGATGGTGAACGAACGGGGCGCCGCGTTTCACTCAATGGAGGTCGCCAGGGTAACCGCCCCCGAGTGCCCCCAGCGGGTTACCACAGGGAGACATAGCCCATCTGCCTCCGCTCCCGGCAGCCTTTACTGCGGCGGGAGCGGCAGTGGNNCAGTGGCGGCTGAAGTACCGCATCCTCGTCCACATTCAGCACAATGCCAGTCAGAATCGATCCCAGGCCCGTGCGATACACCCTGAACTTCGCGAACAGGGGTCCCCGGTCATAATCGAGAGTCATATAGACAACATAGCTGGTGCTCGACACCACGCGGATGCCGATCAGTTCGTACCCGCGGAAGTTCCCGTACAAATCCTGCGTCTGATGCAGGGTGGTCAGGCAATTCCCCACGTCCTTACTGCCCTCCAGGGCGCTGCCGCGCACCCACACCCGCACAGCCTCGTCTGGTCCGCCGGTTTTGTAGGCGTCGAGCCCGGCCTGGACGATTTTTGGAATATTCCCCGGGGTCGGTGTCGGGCTCAACGACGGCCTCGCACCAACGAACAAACCAACCAGCAGAAGAAATACAGCGCTCCGCATGGCANNCCACCTCCGCGAAATGGACGCGCCCCCATCGTATCGCGCTCGCCTCTGGGCGAGGCACCAACAAAAAGGCCCGCGGATTCTCCCCCGCAGGCCTTGGTTTTCTAAACGCTGTCCGCTGAATGCTGCTCTTCCGGCGCCGTGCACCGGATGAAACTTAGGCTTGTCCGATCGCGACGCCGTGCTCCAGCGGAATCCCCGCCC
>PMAD01000077.1 GCA_003152415.1 Acidobacterium sp.
TGTCGAGGACGTCGGTTTCCTGGACGATCTGATCGAAGCCGCAATGGGCGCAGTGGGTGGGATCCTGGCGGGCGACGGTGATCTCTTTGCAGTTGCCGCAGTGCCAGGCGGGAATGCGATGGCCCCACCAGAGCTGGCGCGAGATACACCAGTCGTAGATGTTGTTCATCCACTCGAGGTAGATTTTCTCGTAATTTTCCGGCGTAAAGCGCAGAGGTTTGCTCTTCGGGTCGCCGGCGCGGGTCTCCTGGACGACTTTCCGGGCCATTTCCGCCATCGAATCGCCGCCCTTGTTGGGCGTCTTGTTGACGGCGACGAACCACTGCGTGGAGAGGCGGGGCTCGACGACGGTCTGGCACCGGGCGCACTTGCCGATGGCGTTGATGTGATCGCGGACGGCGCCGAGGAGACCCTGGGTGTCGAGGTCTTCAAGGACTTTTTTGCGGGCGTCGTAGCGGTCGAGCCCGGAGTAGTGGCCGGCGGCGGCGCTCATGTGCGCGGTCTCGTCCATGACTGAAATGGCGGAGAGACTGTGACGCTGGCCGATGGCAAAGTCGTTTTGGTCGTGCGCCGGCGTGATCTTGACGGCTCCGGTGCCGAAGTCGGACTTGACCCAGTCGTCGACGATGACGGGGATTTCGCGGCCGGTGAGGGGAAGCTCGAGGGTTTTTCCGTGGAGATGAGTGTAGCGCTCGTCAAGGGGGTTCACGGCGACAGCGACATCGCCGAGCATGGTTTCGGGCCGGGTGGTGGCGACAGTGAGGAATTCGCCGGGCGAACCGATGATGGGGTAGCGAATTTCCCAGAGCTTACCCTGCTGTTCTTCGTGCGTGACTTCGAGATCGCTGATGGCGGTCTGACAGCGGGGGCACCAGTTGACGATGTAGGCGCCGCGATAGATGAGGCCGTCTTCGTAAAGGCGGACGAAGGCTTCGCGCACGGCGACGGAGAGGTTCTCGTCCATGGTGTAGTACTCGCGCGACCAGTCGACGGTGTCGCCGATGCGCTTCATGGAGGCGAGGATGGCGCCGCCGTAGTGGCGGCGCCACTCGCGGACGCGCTCAACGAAGACTTCGCGGCCGAGGGCCTGCCGGGATGTGCCTTCGCTGACGAGCAGGCGCTCGACGAGCATCTGCGTGGCGATGCCGGCGTGATCGGTGCCGGGAAGCCAGAGGGTGGTTTCGCCGAGCATGCGATGCCAGCGGACGAGGATATCCGACTCCGTGTGCTCGAACATGTGCCCCATATGGAGATTGCCGGTGACGTTGGGCGGGGGCAGAAGGACGGTGAAGGCGCGATCGTGCGAGCCGACAGGAGGCGTTTTGACTTCGAAGAGGCGCTGCTCGACCCAATAGGCGGCCCACCGCTCTTCGATGGCGGCGGGATCGTACGCTTTGGGGAGCTCGCGGCGCGGCCTCATTGCGCCGTCGCTTTCGAGGGTGGTTTTGGCTTGCTGGGGCATTCCCTTTTCACGATATAACGTTTGAATTTTCGATGCAGGGCGGAGGTAGCCGGTGGCAGATGGCTGGCAAAGGCGCCAGCACTCAGAAACCAGCAGAAAGGCCGCCCCGCAGGACGGCCCTTCTGAAATTGCGGGTGGAATTTTCTAGAATGGATTCACTTTGTCGAGGCCGGTCTTCTTCTTGTGCTTGCTCGACGATTCGTCCTTCTTGTCGTAGGGCGCCTTCTTTTTCTTGTTGCCTGGCTTGCCGCTGGCATTCGCGCCGGTCTGAACCTGCGCAGGCGTACCGCCCTGCACCTGATTGATCTGCTGCGGAGTCTCGGCAGGCTTATCGATTCCGGGCAGCGGCTGGGCAACGGGTGTGCCCACGGGTTTCACCAGGGGTTCGGCGTTGCTGGGGAGCGCCGCACCGGCGGGAGCGCCTTCACCCGGTGCCGGGGCGCTCGCTGCTCCAGGCGATCCGCCTGCAGCCGGGGTGTTGTCAGAGGGAACCTCGACGGTGACGGTACGGCCCGGAGTTCCGGTGGCATCGGGCACCTCCTGGAAGGCCGCCTTTTGCGCGGGTTGCTCGGTGGTAGGCGGCGCGGTGCCGTTCTCGATCGCGGCATTGGCTGCGGTCGCAGCCTCGGGAGCGGCCACTCCCGTAATGGGCTTACCGGCCAGGGCCTGGGCCCACGTTATTGAACTCTCTTTCACCACGTCCGGCGCGAGAACCGGCGGCGGACTGTTCAGCGAAGGTTCGCCGACGCGCGCGGCTTTGACGGTGTTGGGACCACGGCCCAGCAGCTGGAGGGTCCGCGAGCCGAGCTTGACGTTGACCCGGCTGTCTTCCTCAGCCTGGCTTTCCGCAAGGGCCTGGGGACTGGGATCGGGAACGGGCTTGCCCATGGC
Organism: Acidobacterium sp.; assembly: GCA_003152415.1. Classification (GTDB taxonomy): domain Bacteria; phylum Acidobacteriota; class Terriglobia; order Terriglobales; family Acidobacteriaceae; genus Palsa-343. The sequence continues at coordinate 2,354 of PMAD01000077.1, forward strand.
GATCAGCCGATCCTTGGCATCCTCGACGTGCGGGGCAAGGGGATATCGGGTGACGACGCGGGACCAGGACGCCGTAGCGCGGTCATCGAAATAGCGGATCAGCTCGGCTTTGGCCTTGGGCGGAATTTTGGCGCGCGACATGACCTGGGCTTCGTTGGCGTAGGCATCGCCGATGGTGATGAGCGCCTGATCGCTGTGACTGAAAAGCGGATAGCTGTCGGTAATGGTCTCAAGGCGGGCAACGGAAGCGGCCCATTGTTCGCGCGAGGCATAGAATTCGCCGATTTCGAACTGGCGCTGGGCGAGAACTTCCTGCACTTCGCGGAGACGCTGCTTGGCGCGCGGGATGAGCGGCGAGTCGGGGAACTGCTCAAGCATGGCGCGGTATTCCTGCTCGGCATGGACGGCATTCTGCGGATCGCGGTCCGGCTTTTCCATCTGCTGGAAATAGATGTCGCCGACCTTCATCTGCGCCTCGGCGGCCTCAGGCGTATTGGGGAAGAAGGTGATGAAGTCCTTGTATTCGGATTCGGCCTGGGTAAGCGCGGCGGAGCCACCCTCCTTGAACCAGGTATCGCCGACGAGCAGCTTGGAGCGCATGGCGAACTCGGAGTCAGGGTAGGTGTTGAGCAGGGTCTGGAGGTCGAGGCGAGCCACGTCGTACTTGCCATGCTTCATGGCGTTGTAGGCCTTGTCGAAGAGCTCCTTATCGGGCTGTTTGGAGTTGACGTTCACCAGGGGGTTCGCGGTGAGGTCGACCTCTTTCTTCTTCTTTTGGTGCTTTTTGGCGAAAGCGTTGGGGGATGAAAATGCGATCGCCATGCCCAGACAAACCGCCGATATACGAAGGACCAACCGATTCATAACACCTCGTGATGGCAGACACCCCCGTTGAACGATCGCCCGGAGCGGGATGGTCTGCGATGACCCCGTGCCGGGTAAGAGAATTCTATGCGGCGGCTGACCGGTCTGCCCGCTGCGCCGCTTCGAGCAGGCTGCGCGCATCCCGTTCCGCATGGCCCTGGCCGAAAACCGCGTGGCCGGCGACCAGCAACTCGGCTCCCGCTTCGACGACGCTCGCGACCGTGTCGTGAGCAATACCGCCGTCTACTTCAATCCTATAACTGAGGCCCAGTTCCCGTCGAAGTTCTTTCAGGCGGCGAATCTTGCTGAGGGAGTAAGGGATGAACTGCTGGCCGCCGAAGCCGGGATTGACGCTCATGACCAGGACATGGTGCACCATGCCGAGGATGGGGATGAGCAGGTCGACTTCGGTGTGGGGGTTGATGACGACGGCCGGCTGCATTTTGTGCTGGGCGATGAACTCGAGGGTGCGGTGCAGATGGCGGCAGGCCTCGTAGTGGACGCTGACCCAGTTGGCGCCCGCGTCGGCAAAGGCGGGGATGAATTCGTCAGGGTTCTCGATCATCAGGTGGCAGTCGAGGGGCAGTTTGGTGTGCTTGCGCAGCGACTGGACGATGGGGGGGCCGACGGTGATGTTGGGGACAAAATGGCCGTCCATGACGTCGACGTGGATGACGGCGCCGCCGCCACGTTCAGCCGCGGCGATTTCGTCGGCCAAGCGGGCAAAATCCGCGGAAAGTATGGATGGTACGAGCTCGACCACGATGGACAAAGTGTACCAAGGCAGGGGCGTGGGTGCGGGGTAGAGAGCGGAGAGCCTGTTTCAGGTCACGATGACTTCGGGTTCCGCGTGGCCGGACGTGGTGAGCACGAAGGCGGCGGCGATGATGAGCGCTCCGCCGACCCAAGTTCCGGGACCGAGGCGTTCGCCGAGAACGGCGACGCCGAGGATGGAGCCCAGGGCGGGTTCGATGTTGAGGAAGACTCCGGCGCGGGAGGCGGGGACGCGATGGATGCCCCAGTTCCAGAGCAGGGTGGAAGCGGCGGTGCAGAGCAGGCCGCTGGCGGCGACGGCGAACCAGACGTGCCAGCCGAGGCCGCGGACCGGCGGGAGTCCGTCGCGGACCAGGACCCAGGGGAAGAGCATGGCCGAGCCGGTGAGGAGGGTCCAGGCAGTGACGGCCATGGGGGAGCGGCCGAGCACCATGAGGCGCTGATTGATGAGGACCCAGCCCAGAGCGATGACCAGCGACGCAACGACGAGAAGATCGCCCCAGAGGTTGCCGCCGCCGATGGCGCCGTGACTGGCGCTGAAAACGATGAGGACAATGCCCGCAGTCGAGCCCAGGAGGGCGAGCCAGCCCTTGAGGTCGAGGCGTTCGTGGGAAAAAATGGTAGCGCCCACGGCGAGGATGACGGGCATAGTGCCGACCATGAGCGCGGCGTGGCTGACGGTGGTGAGTTTGAGCCCGTGGAACTGGACGAGGAATTGCACAGGGATGCCCAGGAAGGCTCCAATCAGGAGGAGCGTCCATTCGCGGCGCGAGAACCGCGGGGTTTCGACGATGGGGAGCATGCCGATACAGGCAAAGATGAAGCGATACAGAACGTAATGACCGACGCCAAGGTGGCTGAAGGCAATCTTGCCAAAGAAGAACCCGGTTCCCCAGCAGCATCCGGCGAGAGCGCAGGCGACGTAGCCGAAGCGGCGCCCGAGGATGCGGGCGTGCTCGACGGAGGACCCATGCGGCAGGCGCTGGGCATGCTCTTCTTTCAGCGAGGAGGACATTTCGTCATTGGATGATGGTTCAGGACGATAGTCGCACGATTGGGGGCGGGACTTCGAGGAGAGTGCGCCACGCGTCACCGATGAAGAGGCGGATGGCGGCGATGCCGACGGCCCCGGCCTGGAGGCAGGCCGGGGCGTTCTTCTCAGTGACGCCGCCGAGGGCGAGGATGGGGACGGGATTGGCCAGGTCGACGGCCGCCCGCAGGGCAACGAGTCCCTGACCGCGCGTGGTTCCCTGCTCCGTCACTTTCTCGAAGATGGGAGAGAAGAGGAGCATGGACGCACCGGCAGCCTGGCGAATTTCTTCGGGGGAGTGGCAGGCGGCGCTGATGACGGGCTGTCGGCCCAGGCGCGCATAGGCCTGCTGCGCGGCTTGAACGGCGGCGGGTCCCGCGTTGGCGTGGAGATGGACTCCGTCGGCACCGGCATCGAGGGCTACCTGCGCGGGACCGTTGACGAGGACCCGCGTGGGTTTGCCCGTAGCGCGGACGGCTTCGACGATGCGCGCGGCTAGCGGCTGAAGCTCAGTGAGGGGGAGATCCTTTTCGCGGACCTGGATGGTGTCGACGCCGCCGCGCGCCCATTCGTCGGAGAGAGAAACCAGGCGATCGTGCTTCGCCGCTTCGTCGCCGTCGAGCAGGTGGCGGTTGGTAATGGCGTAAAGAAGCATCTGGGTTAGTGTAAGAGTGTATTCACACAGCCTGTCATCACTGGATTGTAAGATGGGCAGGCGCCCGCACAGACTGGATGGCTGGCGCAGGTTTCTTCTACGCATGGCGAAATACGATTTGCTGGTCATCGGTTCGGGCCCTTCTGGACAGCGCGCTGCGGTATCTGCGGTGAAGAGGGGCAAGCACGTGGCGCTCGTCGAGATGCGGAGCGTGGTCGGCGGCGTGTGCATCAACACGGGAACCATCCCCAGCAAGACGATGCGCGAGGCGGTCCTGCATCTCTCCGGTTACAACTATCGGTCCATTTACGGGATGAATTATCGCGTGAAGGAAAAGATCACGATGGCCGATCTGGCCTTCCGTGTGCAGCACGTGGTGAAGACCGAGATCGATGTGACCGAGGCGCAGCTGTCGCGCAACGGCGTGGAGATCCTGAACGGAGTGGCGAGTTTTGTCGACGATCATCACGTGAAGGTGGATGGCCCGCGCGGATCGAATACCTACGAGGCCGACAACATCATCATCGCTGTGGGAACGCGGCCAGCTGCGTCGCCGAAGGTGCCGGTGAACGGCAGGACGATCGTCAACAGCGATCAGGTCCTGGACATGGTCGATCTGCCGAAGAGCCTGATTGTGGTGGGCGGCGGAGTGATCGGCGTCGAATACACGTGCATGTTCGCGGCGCTGGGGGTTCGCGTGACGCTGATTGAGAAGCGGCCGCGGCTGCTGGANNGCGGATCAGGAGATTATCGAGGCGCTGAGTTATCACCTGCGCGACAGCAGGGTAACGATGCGGCTGGGCGAAGAAGTGGAGAGCGTAGAGGAGATCGCCGATGGGGCGGTCGTGGCGAATCTGGAAAGCAAGAAGAAGATGTCAGGGGACACGCTGCTGTATGCAGTGGGGCGGCAGGGCAACATCGACGATCTAAACCTGGCGGCGGCGGGCGTCGAGGCGGACAATCGCGGGCGCATTCCCGTGGACAAGGATTTCAGGACGAAGGTGCCGCATATCTTCGCGGTTGGGGATGTAATCGGGTTTCCGGCGCTGGCATCGGTTTCCATGGAGCAGGGGCGGATCGCCGCAGCCCGCGCGTTTGGCGACGATCACGTCGTTTCGAATCCGAGCTTTTATCCCTATGGCATCTACACCATTCCGGAGATTTCGTTTATCGGCAAGACGGAGGAGCAGCTGACCGAAGAGGACGTGCCGTACGAAGTGGGCGTGGCGTACTATCGGGAAATTGCGCGCGGGCAGATACGCGGCGACACGACGGGGCGGCTGAAGCTGATCTTCAACCGCGAGACGCGCCAGGTACTGGGCGTGCACATCATCGGAGAAGGCGCGGCGGAACTGGTGCACATCGGCCAGGCGGTGATGGTGCTGAACGGCACGGTCGACTACTTCATCGATACGGTGTTCAACTATCCCACCCTGGCCGAGTGCTACAAGGCCGCCGCGTTTAACGGCATCAACCGGCTGGCCCGTTTTGAGGGATAGAGAACCGGGGCTGCGGCGGAGGGTCCTATGTCGAAGACAGTGGGCGCGGTGCTGACGACGGGGGTGGTCGCGGGATTCATCGAAGACCACCAGCTGCGCGGCGAGCTGAGGGAGTTTCCGGAGAACATCGACGAGACGAATGGGCTGATTGAAGTCCCGGCCGAAAGCCTCTGCGAAATGATCTGCGATGCGATTGCCGGTTTGATTCCCCAGGGAGCAAAGATTGACGCCGCGGGCGTTGCTTTGCCGGGATACGTGCACCAGGGAGTGATGCTGGACGCGCCGAATCTGCCGCAGCTGAAGGGCGCACCGGTTTGCAATTCGATCAGCGCGGGGCTGAAGAAACGCGGCGTCGATGTGAAGCTGGCGGTCTTCAACGATGCGGACGCGGTGGCGGCCGGGATCGCTGCGACACGGGGACAGATGGATCGCCAGGTGCGGGTGTGGACGATCGGGAATGGGATTGGGTTCGGGCGGTATCCCTGGACCGAAGGGCCGTGGGAGGGTGGACACACGGTGGTGACGCTCGACGCAAAGGAGAACTACTGCGGCTGCGGAGGACGTGGACACCTGGAAGGGATCATGGGCCACCGGGCCATGCGGCTGCGGTTCCTGGATATGGAGCCGGACGAGGTGTTCGCCGCGGCGAAGAAAGGCGACCGGCGCTGTGCGGAGTTTGTTGAGCTGTGGCATCGCGCGCTGGCGGCGGCGACGGCGTCGATGATTCATCTGGAGGGCGCGGGGCGCTTTTACTACACAGGGCGCGATATCCAGCGACTGGAGTTGCCGCGGTTGAAGCAGTATTTGTGGGAGACGATCAAGATGAGTCCGCTGCAGAACTACACGGTGGCGGTGCTGCCGGAGGATCCGTCGCTGGCGGTGATCGGCGCAGGGGTCGCGGCGCTGGTCGAGAGCAAGTGCTGAAGAGGGCTGCTGGAAAGTGGCATCCGCTTTGGGCGCGGTTGGGTCTGATTGCGCAGGCTTTTTTCTATGCCGCCAGCGGGATCAACCATTTCTGGCATGAACATTTTTATCTGCACATCATGCCGGATCACTATACGCATCCGCTGGCGCTGGTGAGGCTGAGTGGCGTGGCGGAGATTCTGGGCGGGCTGGGACTGCTGGTACAGGCGACGCGGCGTTTCTCCGCGATTGGGATCGCGGTGATGCTGGTGGTCTTCTTCGATGTTCATTTCTTCATGCTGCGTCATCCGGCACGGTTTCCTGAGGTGCCCCTATTGGTTCTGTGGGTGCGGATTCCGCTGCAGTTTGTGCTGACCGCATGGGCGCTCTATTATGCGCGGCGCGACGCTTCGTCGCTTTAGACCTCGGTTGGCTGGATCGCCGGCTCTTCATTCCCCGAAGTTCAGTCTCAGGCCTACGCGCGCGATGCGGGGCGTTCCCAGGGTGAGGAGCGGCGTCTTCCCCACTTCGATAGAGCGGTCGAAGAGGTTTTCTCCGGAGGCGAAGGCGATGATGTGCCTGCCAAAGTTGTGCTCGGCGGAGGCGTCGAGGCGGAAATAGCTGTGCAACAGGTAGGCGTTGGCGTCATCGTCGAACTGGCAGCCGGTGAGCTGACCCTGAACGCTCAGGACTCCGATGCGAGCGCGGGTGAGGCGGATCTGCGACGTTGCCATGTTGCGGGCGACCTGGGGGATCCAGTTGCCGATGAGCTGCGGCTCGGGGGCGAATTTTGTCACAGTGGCGTTGGCAAATTGATAGCCGCCTTCAATGCCGATCCATGATACCGGCTGCATGGCGTAGTCGAGAGAGAGGCCGCGGCTTTCGATCTGGCCGAGGTTTTCACGCTGGAGGAGTTCGGACGTGGGAGTCACGCTGAGGGTGAGCGCAGTGATGGGGCGGTTGATCTGCGTCCAGAAATAGCTTGCGCGGAGGCTGGAGCCATAGCGGCGAATGTCAGCCTGGAAACCGGTCTCCCAGCCCGTGGCGCGTTCGGAGCGCAGGTTTGGATTCGGTTCTGTGACCTGCTGGCCGACCTGGCCGGTGCGGTAGAGCTCGTTTTCGGTGGGTGCGCGAAAAGCGCGGAAGCCGGAAGCGTTCCAGGCGAGCGAGGACGTGAGCCGCCGCACCAGGCCGAGGCGCGGATCGAAGACGGTCTCGCTGAAATCCGGGAGCTGGACCGGCGGGCCCGAGCTTGAGAACTGCTGCGCGTTGAAGTTAGAGAAATGGTCGACGCGGGCGGAGCCGCTGATGGTCCATTGAGCGGGTGTGAGCAGAGCTTCGCCCCAGACGCCGGTCTGGCGCTGGCGCGCGGAGGTGTCGAGAAAACCGCCAGCCCCGGTGAAGAGCTGCTCGTTGTCTTCGGCGCGAACATCGTGGGTGTCGGCGCCGCCGAGAACGAGCGCGTGGGCGCCGATGGCCCGATGCCAGCGGAGGGCAGCGCCCAGCTCGCCGGCGGGATCGAAGGCAAAGCGCGTCAGCTTCTCGGAGGCGCGATCGGCGGCGATGCTGGAGAAGGTCTGGCGATAGTGCTCGTCATCGCCGTAGAGGCGCAGAGCGAAGTCGCGCCAGTCAGCCCCCGCTGCGCCGCGCCACAGCCGCGTGGAATTCCATTGCACGGGCGTGCCATTGTGGCGGATTTCGTTCAGGACGTTGCTGCGCATGAAAACACGGCCATCGCCAGGCAGAGTGCGGTCGACTTCGGCGAGGCCGTTCTGCGCGTGGACGTTGGAGGGCTGATCTATGGGGCCGCGGAGATCAGGCGCGATGAGCGTGTAGCCGTCGGTGGCAATGAGGCCGCCGCTGGCGAGCGCAGACCATGGGCCTTGCTTCATGGTCGCGAGGGCGCCGTCGTCGAGGGTGCTCTCGGAGTCCCCGCTCGTGAGGATCTGGAGGCCGGAAGCCTGTGTCCGCGCGGGAATGACACTGATAACGCCGCCGATGGCGCTCGATCCGTAGAGATCGGACGCGCCGCCGCGAACGACCTCGATGGAATGGATGGAGAGCTCCGGTAGTTCTTCCCAGTGAATCCAGCCACCGTAAGAATCGTTGATGGGGATGTCATCGAGGACCACCAGTGATCGGCTGGCGGCGGTGGAACCGAGGCCGCGCAGGGATACGCCTTCCGTGGTGGGATTGGCAACGAGGGAGCTGGAACGGCGAAAAAGCGTGAATCCGGGCATTTCGCGCAGTTTTCCGTCGAGCGAAGGAGATGCTGCTTGCTGGAGCTGCTGCGTGTCGAGGACGCGCGTGCTGGCCGGGCTGTCGGAGCTGCCGAGGGCGGAGCGGTAGGCGGTGACGACGACGGTTTCGAGTGGCTGGCGGGGAACGATGTTCAGGGATTGACCGGGGGTAATGGTCACAACGACGGTTACGCAATGCGGGGCGGTGACTTCGATTTGGCGCGGAGGATGGGGCAGAACGAAAGTGCCGTCGGATCCTGAAACCGCGAGCGTGTTCCCGGCCATATCGGCGACCGTGGCAGAAGGGATTGGGTCTCCATGCGCATTGCGCACGACGCCTCGCGTCTGGGCGCACGCGACCGCAGCTGCGGCAAGGGCAAGCGCGGCGAGAACACAAATCCGGCTGGGGAAAAACCGCATGAGCCTTTGATTTTAGTGTTGCGTCTGCAGAGACGGTAGCTTTTGCACGGCGGCCGCCCGGTTCGGGCCTTCATCGGGTAGCGCGGCCAGAAGTTCCGCCATGGATTTACCGAGGATCGGGTGGCGAAGGTTGGGCGCAATCTCGCACAGAGGCGCGAGGACGAATCGGCGTTCGGCCAGCGCGGGATGTGGAAGGGTAAGCCGGGGAGAAATCACCACGAGATCGCCCAGGATGAGCAGGTCCAGGTCGAGGGTACGCGGACCGTTGGGAGTGCCGCTCGCGCGGTCGCGACCGTATCGCCGCTCGATGGCCAGCAGGACATCGAGGAGCGCTTCGGGATCGAGATCGGCCACTAATGTAACAGCGGCGTTTACAAATGGGGGCTGGTGTGCGACGCCGACCGGCTCGGTGCGGTAAAAAGAAGAGCGGGCGACGATGGTCCCGGCAGCCGCGAGGTCGTCCATGACCGCCGGCAGCGTTTGCTCCGGCGGCCCGGCGGGCGATGGGAGATTCGCGCCGAGCGCGATGGCGGCAAGATAGCTCACCAGCCCACACTACCGGAATTCCCGGGGCAATGCCGGTGACGCGCTATGCTCAGAAACAATGAGGATTGGGTTGTTTGGCGGCAGCTTCGATCCGCCGCATCGCGGGCACATCGCGCTGGCGCGTCTGGCAGCGGAGCGCATGGGTCTCGGTCGTGTCCTGTTCGCGCCGGTGGGGGTGCAGCCGCTCAAGCGCGATCGGCCGCAGGCGAGCTTCCCGGATCGCGTCGCGATGACGCGGCTGGCGCTTGCGGGCGAGAAGGGGATGGAGTTGTCGCTGATCGACGCGCCCCGCGCGGACGGGCGGCCGAATTACACCATTGACGCGGTGCGCACGCTGACAGCCGGGCTGGCAGCCGGCGACGAGCTGTTCTGCCTGATGGGCGCCGATTCTTTTCTCAGCATCAGCAAGTGGTATCGGTCGAGCGACCTGCTGGTAGCGTGCGATTTCGTAGTGGCCTCCCGGCCAGGATTCGACCTGAGCCGCGTGGCTGCTGCGCTGCCACCGAATATTTCCGTGGCGTCTAAGGATACGCAGGAGGGCGACAATCTGGTGCTGTGCCTGCGGAACGCCGGGCGCCGCGAGTCTCGGCTGTACCTGCTGCCGGATCTCAGAGAATCCGCCTCGGCCAGCGGCATCCGCGAGTCGCTGCAACAGAGCGACGATGCGAGAGGGGAAGTCAACCCCGCAGTGGCCACGTACATCCGCGAGCACGGGTTGTACAAGGAAGGCAGAGAGCTTTGAAGCATCCACGAGAGCAACTCCTCAACCACAGTGAATTGCCGTACCATCGAAACCAGAGCGCTGAACCCACGCATGACATTAACGGAAACCCGCAAGTTGGTGCTGGCCGCGGTTGCGGCCTGCGATGAGAAAAAGGGCGAGGAGACCCGGGTATTGCAGCTGGATCCCGCGGACTCCGCCTTCACGGATTTCTTCCTGATCACCAGCACGGCCAACGAACGGCAGTCGCAGGCGATTGCCG
>PMAD01000216.1:0-8280 GCA_003152415.1 Acidobacterium sp.
TCACCTTCGACATCAGCGCCGAGTATTCCGTCGAAATGTCCTTATCGTCGAAGTGCTGGTAGAGCGAGAAACCCATGATCTGCCCGTAGAAATCCACCCAGCGATTCATCTCGTTCCAGCCCACGTTGCCCACCATATGGTCGATATGGATCAGGCCAACGGGTCGCGCCAGCGGATCTTCGGGCATGGCACGATATCCAGGCAAGAACGCGCCTTTGTATTCGCTCCGCTCGACAAACGAGTGAATCGTGTCGCCGTACGCGGCGATTGACGCGATTCTGACCATCCCCTGTTCATCTTTCAGCTCGAAAGGCTCGCGGACACTGCGTGCGCCGCGCTTCGTCGTCTCTTTCCAGGACTGGCGGGCGTCGTCCACCCACAAAGCCACATCGCGCACGCCGTCTCCGTGCACGCGCACATGCTCCGCGATCTCGCCATCCGGGCGCAGAGGCGTGGTGAGAACGAAGCGCACTTTTCCCTGCTCCAGCACGTAGGAGGCGCGGTCGCGGACGCCGGTCTCCGGCCCGGCATAGGCCACCAGCTTCAGGCCAAAAGCCAGCCGGTAAAAATAGGCTGACTGGCGTGCATTGCCGACGTAAAACTCGACGTGATCGGTCCCGTTCAGCGGCAGGAAATCCTTTTGTGCCGCAACTTCCGATTGCACCAAAGTGGACATAGCAGAACAGCTCCTGGGGGTTACAGTGCCACGCCTCCGGAAGCCCGCACCGGAGTACACAGCGAGCATTACGATATACCTCGGTCAGGGGAGTTGACCAGTCAGGAAAACGCAATTTCACAGGCAACCGATGGCCCAAAAGTAGCAACAGCCGAACACCCGAATCAGAATCCCGAAACCCGCGGCGTAGTAACCTGATCGCGCCAGCTTCCACCAGGAGCGCACCCTCGGAATGAAGGACCTTTGGCATCATCTGGCGCCCTTTGCCGGCACGTTCCACTACCTTATTGCGGCCATCGTTGGCGCCTCCGTAGTCGCCGTCCGCAAATATGCGCAGCGCGTCCGTGAGAACCGCGCCGCCATGTGGCCCAGCGCGGATGGCCAGGTACAAACCGCGACAGTGAAAAAGTCCCAGTACGGCAGCTGGGTCGAAGCCTCCTACCGCTATTACGCGCAGCAGGAGTACCGCTACGGCAAATACCGCCGCCATTTCGCGCGCAAAGCTGCTGCCGAGGCCTTTGCAGCGGCCATCCGCGGCCGCAGCGTCCAGGTGCGCTACCGCGACGACAAACCCAGCGAGTCGGTTCTGCTCGAGCAGGACCTGCAAATGACCGGGCTGTTGCAAACGGGCTGAAGGCAGCCCGCCGCGCCGTGCCGGAATCCGAACGTCCAGATGCCGAAGAAAAGCGACAAACCCGCCAGAAAATCCGCCCGTTCCACCCATGCGCCTGCCGCCCTGGTCGATCAGCAACTGGCTCGCTATCGCGCCATGCGGGACTTCGCGATGACCGCCGAACCCAGCGGATCCTCCGGCGCGAAATCCAAACCGAAAGCGGGCGCAGGCCTTCCTTTTGTCGTCCAGAAGCATGCCGCCACGCGCCTCCACTACGATTTTCGCCTCGGCTGGCGCGGCGTTTTCAAAAGCTGGGCCGTCACCAAGGGTCCCAGCTACGTCGTCGCCGACAAGCGCCTCGCCGTCGAAGTCGAGGACCACCCCATTGAATACGGTGGCTTCGAGGGAACCATCCCGAAAGGCCAGTATGGCGGCGGCACCGTGATGGTCTGGGATCAGGGAACCTGGGAGCCGGTGACCGACGTCGACGAAGGCCTGCGCAAGGGCCAGCTCAAATTCATCCTCCATGGCAAGAAGCTGCACGGCCACTGGGCGCTCATCCGCATGAAGGGCGACCGCTTCGGCGAAAAGGGCAAGAACAACTGGCTGCTCATCAAGGAGCACGACGAGTACGAGCGCACCGCCAGCGATCCCGCCATCACCGACGAGTCGCCGGACAGCGCGGTCACCGGTCGCACCATGGAGCAAATCGCCGCTGCGGACGATCACACCTGGAATTCCTACGTCCCTGAGAAAAAGCCGCCCGCCAACCGCTCTCTGCTAACAAGAAGGACCAACGCGCCGAAGGCGCAGCCACCTGGACGGCCAGTCCCTCCAAAGGAATCTCCAAAACCTGCAGCCGCGCTTGTGCCGGACCGCGAAAACCTCCTGCACGACGCACCGCGCGAGAGAATGCCCGGCTTTCTCTCGCCTGAACTGGCCTCTTCCGCCGAAAAGCCGCCTGAGGGCGACGAATGGCTGCACGAACTCAAGCTCGACGGCTATCGTATCCAGGTCCATGTCGACGAAAAAGACGGGAAGCTGCGCGCGCGCCTCTTCACGCGCAAGGGTCTCGACTGGACCCATCGCATGCGCGACGTTGCCGAGGCCGCTGCCGAGCTCCCCGTCCACACCGCGATTCTCGATGGCGAAGTGGTTGTCCTCAACGAGCAGGGAGGAAGCAGCTTCGCTGATCTGCAGGCCGCGTTTGAAGAAGGCGCGCCGCACCCGCTCACCTATTACGCTTTCGACCTGCTCCACCTCGACGGCCACAACCTGCGCAACCTGCCACTCGAGCGGCGCAAGACCCTCCTCGAAGGCCTGCTCCAGGATCACGGCGTCGGCACGCTGCGCTACAGCAGCCACCTTCGCGCCAACGGAGGCGCCATGTTTCGCCGTGCCTGCGAAATGGGCGCTGAAGGCATCGTTTCCAAGCTGGCCAGCTCGCCGTGGCGCTCGGAGCGCTCGCGCTTCTGGCTCAAGTCGAAATGCGTCCTGCAGCAGGAATTTGTCGTGGGTGGTTTCACCCCGCTCTCCAGCGGCGGCAACTGCATAGGATCGCTGCTGCTCGGCTATTACAGCGACGGCAATCTCATCTATGCGGGCCGCGCGGGAACCGGATTTACCCGCAAGACGCACGAGCTGCTGCGCGACCGGCTCGACGCATTGCGCCAGGCAAAGCCCGCTTTTCACGAGTTGCCGGCCGAAGCGAAGAAAGACGCGATCTGGGTCAAGCCCTCTACCGTTATCGAGGCCCGCTTCGCCGCGTGGACCAGCGACAATCTGGTCCGCCAGGCCGCATTCCTCGGCCTCCGCGAAGATAAGGATCCGAAGGAAGTCATCCGCGAAACGGCGGGACCCGTTCCCAAGTCGTCAGGAAAACATCAGCGCGACGAGAAGTCTTCTGCGAAATCAGCAAAGCCACCTGCGAAGACCGCGCAGCACCCCGCACCCGCAGCAACCGCGCCCAAGATCGAAACGCGGACCCCGTCCAAATCACGCAACGATCGCGCAGACGTCGCTGGCGTCTCCATCAGCCATCCCGACAAGATCCTCGACGAAGAGAGCCGCCTCACCAAGCTGCAGCTCGCGGAATATTACGACGCCGTCGCCGATCATCTGCTCCCGCACATTGCCGACCGGCCGCTGAGCATCGTGCGCTGCCCGGAAGGCANNACGCGCGAGGGTCTCGTCGGTCTCGGACAGATGGGTGTGCTCGAACTGCATCCCTGGGGTTCCAGCAATAAAACCCTCGAACGGCCCGACCGCTTCATCATCGACCTCGATCCCGACCCCGAACTTCCCTGGAAGCGCCTGGTCGCCAGCGCGGTCGAGGTCCGCGAGCTGATGAAGCACCTCGGCCTCGAAGCCTTCGTCAAATCCACCGGCGGCAAAGGGCTCCATGTCGTCGCGCCCATCGATCCGGATCACGAGTGGCCGACGTTTAAAGAATTCGCGCACCACTTCGTGCTGATGATGGAGCGCGCGAACCCGAAGCTCTACCTGACCAAAATGACCAAGTCGGCCCGCACCGGCCGCATCTTCCTCGACTATCTCCGCAACGAACGCGGAGCGACCGCCGTGGCTCCATATTCGCCGCGTGCTCGCGCCGGCGCCCGTGTCGCCGTGCCCCTCACCTGGGCAGAACTGGAGCGCACCGATCCGAAGCAGTTCGCCGCCGCCAATTTTGACGAGTGGAAGGCACGCCTGAAGCGCGATCCCTGGCTCAGAATGAAAGACGTGAAGCAGCATCTGAGCGACCGCGCTATCGCCGCCGTCGCCGAAGTGGCCGGCACAAAATCAACGTAGGCGCCGCACCGCCATGCGCGCCGCGTGATACCCGCACATCCCGTGCACGCCGCCACCCGGCGGCGTTGACGACGAGCAGAGATACAGATTCCGCGTCCCGGTATAGTAGCTCCCCAGCGCCGGACGAAAAAGAAATTGCCGCATCGACAGCTCCCCGCCGCCAATGTCGCCGCCCACCAGATTCGCGTCCATCGACTCCAGCGTCGCGGGCGTGGATACGCGCCGCTCCAGCACGCAATCCAGAAATCCAGGCGCAAAGCGCTCCATCTGCGCCTCGATGCGGCTCGTCATGTCCTCCGTAGTTGCGTTCGGAACATGGCAGTACATCCACGCCACGTGCTTCCCTTCCGGAGCCCGCGTTGCGTCGAACAGCGACGGCTGCGCCACCAGCACAAACGGCTTCTCGGCGATCGCGCCGTGTGTCGCCGCATACTCCGAACGCGCGATCTCCTCCAGCGTTCCACCCAGGTGCACCGTGATGGCGCGATAGCATTCCCGTGCCGTCCACGGAATCGGCGCGGAAAGCGCGTAGTCGATCTTGAACACTCCCGGACCATAGCGAAATTCCGTCATCGCCTTCCGGTAGGTCTTCTGCAGCCGCTCGCCCGCGATAGAAAGTAACTGCCGCGGCGTCACATCGCACAGAACCGGCCCCTCTTTGGGGTCCGTCTCCTCCAGCGAGGTAATTCGCCGTCCGGTGTGCACCGTGCCGCCCAGTTCCTCCAGATGCCCGATCAGCGCGTTCGCAATCGCCTGCGATCCGCCTCGCGGCACCGGCCAGCCCACCACATGCGCGGCTGCCGCCAGCACCAGGCCAACCGCCGGACTCAGCGGCTCATCGAGGCTGAGAAAGGAATGCGCTGCCAGTCCCGCGAACAGTGCCCGTGCCCGTTCGCCGTGAAATGTCCGCCTCGCCAGCTTCGTTGCCGGCTGCATCGCCTTCCACCCGAACTGCAGCATCAGCAGCGGCCGCCGCGGAATGCGCGTCACCGGACCCATCGCATCGGCGGCGAAATCCTTCCAGTAGGTCACCATGGGCTCGACCAGTTCCCGCCATGCGGAGCCATCTTCGCCCAGCTGTCGTTCCTGATCCTGCAAACTGTGTTCCAGCGTCACCGCCGTGCCGTCGTCCAGCGGATGCGCTAGCGGCGAGGTTCCGTGAACCCATTGCAGTCCATGCTCCGCCAGCGGCAGCGTGGAAAAAAAGGGCGATCCCGCGCCCATCGGATGCACCGCGGAACCGAAGTCGTGCCGGAATCCAGGCAGCGTCAGCTCCAGCGTGCGCGTTCCGCCTCCAGGCTGCGCCTCGCCCTCATACACGTCGACCTTCAGACCAGCCTGCGCCAGCACAATGGCGCCGGCGAGTCCGTTCGGACCCGATCCGATTACGCAGGCGCGCTGCATGCTTTTCTCTCAGTCTGAAACCGGCCGCACAGCTCACGAAGCTGCATCACGCTCTCCCGGCGCGGCGCAGCCGCCGCGCCTGCATCCGGAGCTTCACGTAGTAGAGCAGGTAGACCACAACGGCGAGGTTGATGACTGTCAGTCCGACGCGAATCCAGCTGGCGCGCCGGAAAACCTCGAAGAACTCCCAGGGTAAAAATGACGCCGTCANNCGAAGATGGCCGCGCTGATTTCCCGCAGCCGGCGCGGGTCGATCATTGCCACCTTCTCCAGCACGAGGCTGACAAAGTGTCCCTCGGGATTGAAGCGCATCGCCAGGATGAAATGCTCGGTCACTCCGATCAGATCCCGATGCAGCAGGCGAATCGCGCCAAATCCCAGCAGGATAAACAACGCCGCCTGCACCAGTTTGAAGATGCCAATCGCGATGATCCACTGATCGTGGCTCGACTTGACGCGATTGGTTCGGAGCTGCACGGATGAGGCGGTCATAGCGCGAGAATGGAGGGCTCTCTTCGCATCTTCCCACACCGTATGGGATGCCTGCCAGAAGAGTCTCTAAATCGATTGCGCCACCAGCCTGGCAGCACCGCGTTTCAGATAAGGCGCGAGCTTTTCCAGCGCCGCATCCACGCTCACACCGTGCCGCGCACGCAATTGTTCGACTTTGCCGTGTTCGATGAAGCGATCGGGCCAGCCGATACGGATCACCGGCGTCTCGATGCCCATCTCGCTCAATGTCTCCAGCACCACACTGCCGAAGCCGCCCATCAGCACGTGATCCTCGAAGGTCACGAGCGCCGTGGCTCCTTTCGCGTAACGCGCAATCAGCTCCCGATCGAGCGGCTTGATGAACCGCGGATTGATGACCGCCGCCGAATATCCCTGCTGCCCCAGCGCTCGCGCCAGATCCTTCGCCATCGGCAACAGCGCACCCAGGCCAAGAATGGCAAAGTCGTCTCCCTCCTGGATCACCTCGGCTTTGCCGATTTCGAGCGCCTGCGGATGCTGCTTCATCTTCGCCCCCGGTCCGATCCCGCGCGGATAGCGAATCGCGCTCGGCCCCTGGTGCAGCATCGCCGTATACATCATGTCCGCCAGCTCGTCCTCGTCCGTGGGCGCCATCTGGATGATATTCGGCACGCCGCGCAGATAGGCAATGTCGAACAACCCGTGATGCGTTGGTCCATCGTCGCCGCTCAGACCCGCGCGGTCCATGCAGAACACCACCGGAAGATTCTGCAGACACACGTCGTGCACGATAGGATCGAACGCCCGCTGCAGGAAAGTTGAATAGATCGCGCAGTACGGCTTGAAACCCTGGGTCGCCATACCCGCCGCGAAAATCACTGCGTGCTCCTCGGCAATGCCCACGTCGAAATACTTCTTCGGATGATGCGGACGGAACAGATCCAGCGCGGTTCCGTTGGGCATGGCCGCGGTAATCGCGACAACCTTTTCGTTCTCGTTTGCCAGCCGCACCAGCGTCTCGGCAAAAATCTCCGAGTAGGTCCGCTGCCCCGCCGTCTCGGTCTTGCCCGTCTCCGGATCGTACGGCCCCAGCCCGTGAAACTTCTTCTGCTTGTCCAGCGCCGGCTGGAATCCCCGCCCCTTTTGTGTAATCACATGCAGCAGCACCGGCCGCTCCTGCTGCTTGAGGAAGCGGAAGGTCTCGATCAGCTGCCCAAGGTTGTGTCCGTCGACCGGACCGTAATACGTCAAGCCAAACTCCTCGAAGAGGAACGATGGCCACAGCATGCCCTTGGCTGCTTCTTCGGCGCGGCGCACCACGTTGAGCGCATGCTTGCCTCCGATCCGCGCCAGCAGCCGAGCGGCGCTGTCGTGCAGCTGGCTCACATGTTGGTTGGTCACGATCTTGTGCAGGTACTTCGCGATCGCCCCAACGTTGCGGTCGATCGACCACTCGTTGTCGTTGAGCACCACGATCAGCCGCCTGGTCTGATCGGCGATGTTGTTCAGCGCCTCGAAGGAGATGCCGTTGGTGAATGCGGCGTCGCCGGCCAGCGCAATCACATGCTCTGTGCCACCGGCAAGATCGCGCGCCACCGCCATGCCCAGCGCCGCGGAAAGTGCGGTGCCCGCGTGCCCTGCGCCGTAACAGTCATGCTCGCTCTCTGTCCGCAGCATGAATCCATTCAGCCCACCCGGCTGCCGCATGGTATCGAGGCGATCCATGCGGCCGGTCAGCATCTTGTGCACGTAGGCCTGATGGCTGACGTCGAAAACAAACTTGTCTTTGGGCGTTTCGAAGACGGTGTGCAGGGCCAGCGTCAGCTCCACCACGCCGAGGTTCGGACCAAGATGTCCACCGGTCTTCGAGAGCGTGACGATCAGCCGCTCACGAATCTCCTGCGCCAGGGATTCCAGCTGCGGCACGGACAGTTTCTTTAAGTCTGCGGGAGAGTGGATGCTGTCGAGGAGATTGCCCATGAGATTCCAGAGGGATCCGCCTGTTGGAATACGAGGGAACGCGGACTAGTTGCCCAGAATCAAAAAGCCCCAATGGGGGCCTCTCCATCCGGAACTCCTCTGAATAAGGAGTATACCGGGTTTATCTCGTGCGCGTTCAGGCGCCATTTCGCTCGGCCGGGAACAGAAACCGCAGCATCGGCCGCACGCGCTCTGCCCACGAAGCCTCGTCGTGCGTGCCGCCGGCGACTTCTTCAAAGTGCAGATCCACATCTTCGCGCCAGCCCAGCGCTCGCAGCCGCGCATCGAGCGCCCTCGCGTCCGCCAGCGTCCGTCGTCCTTCCTGATC
>PMAD01000216.1:8371-12492 GCA_003152415.1 Acidobacterium sp.
GTCACCATCAACGCGTACTGGCCTGCGTCGCCGCCGCCCAGCTTCATGTCGCGGCTTGGCGTGTATTCCGCCAGCCTCCGTTCGCCGGCGTTGGCCACGCCCGCAATCACCAGCGGCTCCACTTCACCCGCATCGATGGCGTCGTCCGCGCTTTCCGCCACGCGCCACGTCTTGCCGCGTATGAAGGAGGTTTCCGGATCGAAGAGATTCTGCCCGTCCTGCAAAATCAACAGCGGATACTGCCGCTCCGTCTGTTCTTCGTAGCCTAGTGGCACGTAAACGCTGACGTCGCGCTCACCCTGCAGGAACCGGCTGGTGAAGCCGGTGTGCCTGAACACCCGCGGATGCGGCGGCTCACCTGGCGTTGGAACAGCCTGCGCTTGCTCCCGACTCTGGGCCGCCAACGGGTTCTTCCCTGTTCTGGTGTCTGACCGCTGCGTCGCCTGAGCCCTCGCGCATTATGAGATTCCGATGCTTTACGATACCGTAACTGCTGCGTAACCCAGCTATGAACCGCGAATATCACAAGTGGTGGTCCTGGCGCCTCGACCGCGATATGGAACTGCTCGTCTTCGGGCATGGCGGCGTGCCCATCGTCGTCTTCCCTTCTTCGCAGGGCCGCTTCTTTGAGTTCGAAGACCGCGGCCTCATCGGCGCGGTCGCGCACAAGATCGACAGTGGTGAGATTCAGCTTTACTGCCTCGACAGCGTCGACGCCGAGAGCTGGTACAACCGCGACGTTCCGCCGCGCTGGCGCATCGCGCGCCATGTGCAGTACGAGAACTACATCATGGAGGAAGTCCTCCCGTTCATCCGCCTTCGCAATTTCGACCCGCATCTCGTTTCTGTCGGCTGCAGCTTCGGCGGCTATCATGCGGTCAACGTCGCCCTTCGCCATCCCGATCGCTTCACGGGATTCCTCTCCATGAGCGGCGCCTTCGACCTCAGCAATTTTCTCGGCGGCTACTACGACCAGGACGTCTACTTCAACATGCCGCCGCACTATTTGCCCAACCTGAGCGATCCCTGGTATTTCGACCACTATCGAAACAACACCTACATCCTTGCGACCGGTTGGGATGATCACTGCCTCTGGCAGAATCAGAACCTCTCCCGCATCATGGGCGAAAGGGGCATTCCCCACCATCTCTATATCTGGGACGCGTATAACGCCCACGACTGGCCGACGTGGGCGCGGATGATGAACGAGTATTTGTAGGCCCGAGAAAGGCGCGCGGCACTGGACGCTTATGCGTTGATGCCGGAAACCTGGTGCGGCGCGAAAAAAGTCTGCGCGGGACTGCAAGTTTTGCGGGCGCTGCCGTTCTTGAATATGCCCGTCTGCCTGCGGACGCGTTTTCTCGACCGGGAACAATTCGCGATTTACTGCGTCTATCCCAACAGCTTCCGTAGTAGTTAGCCCCAGGAGGTCCCGCGTGCTCCAACGCCGGTTCGTTTGTGCTCCTCTGCTTGCTTTTTCTGCTTTGCTCGTTGCCCAAACTTCTCCGCCAAAGTCCGGACCGAGCCCTCAGCCGCCAGCCGCGGAGTCGTCACATTCGCCGAGTTCGCAGCTCCCTGTTCGCCGTGTCGTCCTCTACAAAAACGGCGTCGGCTACTTCGAGCATTTTGGCCACGTGACCGGCAATCAGGCGCTTACCATCGACTTCACTTCGTCCCAACTCGACGACGCTCTGCAGTCGCTCACCGCGCTCGATCTGGGCGGAGGCCGCATCACCGGCGTTGGCTACAACTCCACCACGCCGCTTGATCAGCAACTCAAGAACATTCCGCTGGGACTCGATGACCAGCCGTCCACCGAAGAACTCTACGGATCGCTGCGCGGGGCGCGCGTCGAAGTCTCTGGTGCAGGCGCGGGCGTGATCTCCGGGCGCATTGTGAACTACGAAACGCGCTATCAAAAAACGTCTGCGGGCGATACCGTTGAGAGGGCCTTTCTCACTGTGGTCAGCGACGCGGGGGCGGTGCGGACATTCGAGCTGACGGGGACGACNNGTGAGCTACATCAGCGAAGTTCCGGTTTGGAAGAGCACATACCGCATCGTCTTCCCGGACAAATCGAGCGCGGCGGCTGCGGGACCTGAGACGGCGATTCTACAGGGGTGGGCCGTCGTCGACAACACCGTTGGCTCGGACTGGAACAACGTACAGCTGTCGCTGGTGGCGGGAGCGCCGCAGAGCTTCATCCAGCCACTTTCGCAGCCGATCTACACGCAACGGCCGGAGGTGCCGGTTCCGGAGGCGGCGAATATTGCGCCGGTTGTGCATGAGGGGGCACTTGAGGCGCCTCTGGCTGCGCCGGTTGCGTCCTCTTCGCAAACTGTCACGGTCACTGGCGCAAACGCGGGGTTGCTAACGGAAGACAAAATTCAGGGCAAGTCGGATCGCTTCGCGGGCAGCTTCGCCGGAGTGGGACGCGGGTCGGGGTCAGGCTCAGTTGGCACCACAGACAAGAAGTGGCTCGATGAGGACGTGCGCTACCTCGTCAGCGGCGCTGTACAGGACGTCTCCAACAGCGCCAACTCCGCCAAGTTTGATGACTTCTTCGAGTACACCCTCGCCCAACCCGTCACCATCCACAAGAACGAATCGGCGCTTGTCCCGGTGCTCCAGACCAACGTCCAGACCGAGCGCGTGACCCTCTATAGCGCGAGCCATCCCGTGCCGCTGAGGGCGCTGTGGCTCACGAACTCCGGCACGCTCACGCTTGACCGCGGCAGCTTCTCTATCTTCGATAATGGCGAATTTGCCGGCGAAGGGCTCACCGATACGATCCACGCTGGAGAAAAGCGCCTGCTTTCCTACGCGGTCGACCAGGCTGTGCGCGTGACTACTGAAGGCCATCTCGATTCCACCCACCTCCACCACGTCACCGTGCACGACGGCTACCTGACCGAGCGTAACGAGGAGATTCGCGAGGTCACCTACGTCGTCCACAGCGCCGCCTCTGACGCCCGCACTGTCCTCATCGAGCACCCGGTCCAGAATGGATGGAAACTCAACTCCGAGATCAAGCCTGTTGAGACAACCGCGTCCCTATACCGCTTCAGCGTTGCTGCGCAGCCCGGAGAAACTGTCCGCCTGCATGTCGGCGAATCCCACACGCAGGGCGTGCGCTACCAACTCACCGATCTGCAGGACGATCAACTGCAAATCATTCTCAACGGCAGCGGCAATCGCGCCGCCATCGAAACGGCGCTCGCTCCGGTGCTTGCGGCCCGGGCGAAAGTCCACGACCTCGACACGCAGATCGACGCGAAACAAGCGGACATTGATCGTCTCGCCGAGGATCAGAAGCGGCTGCATGACAACCTGGCTGGCTTAAAGGACAGTCCCGAAGAGCGCGCCCTGGCGCGTCGGTACGCCGGCGAGATGAACGCGGATGAGGATCAGCTCCAGTCGCTGAAAAAGGACCAGGCCGATTTAGAGCAGCAGCGCAAGACCGCCCAACAAGCCCTCGACGACGCCATCCGGAAGCTCGACCTGGATCAGGACGTTTAGGCGGAGAAAAAGCGGGGCCCGGACATGGCCCCGCTCTCTATTCCCTACTACCTACTCCCTATTCCCTGCTTTCAAGGCGCCTCGATCAGTTCCATCTTGCCGTCGCGCTTGCGATGCAGGACGCACAACACGCCCTGAGGATTCCGGAACACGAAGACCTCGCGGTCGCGAAACTCTGCTTCTTTTACCGCTTCTTCGATGGTCATGGGGCGCAGCGCGACCGAATCCAGGGAACGCACCACATGCGGTTCCGAGATGGGGCGCTTGGCGGGGAACGTGTGCACCGTTACGGGCACCACCGTTCGCCCCGCGCGCTTGCCGGTGGGTGCCGCCACCGCCGCATCGCTCTCCGGCTCAGCAATTTCAGTCCGTGTCCGGCTCGCTCTCCGCGGCCGCACCGGCATCACTTCGTGAGCCAGCTTCTCGGTCTTGGGCTGGCGCTTGATCGTGTTCATGCGCTTCCGGTACCGGATCGCCTGGGTCTCGGCGCGTTCCAGCGCCTCGCGCAACGCTTGCTCTGCATTGTTCGATTCGGCAAAGCCCACAATCTTGCCGGCCCGCATCTTCACCGCCACGTCGGCAGTCTTGCGGTACTTCTCCGA
>PMAD01000172.1 GCA_003152415.1 Acidobacterium sp.
TGGGGGCAACTTTGGGGGCATCTGGCGAAACGAAAACTGGCACATGTCCATTAATATCAATAACCTGCCGCCGCTGTTCGGTAGTCGCCTCGCCCACCATTCCCCCGGACACGATCGACGATTCCACCGTCGAGCCACGATCGAAATCTCTTCCTATGCCGGCGGTCACCCCACTGCCCAACCGTGGTCTGGATGGTCTCCAGCAGGTCGCTCTGGCACCCCTGGACCCCACCCACTCGACCGTGATCGAAAAGAAATCAAACGAGTGACGAGGTGATCAACATAGCGATCCAAAACTGTCGATGTGACTATGTAATCGAGAAAGCACGGTTTTGACGACAACCCGGGAGTGGCAACCTCTGACATGAAGTAACATCGGCAGGTACGCGTGCGTTGATGGATCTGAGCGCGATTTCCTCGGAAGAGCTCTCCCGGCTCTGTGTCGATGCCGGCGAGTCGGAGGCATGGACGGAATTCGTACGCCGCTTCCAGAAGCCGATTGCGCTCACCGTTCTCCGAATCTCTCGTTTATGGGGGCTGGCCTGCCCCTCCACAGTGGACGACCTGATCCAGGACACCTACCTCCGCTTATGCGCCGACCGATGCAGGCTGCTTCGTGATTTCAGAACCGGCGCGGAAGGGGCGAACTCGCTGACGGCGCTGGTAAGAGTCGTTGCTTCGAATGTTGCGCACGACTATTTCCGGAACAAGACCGCACGGAAACGAGGGGGCATCCAGACTGCAGGTGGGCAGGAACTGCCCGATGAGGCTCTTCTGAGCGATTTGTGGAGCGGCGCACAGGGTATTGAGCGCACCGTCCAGCTTCGGGAAATCGATCGCGTTCTGAGCGATGCGCCCGATGCAGCAATTTCAACGCGGGAGCGGCTGATCTTCCGGCTGTATTTCCAGCAAGGGCTGACCGCAGCGGCCATTGCCGGGCTTCCCAGCATCGATCTCAGCACCAAGGGGGTCGAAAGCGCCATTTTTCGTGTTTCCAGGTACTTGCGGCTGCGACTGAATCCAACAAGGAGCTGTCGTGAAGATTCTCGCAATTTGACGGAGGGGCAGGCCGGTCGAATTCCGATCAAGGAAGAGGGGGCCTGTTGATTTCAGCAACAGACAGGGTTCCGGTCCTCTCGCTCCGTTGGGGAATGCTGCTGCGATTCGACGCGGAGAGGAGGGTTCATGGCTGATCAGGAAGAATCTGAAATGCGCTCTGATAATCCGTCATTTCGATCGTGCCCTGAGCCGTCAGCCTGGGCGTCCTTCTCCACGGGTCAAATTGCGGAGACGAACGACGCGGAATCCCTGCTCGCTCATGTCGCGGGGTGCTCCAGGTGCGGGCTCCTCCTCAAAGAGGCGCTCGCTGTCTTCGCCAAAGATCCAAGTCCGGAAGAAACCGAATTCCTGGGCCGGCTCGCCAGCAGCCGGCAAGATTGGCAGGGGCGCGTTGCTGGCGAGCTGTCTGCCGCGTCCCGGACGGCGCAACCGAAGGGGGCGCCTTCCCGGAACCGCTTCCGCTGGCTGCTGTGGCCGGCCGGTGTTGCCGCGGTTCTGGCTTTCGGCGCTGTCGCCCTGTGGCTCTACCGGGCAGACCACTCCATCGATCGATTGCTGGCTCGGGCCTATGACCAGCGGAGACTCACGGAACTGCGGATTCCCAACGGAATGCCGGTAGCGATGTACTCTCCTGTCCGCGGCGCCGGGACCGCGGAATCGCCCGACATGCTGGAAGCGCGGCTGACGGCGGAACGAGGACTCGAGAAGGATCCCACCAGTCCCCAATGGCACCAAATCCTCGGCCGCGTCGACGTCGTCGCTATGGAGCCTGCATCGGCTCTGGCGCAATTCCAGATCGCGGAAGTGCGCGATCCCCATCTCGCGCGCATCCAGTTCGATCTGGGGACAGCCTGGTTCGAACTCGGCGAGAGCACGGGCGATACCAGCAACTATGGCTATGCGGCGGAACGCTTCAGCCGATTCCTGAATTCAGTGAACGGTCGCGATCCTGTGGCGCTCTATGACCGGGCTCTTTGCTGGGAGAGGACCGGAGTTCTGGACCTGGCGCGCAGGGACCTGAGGGCAGCGATCGATGCGGAAAGCAATCGAGACTGGCGGCGTGCAATGGAGCAGAAGCTTCACGCGCTGGATCAGCCGGCGCCTGGCGGTGCGGCATCGAAGGCCGAGCCGGGACCTTTTCCCTCCGGGAAGCTCGATGATTATGAAGAGCACCTGACACCGGCGCTTGCAAGGCAGCTGTCTCATCCCTCTGCTGATAACCTGGCGGAGCTTCGTCGCATCGCAGGCATCGGAGAAAGCCACCATGATTATTGGCTTGCTGACTGGCTTGCCGCATCCGCCCACGGGCAGTCGGCCCAGGGAGACGCCGCTCTTGCGGCTGCTATAGGAGAGAATCTGAGCGGGAATTCCGCGCGCGGGCTGGACGACTCCATCGCGGCGCAGCGCTTCTATCGGGTTGCCGGGAATACGGCGGGTGAACTTCGGGCAGCATCCGAAGAGGTCTACGCCCTACGAAGAACAGGACGGCCTCAGGACTGTCTGCAGAAGTTGACGCCTTTGCTTCGTGCCGACATGGAACTGAGATATCCGTATATGAATGCGTCGCTGCTTCTGGACCGGGCTGTTTGCCTGGCGATGGTCGGCCAGTTTGAGAACGCCAGAAGCGATGCGCGAGCGGGGCTCAGCCTGGCAAGAGCCTCCGGGTTTCCGGCCCTGGAGGTGCGTGCAGCGGGTTTTCTGGCTGGTTTCTTCTCAGAACAGGGGCTGGTGGAACAGGGCTGGAGCGGGGATACGGCGGGCCTCCTGAACGCAGCGGGTCAGCCGCTTTCGCCGATGGGGTACTACCAGTTTCTTGCCGATATGACCCTGGACGCGGGCACTTTGGGGCTGAACGAGGTTGCTGCCCAACTCGCGGGCGAGAGTGCCCGAGCGTCGACGGAAACGGGAAATCTACAGATTGCCGCTTACGCGATGGAGTTGCTCGGGCAAAGAGACACGGTCGCGGGAAAGTCCAGGGACGCCGCCCGGGCATTTGCGCGGGCAGACTCCGTTCTGGGACAGCTGGGTGATAGTCGTGCGGTGCAACTTTATCGCGCGGATTGGTCTGCAGATCGTGCCGAGCTGGATCTGCAGGAAGGACGGCGCGACCTCGCGGCCCGACAGCTCGACGGCGCACTCCCTGCGGTCGAAGGTAGTCGCGATCTCATCATTGAACTGAATTACTGGAGCAGGAGAGCGCAGCTGGAAGGTGCGGAGGGGCGTTGGGACTCCTCGCTTGCCAGTGCAACGAAAGCGACTGGATACGCTGAGACGGCTTTCGCGGGGCTCCGAACCGGCGATGAGCGACGTGCCTGGCAACAGAACATGCGGGGCGCCTGGCTGGCCCTGGTCGATTCGCTTCTCGCGGAGCACAAGCCCGCCGATGCGCTGAACGCCTGGCTCCATTTTCGTGCTGCGCCTGAGCTTCCTTCTGCCGTGTCGGGATCTTTCGCGAGTGCCGCAGAGGGACCTCTTCTTGGCTTGCATGCGCCTGACATCTC
Source organism: Acidobacterium sp. (assembly GCA_003152415.1). Classification (GTDB taxonomy): domain Bacteria; phylum Acidobacteriota; class Terriglobia; order Terriglobales; family Acidobacteriaceae; genus Palsa-343. Next base: position 3,561 of record PMAD01000172.1, read on the forward strand.
CGCAGTACTGATCTATGTTCGGCTCCCGGACCGCTATGTCGCGCTGCGTCCGGCATCACCCGGCAAACCGGTGCGAATCGTGCCTCTCCATGTGAATCCCGATTCGCTGGACCAGATGGTGCGGACATTTTCGCTTCTTTGTGCGAATCCCCGCTCGTCCCCTGCAGACATTGAGTCGCTCGGCAGCCAGCTTTATTCAATTCTGATCGCACCGCTGGAGCCGCTGCCCACGGAGCTGCGCATCGATACTTCCGGCGCGCTCGATCGGTTGCCGTTCGCGGCCCTGGTCGCTCCCGACGGCAGTTATCTCGCCAGCAGCATTCCTGTGGTCCAGTTGCCGGACTTCTGGGCGCTGCGGCAGGCGCAGGATGCGCCGCCTGTCACTGGCAGGGATCGCCTTGTGCTTGCGGATGTTCCGCGGGATGCGGATCAGAATCTCGCCTGGATCCCGCAGCAGTACGACGAAAGCGACGGTCTGGCGAGCCGCTTTCCTCACCTCACGAAAGTGACAACGGGTGTCGGAATGGCCGAGCGCCTGGTCGGGCAGCTTACCTCCTCCGATATTTTTCACTTCGTCGGTCACTCTGTTTCCCAGGGTTCTTCCGCTGGCCTGCTGCTCGGCTCGTCGCCGGATCATGCCGCAGCTCTGTTGACGCCGTCTTCTCTGGATGGGAAATCCCTGCCCCATTGCCGCCTGGTGGTTCTTGCGGCTTGTTCGACGATGGGAGAGGATCCGCGTCCGGTGGATGAGCCTTTTGCTCTGCCGGCTGCTTTTCTTCGCGCTGGTGCAAACGATGTTCTGGCGACGCGCTGGAATGTGGACTCGGCAGCAGCGAAGTCTCTCGTGATCGCCTTCTACGACGAACTCCTCAAAGGGAAACCCCCCGCAGTTGCGTTAATGAGTGCACAGGCGGTTGTCCGAAGGACCACTTCCTTCCGGCACCCCTATTACTGGGCATCATTTTCGCTGTTCGAAGAGTGAAGCTGCGGATCGCGAATCCCCCGATCGATGCCAGAGGAGTACGCCATGACACCCTGGTCTCGCCGCCGGGTGCTGCGCGATCTTTCTGTCGCATCGGCCGCAGCGCTCACCGCCTCGCCACTCCGGGCCTTCGCTCCCGCAAAAAAAAGTGACGCCACCGCGTGCACACCCACAGGATCAGCTGATTTGTACGTGATCGTGAGCGGACCGTGGTTATTCATGGCGCAACCGCCCGGGATTCGTGCGGTCACCGTCGACGACTCGTACCATACGTATCTGGCGGGAGAATTGCCGCCGGGGAGTCGATTCCCGCAGGTTTCCATGTCCAATGGGCAGGACATCAGTCTGGCCATGACGTGGCAGGCAGGCCCGCCGACCGCTCCGATCAGCAGCCTGATCCTGCCGATGGCGACCAACGACACAGGCCTGGTCTACTCCGCGGGTGTGACTCCGGTTTCATCGCCTCCTGTGCTCCGCGGTGTTACCCTTCCCACTCCCACAGCGATTACGCCGCTGGCGCTGCTCACCAACGCCAATTACTTCACCTTCACTCCCAGCGATCTCCGGAATGCTCAGGGGATCATCGCCCAGTGGCCGTCTGCGCTTGCGTTCATCTATCGAGGCTGGAATACTGCCACGTTCACCAGTGCGCAGTTCTCGTCCCCGATCGTCATCACGAACGACAACCAGACACCCACGCACATCCAGTTCCGGATCATGATGGACGGCACGATGCCGGCGGACCATGCGCATGTGTTTTTCGGCAATCTGATGAAGCTTCTGAATTTCCCGTCCGGGAATCCGCCGAGTGTCAATCCGCCAACCCAGACGGTGTGCTTCAGCCTGGGGAATGACCCGAACATTCTTCCCTGTGAATTGGGATTGCAGGGGAGCAGCGGTTGCCTGACTCCGATTCCGCCCAGCATGGCGGCAGGCGTTCGCATCAAGCAAGGTTCTGCGATGCCGAGGAGCGGTCCACTCGTGAACTGCGCGGGGGGCGGCGGCGGGGTCTCCGGCTGCGGGTGCTGATGGTCCGACGCCAAAGAAACTCAGCAGCTGCGATTACGGTTTTGCATCTTCGCGGTCCGAGGTCGCGGTAATGCGCAGTGAGTTTTCCAGGCGGATGGCGTTCTGCACCAGCCCGGCGGGGAACGATTTCTCGAGGGCGCGCAACTGGCGGTCGTTGAGGCTGGGCACGATCACCCTAACCTGAAAGTCGCCGAAGTGCAGCGTACGTGGGGAGGGCTGGGTTTCGACTTCGATCAGCAGGCCATCGGAGGAAAGCCCGCGCAGGCTCAAATATTGCGCCACATACTGGCCGACGCATCCCCCCAGTGACGCGAGCAGCAGCTCTGCCGGGGACATGCCCTGGTCGGTGGCTCCGTCTTCCGCAGGCTGGTCGAGCAGGACCCGATGATGGCGCGCCTCCGCGGTGAAGCGCGCACCGCCCGTGTGCCGCAAAGAGATTTCCAAAGCTTGCTCCTGGCTTCGCCCGATCTGGAGTGCAAATGGTGGGCCACTTGCGTGGAAGCGGAAAAAACCGGGAAATCTCGCGAAATCTCTGCATTCCATCGGTCTCCGCGTGCGTGCGAGGGCGCTTCAGAGAGTGCGGCACTGCGTGAAATGACGCAGGTGGTGCCACCCCGGTGGGCGCGGGTACACTATCAGCCTGTTCGATGAAGCTCCGCCGCTCCAGGAACGAACCCGCCGCATCCGCCCAAAGCGCAGCTGCCGCGCCTCAACCCAACGATGGCGACGCAGCGTCTTCTGAGCCGCGCGTGGACATCCTGCGCGCCCTGGTGGACAACCTGGACGAGGCGGTCGTGGTGCTGGGCCGGGATGGGCGAGTGCAATTCGCGAATGCGGCTGCCGAACGGCTCTACGGCATCAAGCAGCAGGGCGCGCCGATCTCCGGATGGAGCGAGGCCTACGGCATTTATTTGCCGGACCGCCAGACGCTGTGGCCAGCCGATGAGCTACCCGGCGCCGTCGCCCTGCAAGGCCGGGCGATTGAGGGTGAGCAATATGTTCGTCCGCCGGGTGCCTCCGCTGGTTACTGGATCGAGGTTCGTGCCCGGCCGCTCTTCGCGGCCAGCGGGGAAGTCGACGGCGCGCTTCTGGCCTGGCGCGATATTTCCGAGGAAAAGCGGACAGCGGAGAACCAGCGAAGGCTGCTGGCGATCGTCGAGAACTCGCCGGATCTTGTCAGTCTGACCGATCCAACGCTGAAGACGAGCTTTATCAACCACGCGGGGCGTGAGCTTTTGGGCCTGACCGAAGCCGACGACGTGCGGCGCTATTCCGTGTTCGATACGGATTTCGAGAATCAACGGGAGGTTTTCGACTCCGAGATTCTTCCGGTGCTTCTCCGCGGCGAGCCGTGGTATGGAGAATTTCGCCTCCGGCATGCGCGCACGGGCGACGTGATCACGGTCGACATGCGCGCCTTCGGCATCTTCGGTCTGTATGGCCAATTGCTGGGGTTCGCCGGCATCAGCCGCGACATTACCGCGAGGCAGCAGGCGGAGGAGGCGCGGCAACGCCTGGCGTCGATCGTTGAGTTTTCCTACGATGCGATCATCAGCGAATCGCTGGAGGGCATCGTGGTCACGTGGAACCGCGGCGCCGAGATGACGTTCGGGTACACGGCCGAGGAGATGATCGGGCAGCCGATCACGCGGCTCGCCTGGCCCGGCTACGAAGACGACATGCGCGAGCTGCTGCGCCGCATCGGAAACGATGAGGTGGTGGAGCGTTACGAGACGCTGCGGCGGCACAAGGACGGGCGCTGCCTGGTGGTCTCGCTTACGCTTTCTCCGGTGCGCGACGATGCCGGCAGGCTGATCGGCATCTCCAAAATCGCGCGCGACATCACGGAGCAAAAGAAGCAACAGGAGGTGGCGCAGCGGCAGGCGCAGTTGCTGGATCAGGCGTACGAGCCGATTCTTGTCCGCGATCCTCAGGATCGCATTGTTTACTGGAACAAAGGCGCAGAGCGGCTGTACGGCTGGAAGGCGGCGGAGGCCCTGGGCCGGGTAAGCCACGAACTGCTGCAAACCACCTTTCCCGAGCCGGTAGAGGATATCGTCAAGCGCCTCGAGCGCGATGGCCACTGGGAGGGCGAGCTGTTGCATCGCACCCGCGGCGGCAATCGGGTGACGGTGCTCAGCCGGTGGATTCGCGAGCTGGGAGTCGCTGAGTCGCACGTGATGGAGACGAGCGTCGATATGTCGGAGCGGGAGCGGCGGTTGCTGGCAGAGGAGCAGTCACGTCTCGAGCGCCGCTTCCGGCAATTACTGGAGGCAGCTCCCGACGCCATTGTGGAAGTCGCCGCGGATGGCCAGATTGTGCTGGTGAACCGCATCGCGGAGGAGATGTTCGGCTACGTGCGCGACGAGCTGGTGGGCCAGTCGGTGGATCTGCTGGTCCCGGATGCAATCCGTCATCAGCACTACCGCCATCGCGACAGCTATCTGGAGCACCCGCGGACGCGGCCCATGGGCACGGGGCTGGAGCTGCACGCCCGGCGCCGCGACGGATCGCTTTTCCCGGTCGAAATCAGCCTCAGCCCCATCCAGACGGAAGGCGGCATGCATGTGACTGCGGTGATTCGCGACGTGACCGATCGCAAGCGCGCGGAAAAAGAGGTGCGACGGCTGCAGGTGCAATATACCGGGGAACTGGAGGCGCGCAATCGCGAGGTGGAGCGCGCGAACCGGCTCAAGAGCGAGTTTCTGGCGAGCATGAGTCACGAGCTGCGCACGCCGCTGCACACGATCATTGGATTTGCCGAGCTGTTGCAGGAGGGGCACGAAGGCGCGCTGAACGAGTCACAAAAGAGATTCGTGAACCATATCCATCGCGACTCCGAACATTTGCTGGAGCTGATCAACGATGTTCTCGATCTGAGCAAGGTTGAAGCGGGCCAGCTCACGCTCAAGCGGGAGATTTATCCGCTGATACGGAGCGTTGGGGAGGCCCTCGATGCCATTCGGCCTGGAGCCGCAGCGAAAGGCATCATGATCGACGAGCGCGGCGAGCGCGATTCGCTGGTCGATGCTGATCCGCTGCGCGTGAAGGAAATGCTCTATAACCTGCTGAGCAACGCCGTGAAATTTACGCCCGAGGGAGGAAAGGTCTGGATCGAGACTGCGGAAGAGGCGGGCTTCGTGCGTGTCACGGTAGGCGATACCGGGATTGGCATTCCCGCCGAGGAGCAGGAGAACATCTTCGACAAGTTCTACCAGGTGGGGAATACGACGCGAGGCGTTCGCGAAGGGACGGGGCTGGGGCTCTCGATCACCAAGGAGCTGGTGCAGATGCATGGCGGCTGGGTGGAAGTGGAGAGCACACCGGGCCAGGGCAGCCGGTTTATTTTCACCCTTCCCACTGTCGCGCTGGGGCAGTAGGATGGCTGCATCGCTTCCCCAGAGCCAGGGCATCGTCATAGGATCATGCGGGAGGCCCAGTGTTTGTGGGTCCGCGGAGCTGAGTGCGCACCATGTCGACAACTCCAGGGAAATCTCGCATCCTGATTGCAGACGACCGGTCCAGCAGTCGTGAGTTGCTGCGCCTGGTGCTGGAACGGGCCGGATATGAGGTGATCGAGGCGGAAGACGGCGAACAGGCCCTGGATCGTGCACGCACGGGGAATCCAGACCTCATCCTGCTGGATCTGCAGATGCCCGTCCTCGACGGGTATGGCGTGCTGGCTGCGCTGCGCGGCGATGCGCGCTTTCAACGTCTGCCCATCCTCGCGCTTACCGCCAGCGCCATGCGCGGGGATCGCGAGAAGATCATGGCGGCCGGGTTCACAGATTATCTGGCAAAGCCCGCAGGCCCCGAAATTCTGCGGGAGACAGTCGCGAGGCTGCTGCGGGAGCCCACGGCGGCGCCTGTGCAGCGGGAAGGGACGGCGTGAGCCAGTCTGGTCCGGATATCTACAGCAGGCCGTACTTCTTCATTTTGTAGCGGAGCGCATCGCGGCCGATGCCCAGCGCCCGCGCCGCATGGGACTGGTTTCCCTGCGCCTTTTCCAGAGCGCTCACCACCAGCTGGCGTTCGTGCTCGGCCAGCGAAGCGTCTTCCCCGAGCGTGGAGGGCTGGCCAGGCGGCCCGGATCTTCCGTTGCTGGAACTGTCGGACGGCTCCCCGAGAAGTGACGCCGGCAAATCGCCGACGTCAATCTCGTCCCTTTCCGCCATCATGCTGGCATGGCCGATGGCGTTCTCCAGCTCGCGTACATTGCCGGGCCAGGAATGGCGCTCGAGTGCGAGACGCGCGCGGGGCGAGACGCCACGAATCGTCTTGCCGTACTGCTGCGAGAATTTCTCGACAAAATGGCGGGTCAGGAGAGGCAGGTCCTCTGTGCGTTCAGCAAGAGAAGGAACGTGAATCTCGACCATGGCGAGGCGGTAGTAGAGGTCCTCGCGAAAGAGCCGGTCGGCAACGGCCTGGCGAAGGTTTCTGTGCGTCGCTGCGATGACACGCACGTTGACTTTGCGCGACTGGAGCGAGCCGACCCGCTGGATTTCCTGGTTCTGCAACGCCCGCAGCAGCTTGGCCTGGGTGGCGATCGGCATGTCGCCGATCTCATCGAGGAACAACGTGCCCTCGCTGGCTGTTTCGAAGAGACCGGGCTTGTCTCGATCCGCTCCCGTGAAAGCGCCGCGAACGTGGCCGAAAAGCTCGCTCTCAAAGAGCGTCTCGACGACGGCCGAGCAGTTAAGGACAACGTACTGTCCCTTCACTCCGCTCCGAGTATGCAGAGCGCGGGCGACCAGGTCTTTGCCGGTCCCGGTGGCTCCCTGGATGAGGGCGGAGCGGTAATGCGGAGCAATGCGGCGGACGCGCGCGAACATCTCGGCCATGCGCGGGCTGGCGCCGATGATGCCCTCGAACTCCGCGTCGGAGCCGGATTCCTTGCGCCGGCGTGCTTCTTCGATCAATCGCCCCACCCGTTCGCGCAGGACGGGCAGCCGGATGGGTTTTTCAAGATAATCCGCCGCGCCGCTGCGGATCGCCTGAACAGCGGTTTCGGTGGTGTAGTGTGCCGTCATCAGGACCACATCCGTGGCCGGTGCAATCTCCATGATGCGGTTGAGGACGTCGAGGCCGGTCATTTCCGGCATGACCAGGTCGGTGAGAACCAGTTGGGGATGGTGCTGACGGACCAGCGCCAGCGCCTCGCTGGGTCGCGAAGCGGTATAAATCGTGAGCCCATCGCGGGCGAGCGCAGTGGAGAGAAGGTCCAGGCTGCCTGCATTGTCGTCGAGAATGACGATGGAAATGTCCATAGAACAGCGGTCAGCGTCCAGCGTACAGAAAAAAGCGGACAGCGAATAGCTTCCCGAACAGCATGCTTCGGTAGACTGGTAAGTGGCGCGAAACCTCTACATCCTGGCGGGAGTGCTGCTTCTGTTTGCGGCGATCTCGTTTGTGATGGCGATGACCTCGGGCCGGATGCAGCCCGCCCTGCCTGCCAACGGAACGCTTTGGAAGACGAGTGCGCTGTTCCTGACCGTGGGCGGGCTGATTGTAGCGTTGCTGGGCGTGATGACCGCGATGTTCGAACAGGTGGATCGCCGCAACGAGGAGCTGAGAACGAGCCATCGTGGACGACGGGGGCCGGGAAGCCGCGAACGTTAGAATGGAAGTGGGATTGGTAATTTCGTTTCAGGGAAGCTGCCGCAGCTATGTACGAAGTGACAGTGGAGCGCGGGTTTTCATCGGGGCACTATCTCCGCAATTACAAGGGGAAGTGCGAGAACCCGCATGGGCATAATTACAAGGTGCGGATTACGCTGTGCGGCGACGCGCTGGACGCGGCCGGCCTGTTGCTGGACTTTCGCGAGCTGAAGCACGTGATGCGCCCGGTGATTGAGCGCATCGACCATCAGATGCTGAACGATCTGGAACCGTTCACGAGGATCAATCCGTCGGCGGAGAATCTGGCGCGCTATTTCTACGACGAGACAAATCGCCAGCTGAGCGAGATGACCAATGGGCGCGTGCGAGTGAAGGACTGCACGATTCACGAGACTGATACCACGACAGCGACGTATTACGAGTAGCGACGCTTGTATCTCATCGAGATTTATAAATCCATTCAGGGCGAATCGAGTTTCGCCGGCCTGCCGTGCATTTTTGTGCGCCTGGCCGGGTGCAATCTGCGTTGTGCGTGGTGCGACTCGGAGTATACGTTCACCGGCGGTTACAAATTGAACGAAGATCAGGTGACGGCCGAAATCGAAAAACTCGCGCCGGTAAAGCTGATTGAGTTCACGGGTGGGGAACCGATGCTGCAGGAGCGGGAGCTGGTCCCGCTGATGGAGCGGCTGCTGCGCGGCGGATACGAGCTGATGATGGAGACCAGCGGAGAACGCCCGCTGGAGCAGGTGCCTGCCGCGGTGCATAAGATCGTGGATGTGAAATGCCCCGGCTCGGGCGAAGCGGGCAGCTTTCGGGTGTCGAATCTCGAATGCCTGACGGATCGTGACGAGGTGAAGTTCGTAATTGCAAACCGTGGAGACTACGAGTTTACGCGGGATTTTATTCGGGAAAACAAGCTGGAGACGCGCGCACGGCAGGTGCTTCTTTCTCCCGCGTTTTCAAAGACGCCCTCCACCGATCGCAGCACGGAAAATTGCCTGCTCGATCCGCGGGAGCTGGTGGAATGGATGCTGGCCGACGCCGTCCCTGCGCGGCTGAGTCTGCAGATTCACAAATACATATGGGAGCCGCAGAAGAAGGGTGTCTGAACCGCGGCCCAGGCTAAGCGCCCGGACCTGAACTGCGCACGGCTTCGTATTCGCGATCGAGGATCGACATCAGAAGCTGTGTGTGATATTCCCCGTCGCGGAAGATCGCCTCGCGGAGAATGCCCTCACGGTGAAAGCCGAGGCTTTCATAAACATGCTGGGCTCGGGTGTTGATTTCGAAGACGTCTAGCCACAGCCGGTGCGCCTTCAACTCCTGAAACACGTAGTCGAGGATGCTCCGGAGCATGATCCTCCCGACTCCGCGATCTGAATTTGCGACGACGATCCTCTGCAGACGAACGGAGCGATGAGGCGATGCGAGCCCGCGCAGGATGGCAAAGCCGGCCAGTTCTCCGAAGCCGGATTCAGCGACGAAATAACGGCAATCAATGCTGGCCATTCTCTCGCGATGCTCGTCTTCCGTCCAGTTGCCGACAAAGGTGCGATATTCCGGGACGCGTTCCATGGCCGCGATCGATGGAATATCTTCGACGCGCGCCAGTCGCAGCCGCATGTTCGCCATCATAGCGTGGTGAGCCTACCGCTTCGCTTCGAGATATTTGTCAAAAGGAATTTCGAAATAGAAGAGCTCGTTGCCGCCGGAGTCGCGCAGCTCGCGCAAAACCAGTTTCCCGCCGTGCAGCGGCGTGTCGCCCAGACCCTGCATATCATAGAACAGGAATCCGGCGCGCGTAGTATGCGGCTCAACGGCCAGGGCGGCATATTCGAAACGATCGAAGTCGGCCTGGATCTTGTCATCGGATGCGCTGCCCTTGGTGTGCAGTTTGATGGGGCCGACAGGGATGTCGTGGCCTCGGCTGTCTTTGGGTCGCACCCGGCGCTCGACGTCGTCGGGTTCGGCGGCGGGAACCTTGTCGCCCTCCGCGCTGATGAAGAAGATCCGCGCGTCGCGTAGCGAAATCGGATGATCGCCCGTATTCGTGACAATGATGCGGATAGGAAGAAAGCGATACTTAAGGTAGTCGACCTGAAAGACTTTGCATTTCTCCGGGGTGTCGAAGGGCTCGGCTGCAATGGCGACCTGTTCTTTGGTATGGAAATCGACGGCAGGGTAAGCAGAGGCGTCTTTGGCGGGGGGAAGATCGGATTCTCCGAGTGAAACGGAGCCGGCGGCGGCGAGCAAAAGGCAGGATAGCAAGACGCGCATGACGACAGGGAGCGGGCGTGAGCGCATGGTCACCATTATCATCTTGCCTTATGACCCAGGGAAGGCGAGATTGGTAAGCGGATGCTGATTGTGTACAGCTGCGCGCTGGTGTTGGTTCTGATACTGGGCGCTCCGTGGTGGCTGTTTCGCATGGCCACGAGTGGGAAATACCGGGCAGGGCTGGCGGAACGCCTGGGTTTTGTGCCGTCGCGCATTCGCGAGGGATTCGATGGACGGAGTGTCGTCTGGGTTCACGCAGTCTCTGTTGGGGAAGTGCTGGCCGCCAGCCGGTTGATCGAGGAATTGGAGTCGAGGCTGTCCGGCGCTGACGCTCAGCAGGAGAAGCGCGCCTGGCGTGTGATGATTTCGACGACGACAAGAACCGGGCAGGAGCTGGCGCGCGAGCGCTTCGGTGCGGATCGCGTGTTCTATTTTCCGCTGGATCTGGGTTGGGCTGTGCGGGCGTGGCTCGGCGCGTTGCGTCCCAGGCTGTTGGTTCTGGTCGAGACGGAGTTTTGGCCGCGCATGTTGGTGGAGTGTCGAAGGCAGGGGATTCCGGTGGCCGTGGTGAACGCCCGCATCTCGGATCGCTCCTGGCCGCGCTATCGACGATTCGCGTGGATGTGGCGCTCTCTGTTGCGCGGGTTGACGGTGGTTCTGGCGCAGACCGATTTGGACGCGCAACGGCTGCGAGCCCTGGGCGCGAACAATGTGCGAGTGACAGGGAATCTGAAATACGATGTGCGCGCACTGGCGTCCGGAAGCATCGTCGCATTGCTGAGGCGGCATCTCTCGACTGGAACGCGCGTCCTGGTGTGCGGGTCGACGCTGGCGGGCGAAGAGGAATTGCTGCTGGCCGCGCTCCCGGGCGATGTTGTAACGGTGCTGGCGCCGCGGCATCCAGAGCGATTCGCCGGGGTCGCGGAGATCCTGAGGAAGCGCGGAGCGCGCTGGACGCGGCGGTCGGAATGGCTGGAGGCGCCATCGAAAATCGAACCAGGGACGGTCTTCCTTCTCGATTCGATCGGGGAGTTAGCGTCGGTCTACTCGTTGGCAGATGCCGCATTCGTGGGGGGAAGCCTCATTTCGGCGGGCGGTCACAATCCGCTCGAGGCCGCTCAGTTCGGGGTGCCAATCGTGATGGGGCCGAGCTACGAAAATTTTCGCGGCATCGTGGAGAAGCTGCGTGAGCACGATGCGATTCGGATCGTGCAGCCTGCCGATCTGAAGGCCGAGCTGGCGCGCATGCTGGCCGGCACAACGGAATCCCAGGCGATGGGCGCACGGGCGCGAGTCGTTTTCGAAAACGAGGCGGGAGCAACCGAGCGCGCGGTTCAGGCGCTGGTGGAGATCGTCGCGGCTGGCTCGCCGATCCCAGCGCCCCAGGGGGCTGGGTCGTGAGCCGCGCATTGTTCCCGCTGGTTCCTCTGTATGCCGCGGCCGTGCGTGCGAAGAACCTGGCCTATGAGCGCGGCTGGGCGCGGCCGAAGCGGTTGCGATGGCCGGTTGTGAGCATTGGGAATCTGTCAGTGGGCGGATCGGGGAAGACTCCTCTGACGATCCGTCTTGCACAACTGTTGCGCGAGCAAGGGATCGCTGTTGATGTGCTTTCGCGTGGCTACGGCCGAAAATCAAAGGTCGTGGAGCGAGTGACACCCGGAGGTGCGGCGGAGGAATTTGGGGACGAGCCGCTGCTGATTGCTGAGGCGTCCGGCGTTCCGGTGTTTGTGGGTTCCAGTCGGTATCAAGCTGGCATGCTTGCGGAGGCCGCGGTCGCCGGGCCCGTGCTCCATCTGCTCGACGATGGATTCCAACATCGGGAACTAGCTCGCGACGTGGATATCGTGGTGTTGCATCGCAGCGACGTCACACAGCTGCTTCTTCCCGCGGGGCGGCTGCGCGAAGGATTCTCGTCACTGTCACGGGCACAAATCCTCGTGCTGCGCCAGGAGGATCGGGCACTGGAAGCCGAACTGCGAGGACGCGGCCTTACCCAGCCGGTGTGGTGGATGGAGCGGCGGCTGGAGGTTCCGGAGGTCAGGCGGGCCATCGCCTTCTGCGCGATTGCGCGCGAGGAGGAGTTTTTTCCTGCCTTGCGATCGCGTGGAGTTGCCGTCATGGCGGTGCGCGCATGGCGCGATCATCACCACTATACCGAGGCCGATATCGCCGAGCTGATCGAACTGCGGCGGCAACACGAGGCTGAGGCCTTTCTAACGACCGAGAAAGACCTGGTGCGGCTGCAGCCGGAGCAGAGGCGGGTGCTCGAAAGCGCTGCGCCCGTGCATGCGGCGAAATTGCTGGTGACGCTGGCCAATGAGGCGATGGCGATCCAGCAGCTTTGCGGTTTACTGCCCGTGAACTGGCGGGAGCGGACGGGCGAATTGCAGCAGACCCCGTGAGAAAATAGGGGATTGCCGGAGATTCCAAAGCACCTGCGTCTGCTCGTCGTGCGTCTCGGCGCGATGGGCGACATCCTCCATTCCATGCCCGCTGTCACGGCGCTGCGCCAGGCGCACCCCGAATGGGTGATCGGGTGGGCGATTGAACCGCAGTGGCGTGGCCTGTTCTGCGCCGATGGCTGCGAACCCCGCACTTCCAGCATCCACCCCAGCGCACCAACTGCATGTGCGCCGGGGACCCCGGGCATGCCGCTGGTGGATCAGCTGCATGTCGTTCCAGCGAAGCAGTGGGCAAGATCCCCGCTGAAGCCGACGACGCTGCGGGACATACGCCGTGTGCGGCACGAACTGCGGGCTATGCAGTACGACGTTGCCGTTGACATGCAGGGCGCGGTGCGGTCGGCGATGGTGGCACGATGGGCACGGACGCGCAGCATCGTCGGCGAAGCGAAGCCGCGTGAGTTTCCGGCAAAGTGGTTCTTCGATAAGAAGGTCACGACGCAGGGCGTCCACGTAATCGAGCAATCGCTGGAGGTCGCGAATGCCATCTTCGCTGAGAGCCTGCCGATGACGTTGCCGCTGTTGCCGCGCGATCCGGCGGCCGAGGCGAAAGCAGCAGGGTTGCAACAGCCCTTTGTACTGCTCAGTCCTGGAGCAGGATGGGGCGCGAAACGCTGGCCGGCGGATCGCTACGGCTCGGTTGCAAAACGCATCGCGGAGGCGGGGTTTGGAGTGGTGATCAACAGCGGTCCGGCGGAAGAACATCTGGCGCACGCAATCGCCGAGAACAGCGGCGCCGCGGCGCGCGTGCTCTCGCTGGATCTGGCTGAGCTGATTGCGGTGACGCGGCGGGCTTCACTGGCCATTGCCGGAGACACCGGTCCTCTGCATCTGGCATGTGCGCTGGGCAGGCCCGTGGTGGGTATCTATGGGCCGACCGATCCGGCGCGGAATGGGCCGTTCCATTGTCCGAATCGGGTGCTGCGGCATCCGGAGAGCGTGCGCGATCACTCCCGGCGCAGTGAGCCGGAAGCGGGTCTGCTGACCATCACACCGGAAGCCGTGACCGATGCGGCGCTCGAACTGTTGCGGGAGGCGCGATAAGTGGCGATGAGCTGGAATCGCGTCGCGCGGCGGATTCGCGTACCGCTGGGATTTGCGTTCGCAGTGCTTTTCCTCTGGCTGGCGAAGCCAACGTTGTTATTCCTGGTCCTGAGCCTGGCCTTGGTCATACCTGGCCTGTTGTTGCGCGGATATGCCTCCGGCTATGTCAAGAAGAATGCCGAGCTGACGGTGATGGGTCCCTACGCGCACACGCGGAATCCCTTGTATCTGGGATCGATTCTGATTGCTTTTGGATTTGCGTTCGCTGCGCGCAGCCTCTGGATCGCAATGGCCCTCGCAATCTTGTTCGCGGCGATCTACATTCCCGTAATTCGTTCGGAGGAAGAGTATCTGCGGTCGGTGTTTCCGGAGTTCGACGCGTACGCAAAAACGGTGCCAAGGTTGCTGCCGAGGATGGTTGCGGTCGGGGGATCGGGAGCCACCAAAGGGGTATTCTCGGGAGCACTCTACCGAAAGCATCGTGAATATAACGCATTGCTGGGGGCTGCCGGCATGTATGCTGCCCTCATCCTGAAGCTGGTGCTGCTCAGGAAATAAGAGGACTCGATTGCAGGAGCATCGTATTTCTTTGAGTGCCGCCGAAAGAGCCCGGGTGCTGCAAATTGCATTGCTCGTGTCTGTGGGGGTCATTCTGGCGGCGGGTGGGGCAGCGCAGACAGCGCAGAGCGCGCCGCCCCTTATTCCTCCGCGCGCGGGTTACAACTTTCCCGCGAAGCAGACGCTGACCTATAGCGTGGACTGGCGCGTTTTTCCGGCGGGATCGACAGTGATGCATCTCCAGCAGGACGGGGATGAGGAGCGCGTGTCGGCGTCCGGGGACACGCTGGGCGCGATCAACCTCATCTATCGCGTCAGCGATCGGTTTCAGTCTTCCTTCAATCGGCGCACGGGATGTTCGGCGGGCTTTGCCAAGCAACTACAGGAAGGCCGCCGCCAGGTGAACACCGATCTGAAGTTCGATTATGCGCATGGCAAGGCGCTGCTCGACGAGAAGAACCTGGTGAAAGGAAACAGCAAGCATCAGGAGGCGCCAGTAGGTCCGTGCGTCACCGATCTTCTGTCGGCAATTTTTTATCCGGCTGCGCTGACCCTGACTCCCGGAGAAAGCTTCCGCGTCCCGGTTGCAGACGCGATGCATACGGTTGCGGTGACGATGAGGGTTGAGGCGCGTGAGACCGTTCGCACACCTCTGGGAACGTACCAGACGGTTCGCGTGCAGCCAGCGGCGGACGCTGGTGTGGTCAAGGCGCGAGGCAACATCTGGATCTGGTACACCGACGACGAGCGGCACGTCCCCGTGCAGATGCGGGCTCGGTTGTTTTGGGGTACGATCACCTTCCGGCTAACGGCGATAGATCAGAAATAAGGGCGCGGCGCAGATGAGTCTAGTGGATCCGAAAACGCTCGCGCATCAGCCGCTGCAGGCGAGGTTTGTAGAGGAGATCGAACGCGAGCTCCTTCCCGGGGAACATCGCGAGGGCGGCGCGGCGGGTGTCGGCCACCATTTCTGAAGCTTCGTCGACGGTCATCGACATATCCTGACCGATCACGGACATGACCATGTTGACCATGATCTGCAGGCGGCGCAGCCTGCGCTGCTCGTCCTGAAGCTCCTGAGCAGTTTGCCGGACCGATTCAGGGCGGGAATCGAGGGCGGGATACTCGGGTTGTGACCCCATGCAATGCGGACCTCCGTTGCAGGATCGTACAACAGTCAGACTCCGCCTCAAACGGAAAAGATGCGTAGAGGCCGGTTAGAGCATGGCGGAATTGGGTTATGGTTTCTCCCCGTCGCGGGTGATCGTGGCCGAGGGAAGTTCGGATCGCACGCGGGAGAGGAAGGCAGCGATTTCCGCCTCGGTCATACGCAGGCATTGGCGCGGCCCAAAAGCGCGGCCGAGATAACGCGGCGATTGCTCCAGCCAGCGCCGGCGTGCACGGGTATCGGCGCCAGCCGAATCGAGGCAATCGGACGCGATGCGAGCCAAGTGGGGCATCGATCGCACCGGGTCCTCCGCGACCGTCCACTGCAGGACTGAAGTTGTGCCGTCCCCCGGCTCCACTTCGGGCAGAGCCATCGCTCCGCGTTCCAGAAAAATTCCGGCATAGCGCTGTGGAACCGCGGAGAGCAGGTCTGGCTGCAGGCCGCGGTCGATCATCGCAGCAATGCTCTCCGCGGCATTCACGGTGAGACCTACCGACACGGGTAGCCCGCGACGGAGCTCATTTTTCAGAATGCGCAGCGCTTCATCGAGATTTCCGACGACGAAATCGATGAATCCAGAGCGCAGACCCTGGCGAAGGCCGTCGGCGTCCGCATCGACGCATAGCGAAGCGGCTCCGGCGATGCTTGCCGCAACGACCAGCGCAATCCCTTCGGCGTTGAATCGGGACTGCAGCAGGAGCTTTCCGCCCAGCGTGTCTCGGAAGCGCTCACGCGCCAGACCGGCGATGGACAGGTATCGATCATGAACGCGCGCCAGTTCCGGAACAGTAAGCATCGTCGCAGTTATTCTGCCACGCCGCACGGACGCGTTACCTGAGTTTCGGAAGGTTGCACAGAAGTGACTTATGTGCGGACAGCACTCCCTAAACTGGGAATGCCTCTTTCAAAGTGCGAATGCGGATGACGCAGAGATCGGTCCGGAAGATGGACCGACGACTCGCAGGCCGCGACAACGACTTGCGAGTCGTTCCGATGAAAGGGGGTGAGGGCCAGGGATGAATAAGAAATCATCCTGGACTCGCATCGCCATAACGATTGCGCTGGATTGGCGCTTTGTTCTGGCGGTTGCCGTCCTCGTACTCATGCTACTGACGAAGTAGCCAACTTCCCGGGAGGGCCGCACCCTTCCGGGAACTACCTCATGTTGAGTATAACATCGGCAGAATCCTCACCAGGTAGAGTAAGGTTGCCCGTCCGATCCCTGTTCCTCTGAACCACTGTGCACATCGTTGACGCCTGGTTCCGTCTGATCGAGATCGGCATACGTATCGTCGCTCGCGGTCACCCACGTCTCGCGGCTGTGGGTCATGGGGTCTTCGGGGATCACTTTGAGGTAGCCGTTCTGCACCAGATCGTCGAGCGATTGCGGAGCCTTGTTCTTATCCATCGTGTAGGAGTCGATGGCGTCGCGCAGCACATGCAGGTCTTCTTTCAGCGCGGCTTCCTTCGCACTCTTGATGGACGCGCTGAAGATGGGGATCGCCACCGTGGCCAGCACGCCAATGATCAGCATGACGACCATCAGCTCCACGAGGGTGAAGCCGTCTTCCTGCCTTCGAATTGGGGTTTTCAGCCGCATAGGATCACCAGTCCGAGTATTTCGTTCCGTCCAGGGCTACCCCGTCGGATTTCGTGAAAACGTCGAAAACATTCTGGCCGCCCCATGAATCGCTGGTGGGGTCATCCTGCATCGAGCGCAGCCCCCAGTCGTCGTTGCCGGTCATTGGGTCGATAGGAATGTGCCGCAGGAAGCGCACTTTTTTTCCCTGCACATCGACGCCGTCGACCAGAGTCTGCAGATCGGGCGGATAATTCTGGCTGTCCACCTTGGTCTGGAATGCATGTTTCTCGGCGGCATCCTTGTAGGCGTCGATAGCGGCGCGCATCTGCCACAGGTCGTAGCGCAACATGCGCTCCTTCTGGCGCTTCACCTGGAAGCGGGCGATGGGCATCGCCGCCGACGCAAGGATGCCGAGGATCGCGACCGTGACGATGAGCTCGACCAGCGTGAGGCCGGCTTCCCGGCCCCGCCGCGCTTGCTCTCGGTTGTACAAGATCAACTGCATAGTTTCACCACTTCGACAGCCGCTCACTGAATGTGCACGACCGCCTGAGATCCCATCGCGGGGATCGGCTGCTGCTGGCTGTTGCGGACAACCGGTCTCACAATGGCAACCGACGCGTCGCCTGGGGCTTTCGCCTGGAAGGTGAGCACGCACAGCGCGCCCGAGCCAGTAACGCCTTTGGTTCCAGGCGGACGCGAAGCGGCGACAGCGGCGTTGCCTTTTCCGTCATCGCGGTGCGCCAGGGCTACCGCCTGTCCGTCTTTCCCCAGGACGTTCGGATTCTGCGGATCGTCGGTATCCACATTGATGAGGGTCAACTTTGAGGCGTCATACTGCACGTCCATAGGCACGGCGAAAACGTCGCTTCCACCGGAAAGGTTGACGAACATTTTGAAACTCGAACCCACTTTCTGCGTGGATTGCGGGGGAGTCAGCTGCAGGTTCACCGGCGCCGCGGCATTCGCCTGCTGCTGCATGTTGGTGATGGCCTGCTGGGCCGCCACGGCCGCGGTGGGCGGTGCCGACGGCGGTGGAGGTGCGGGAACACTCTGCTGTCCGCCAAATGCCGGCGTGCCGGATTGTGCCGGCGCCTGCATCGCGGCCGCTAACTGCTGCGGCGAGCTGATAGGGCGCAGTTCGATATTGTTGGTGGTGCCCGTATCGATCTGCTGGATGTTTTCCGGGTCGACCTCTTCGGCGCGCACAACGTGCGGAATCATCAGGAAGACCACCTCGTCGTCGGTGACTTCCTTCTGCTGGGTGCTGAAGAGGTATTTGATGAGGGGAAGCTGGGCCAAACCCGGAGTGCCGCTGATGGCGAAGGTGGTCTGGTGCTGCAGGATGCCGCCCAGCAGGTTGGCTTCGCCGTCTCTGAGACGAACCGTGTGATCCACGGAGCGCTGGGTAATGATGGGTTCGGTGATGCCGCCAATGTTGGAATTGCCATTGGTGGCCGAAACCTCGATCTTGCTCTTCAGGGTGACGTCGCGGTCGAAGTGCACAGTCGGCTTGATGTCCATGGTGACGCCGACGTCGATGTACTGGAACTGCGTGTTCACCAGCGAGCTGACGATGGCCGTAGCCGCGCCGGTTTGGTAGGATCCGGTGGCGATGGGGATGCGTTCGCCGATCTTGAGGGTCGCCTGCTGGCCGTCGGAAGCGCGAATCTGCGGATTCTGAATGATGCGCGAACGGGTGTCGGTGAGCAGCAGATCCACGGCCGCCTGGCCGATGGTAACTGCGAAGTTGGTCGAGTTCAGGTGAGCGAGATTGTTGAGTGTGATGCTGCTGGTCGTGGTCGAGGCAGTGTTCGTCGTTGTGCTGCCGGTATTGCTGGTCGAACCGGTGTTATTCAGATTCGCATTCGAAGGCTGAAAATTGATGCTCGCCGTCTGCGGTAGCTGAACGCCGATGTTGCGCAGCAGATCGCGGCTGACTTCCATCACCGCTACGTCGATCACCACTTCTGGCCTTGCCTTATCGAGGTCGTCGATGAGCCGACGAGCCAGCAGCAGTTCATCGGGTGTGCCGCGCATGACGATCGCGTTTTCACTGGCGACGCCGTTGATGCGGGCCCCCTGAAAGAGATTGCGCAGGACAGTCTGTACCTCGGTGAAATCGTTCTGCTGCGCCACGTTGTGCAGATAGAACGTCTCGACCGCCTGCTCGTCGAGTTCGGTGTGCTTGCTGCGCGAGTTCTCGGCGACAAAGATGGTGTTCGAAGTGATGGGCCGCCAGAAGGTGTTGGAGACGGTGGCCACAATGCGCAACCCGTCGCTCAGCGTGACGTTCTGCAGGTCCACCTGAATGCGCTTGGAGCTATACGCGGGATCGAACAGGACGTTGATGCCCGCGGCCTTGCCCACCGCCTGATAGACAATCCGGCTGTCTTCGACCATGTGCAGGGTGAGCGGCTCGTTGGAGATGGGCTTGAGCTGGATTGGAGCAGCCAGTTCCAGGGCCTCGTCAGTGGTTCGCGGCGTATTTTCCGGCGCCGGCGATTGGGAATTCAGTTTGTCGCGCGTGGCCTTGATGTCCTGAGAGGCCAGCTCATTGCTGGGATCGATTTCGAGAGCCCGCAGGAACTCGGTGAGGGCCCCGGTGTAGTCGCCCTGGTCGCGCAGCCGCTCCCCGTGCTCGACACGCATCGCCGCCGCGGGAAACCGGGTACGCTCCCACGAGAGCTTGTAGCGTTCGTCGGAAGGCTTCTTCTGGTAGGCCTGATAGTAGGCCTCGTAGGCGCCCAGGGTATCGTCTTTCGCCTCAGCGGCCTGACCCTGCTTGAACCAATGGGCCGCGGACTGCGCGTACGCCCCTGGCAGGGTCGCCAGAATTGTGGCGAGGAAAGCCCAGATGACAAGACTTCTCTTCATGCAGCTCCAGTTTCGGGAGACAGAATCATGGGCGCCGGAGCGTTTGACCTTTCGTCCCCTGCAATGGAAGAGCGGCTCGACGGTGTTACCCCTTTGCGCTGCGTATAGTATCGCATTCCGGCCCCGTTTCGCTGCATGGCACTAAATGGCCATACAATTCTCTCCTCCGCCGCCGGGGTCGCGTTTTGCCGCTCTGCGGCATACGATGAGAAATTGCGACCGAAGCCATGGCCCGAACCGCCAGCCATCCCGTAAAACCAGCGCCCCCGAAGCCCAAACCGCGCGACCCGGTGGCTTCCGGCACCCGCGATGCCACCCAGAACCGGTCGGCCGGCCACAACTACTTCATCCTCGAAAAGTACGAGGCGGGCGTGGCCCTGCGCGGGAGCGAGGTCAAGTCGATCCGCGAGGGCAAGGCCAATCTCAAGGACGCCTACGGCCTGGTCAAGGATGGGGAAGCCTTTCTGTTGAACGCGCATATCGGAGCATATTCCCACGCCAGCTACAACAACCACGACGCGCTGCGCACGCGGAAGCTGCTGCTGCACCAGGAGGAAATCCGCAAACTCACGGGAAAGACGCAGCAGAAGGGGTTAACGCTCATCCCCACAAGGCTCTATTTTCGCAATGGCCGGGTGAAATGCGAGCTGGCCGTCGCCCGCGGCAAGCAGGAGTGGGATAAGCGCGAAACCGAGCGGCGGCGGGAGGCCGATAAGGAAGCTCGTGCGGCCGTTGCGCGGAGCCGGAAAGCCTGAGTCTGTACAATTTTTCTATGTCCGACATGGTCAGCGTCAGCTATGCCCAGGCCCATTGGGGCGAGGTCCTGAAGCGCGTCGTAAGTGGTGAGCAAATCGTGATTTCCCGCCGTAAGAAGCCCATGGCGATGATTGCGTCGTTGACAGGTGTCCCGCCTCGCCTGCGAAACGAGTGGTCGCGCAAACCCAAGGCCCCGGCCAAGCGCACCACGAGGAAGCGGTGAGGTTCCAGCGCAGCGTTTTTCAAGACCGCTGAGGCGCAATCTGAAGTCCGTAATCCCCTATGAATACGAAAATCCTCTTTGCCCCTTCTTCTGAAATCGAAACCGAACTCCTTGCCGTCTTCGCGGTCGATGTCTCGGCCAACAGGGCCGCGAAGCCCGAAATTCGTCTGCTGGCCAGTGACGACGCCCCAGCCAGGGCCGCACTGACCGTACTCGACAGCGGTGAGTTCAAAGCCGAATCCTGCGAGACCCTGCTGCTGCATAGTCCAGCCGGACTGAAGGCAAAGCGGCTCCTCATCGTTGGCCTGGGCAAGTTGGCGAAGCTGACCCCGCACGAAGTCCGCAAGGGCGCGGGAACCGCGGTTCGCTTCGCTAAACCGCGCGGGCTGCGAGAAGTCGCTATTGCTGTCCCGGTGGCTGAGGGGCTTGATCCAAAGCTGACGGTTCGCGCGCTCGCCGAGGGCGCGGTGATCGCGGATTACGACTCCGATACCTACCGCTCCGACCGCAAGGACCGCAGCGTGCAGTCGGTGCAGGTAGTGGTCCCCGCATCAGCCGACCGGGCAGCCGTGGAAGCAGCCTTGCGCGAAGGCGTAATCGTCGGCGAGTCGCAGAATTTTGCCCGCGCCCTGGTCAACGAGCCCGGCAATCGCCTCACGCCGACCATCCTCGGCGAGCGGGCTGCGGAGATGTGCCACGAGTTCGGGATCGAGTGCAAAGTCCACGGTACGGACACGCTCCGCGAGTTGAAGATGGGTGCATTCCTCAGCGTCACCCAGGGCTCCGACGAGCCGCCCGCGCTGATTGTGATGATCTACGAGCCAAAAGACGCGCCGGCTGGCCCGGTCCTCGGGCTGGTAGGGAAGGGCATCACCTTCGATACGGGCGGCATTTCCATCAAGCCCTCCGACAGCATGGAGAAGATGAAGTACGACATGGCCGGAGGCGCGGCCATGATCGGGGCGATGCGCGCGATTGCCCAGCTCCAGCCGCCGGTGAAGGTAATCGGCATCGTCTGCGCCGCCGAAAACATGCCCTCCGGCAAAGCCTACAAGCCCGGCGACGTCGAGATCGCCATGCCCGCTCCCGGCAAGCCCGGCAAAGCGATCGAAATCATCAATACCGACGCCGAAGGGCGCCTGGTGCTGGCCGACGGCCTCACCTACGCGAAACAGCTGGGCGCGACCCACCTGATCGACGCGGCCACGCTGACCGCGGCTGTCGGTGTAGCGCTGGGCCTGCTCAACGCCGGCATCTTTGCGAACGACGAGGACACCTACCAGCGCTTCTCCGATTCCCTGAAGACCTCCGGCGAGCGCTTCTGGCGGCTGCCGCTCGACGACGATTATCGCGACGTGATCAAGTCGAGCATCGCCGACATCAAGAACACCGGTGGACGCTATGGCGGGGCGATCAACGCGGCAATGTTCCTGAAAGAATTCGCCGAGGACACGCCCTGGATTCACCTGGACATCGCCGCCGTGGCCTGGAGCGACGAGGTGAAGCCGTGGATGGCCTCCGGCCCAACCGGTGCCGCCATGCGCAGCATCGTGGAGTGGATCAGGAGTTACGCTGGGTAGGGTGCACGCATTGCAATCAATGCAGTCATTGACAGCATTGATTGCATCGGCTATGTTGGATTGATGGCGAGCCTAACCATCCGCAAACTCAACGACTCCGCGAAGGCGAAGCTACGCGTCCGTGCCGCCGAACACGGCCGTTCCATGGAGGAGGAAGCGCGCCTAATTCTGGAGGGAGCGGTTCAGGTTCAGTTGCCTCAGGCCGCTCGGGAGAAGCCACGCAGCTTCTATCAGTCGATCCGGCGCCACCTGGCCGAAGCAGGCATTGATGGTATCGAGTTGGAGATTCCTCCACGTGGGCCCATGCGGGAAACACCCGATTTCAGCGGGCCCGAATTTGGAGCCAACAACGATGAATAGTCGATGAATAGTCGATGATCATCGTCGACACCAACGTGCTTTCCGAAGCGATGCGGGAGCGACCGGATCTCCGCGTCGCCGCCTGGCTTGACCAGCAGCCGGAAGCTGAAATGTTCACAACCGCGATTACGAAGGCAGAAATTCTATACGGGATCGCGATATCGCCCCCGGGAAGGAAGCGTGCGGCGCGAGAGACAGCTGCCCAGTACATATTTAGCGGCACGTTTTCTGGTCGTATCCTCCCCTTCGAAGACGATGCGACGATTCATTATGCGCAAATCTCGGCCGCGCGCAGGGCGCGTGGGCGCGAAATGAACCAGGCCGATGCCCAGATCGCCGCGATTGCCAGCTTGTATCGTGCGATCCTCGCCACGCGCAACACCCCTGATTTCGAGGACTGCGGCATTCGCCTCGTGAATCCCTGGGAAGCCTGAAGCCAGAGATGCTCTAGGTACTATGAGCAGTTGCGGTTCGTCGCTCCGAGTTCGTAGCCTTCGCGCCGGTCCTGGCCCTCGCCACCAGGATTAACCCCAGACCGAAACCAATAGCTCCCAGGCTGGCCAGCTGAGCGTTCGTCATCCCCCACAGGATGCGCGGATTGATCCGGATGAATTCCACCAGAAAGCGCGCGATACCGGTGAGGATGAGGTATTCGCCCGTAATCTGGCCCAGCGGCTTGGGCCGTTCTGGGCCGCCGCGACGCCAGAGGATCCAGGTGATCAGCAGAGCACCCAGCAACTCGTAAATCGGCGTGGGATGCACGCGCTGGAAGGTCGGGACCAGCCCATGGGGGAAGCTCATACCCCACGGCAAATTCGTGGGGATGCCGTAGTCGCCATCGCCGGAAACGAGACAGCCCAGTCGGCCGACCCCGTAGCCAATCGCGGCAGCAGGCGAGGCCAGATCGAGCATCTGCAGAGCGCCCAGTTTGTAGACCCGCGCCTGCCACAGCAGCGTCAGAATGCCGACGATCAGGCCGCCATACCAGGCGAACCCGGCGCGGTCGAACAGCAGATCGGCAGGATGGCGCATGAGAGCATGGGGGGTTTCCAGCACGTGCCAGATTTTCGATCCCAGGACACCGGCCACAGTGGAGACGGCCACGACACTGATGGCGTCGGCGTCAATCCCCCAGCGCCGGAAATTCCGGTAGAGAATCCAGCAGGCGGCCACCGCCGCCAGCCAAAGCATAATGCCGAAAGTGCCAACAGAGAAGCGGCCAATATGAATAAAAGGGTACATACGCGCGTCTTTCAAGTATAGCTTCCACAGGGGGCTTTGGAGTTAAATCGGCCTGTGAGCACGACAAGCATTCATTCAGGGCTCGAGGTTCTGTTTAGCCGAGAACAGATTCGTCATCGCGTGCTGGAGATGGGACGCCAGATCGATCGGGATTACGCGGGCGAGAAAATCGTTCTCGTTGGAGTGCTGAAAGGGGCGGCCATTTTCCTGGCCGATCTCGCGCGCAGCATCTCCGTCGACAACACCTTCGACTTCGTCGCCGTGACCAGCTATGGCAAAGGGGCGCGTTCCAGCGGCGCCGTGAAGCTGATCAAGGATCTCGATCAGTCCATCGAAGGCAAAAACGTCATTATCGTCGAAGACATCCTGGATACGGGGCTGACGCTGGGATTCCTGTGCAGCCTCTTCGAGCAGCACCAGCCCAAAACCCTCCGCATTGCCGCCCTGCTTGACAAACCATCGCGGCGTGTGGAAAAAATCGATGCCGATTATGTGGGATTCACGATCCCCAATCAGTTCGTTATTGGTTATGGGATGGATTTCGCAGAGCGATACCGGAACTTGCCGGACATCTGTCTGATGCCTCCGGATGCCCCGGAACTATCGGCGGGCTGAAAAGGAGGTTGCCCCCATGAGCACACAGATTCACCTTCTCGATGAAGAAGAGGAACAGGAAGTGCCGGGCTTCGACGCGGAAGCGTTTGCGAAGCAGGCCCTGGCATCCAGGCGCAACCTTGCCGCCGCCATCGACCACACGCTGCTGAAACCCGAAGCGACCCAGGAACAGGTAATTCGGCTTTGCCGCGAGGCAGCGGAGTATCGCTTCGCCTGCGCCATGGTCAATCCCACCTGGACGGCTTTGGCCTATGCCGAACTGGCCGGAACCGGTATCCCCGTCGGCGTTGTCGTCGGCTTTCCGCTGGGGGCGTCCCTGGGAACCACCAAGCGCGAAGAGGCTCTGGCGTTGGTGAAGATCGGCGCGCACGATGTGGACATGGTGATCAACATCGGGCTGCTGAAGTCGGGTGAGAACCAGGCCGTGCAGCAGGAGATCCAGGGAGTGGTCGAGGCTGCTCACGAGGCAGGCGCCATCGTGAAGGTGATTCTCGAAACTTGTCTGTTGACCGTCGAGGAGAAGCTGCGGGCATCAGAGCTGGCCATCGCCGCAGGCGCCGACTTCATCAAGACCAGCACCGGGTTCTCGACGAGTGGGGCGACTCCGGAAGACGTGGCAATGATGCGTGGCGTGGCCGGCGGTCGCTGCGGAGTAAAAGCCTCGGGCGGGATCCGCACCCTTGCCGACGCGCGGCGCATGCTCGAAGCCGGAGCCAACCGCATCGGCGCCAGCGCCAGTGTGGCGATCGTCGGCGAGCTGAAAACCGCCTGAGATTCCCGCGCTGCCGGGCCTCGAAATTCGCAGCGCGGTGCAGTTTCTAGGCGTTCGCGGGCTCCTCACGGGCCGCCGCAAAACCCCGTATCATGACATTCGGTCGGTGCGCGCGGCGCTGTGCGTCCCCAGGAGAATTATGAGCGAAGACCCCCGGCAGAACCCGGCAGAGCAGTCGTGGGAAGGGGATTACAGGCCCGCTTCGCCTGAGGCCTTGCAGCGCCCTGCGCAGGTGCAGGTGGATCCGCTGCAAACGGAATTCCTGGTCCGTTTGGCCGACGCCCTCAACACCACGCTGGACCTGAAGACTCTGCTCGAACGCACCGCGTCGCTGGTGCGGGCGGTTATCGACTACCGCATCTTCGCCATCCTCCTGGTCAACGACCGCACCCACGACCTGCGCATGCGCTTTCAGATCGGCCACAAGCCCGAGGCCGAAC
Organism: Acidobacterium sp.; assembly: GCA_003152415.1. Lineage (GTDB taxonomy): Bacteria > Acidobacteriota > Terriglobia > Terriglobales > Acidobacteriaceae > Palsa-343. The sequence continues at coordinate 29,150 of PMAD01000172.1, forward strand.
GCATGCGCATCCGGATGGGGCAGGGCATCGTGGGCGAGGTGGCGCAGAGCCGCCAGGCCATGCTGGTCAACGACGTCACCAAAGCGGAGAACTACATCAACGTCAATCCCGATGTGCGCTCGGAGCTGGCCGTGCCGCTGATCACGAAAAACCGCATGATCGGCGTCATCGACATTCAGGCCGAGCAGCCGAATTACTTCAATCCCGAGCACCTGCACCTGCTCACCCTCACCGCCTCCCGCATTGCCGGCGCCATCGAGAACGCGCGTCTCTACACGCGAGTCGCCCGTCAGGCGCAGACGCTGCAGGTGCTGAACGAAATCAGCCGCGAGATCACGTCGATTCTGGATCCCAACGAGCTGCTGCAACGCGTGGGCCAGCTGATTCGCCGCATCATCGACTATCAGATGTTCTCCATCTGGCTGGTGAATGAGCGCGATCAGGTGCTCCAAAATCGCTTGTCGATTCGGTTCGTCCACCGCTCCGATACAAAAGAGAAGCAGGAGCCGCGGCGCAGCATCTGGGACTCCTCGCCACCGGAACTGCCCGGGGTCTCTCCCCTCGCGGCTTCAGGTTTAGCGGAAAACTCCGCGGCCATCGGCACCACCATTCCGCTCGATCGCGGGCTGGTCGGCGCGGCCATTCGCGAGAAGCGCGTCATTCACGTACCCGACGTGCGCAAGGACGCGCGCTACCACATGGTGAACCCGGAGACGCGCTCGGAGATGACCGTGCCGCTGATCTACAAAGGCACGGCCATCGGAGTGCTCGACGTCGAGCATACCCGCCTGCACTACTTCACCGAGGATCACGAGCGGGCGATGACCACGCTCGCGGCGCAAATTGCAATTGCGGTTGAAAATGCGCAGCTCTACCAGCGCGTCACTCAGCAGGAACAGCGCCTGGAGCGCGACCTGGCCATGGCGCGCGAAGTGCAGTTGCGTCTGCTGCCTCCGGCGAAACCGCAGCACAAGCGGGCGGAGTTTGCGTCGAAGTTCCTGCCGGCCCGTACTATCGGGGGCGACCTCTACGACTTCCTTCCGTACGACGCCAACCGCAGCGCCATCGCGCTGGGCGATGTAAGCGGCAAAGCGGCTGCGGCCGCCCTGTACGCCGCGCTGGTGAGCGGCATCATGCGCTCGGTGGCCCCCCAGCACCTCTCGCCCTCGGAAATGCTGAAGACGCTGAACGACGCGCTGCAGGAGCGGAAGCTCGATTCGCAGTACGTCACCATGCTTTACGGCCTCTGGAACGACGAGAACCTCACCATGCAGATCGCCAACGG